>JBKJRO010000095.1:0-29325 GCA_046594555.1 Solirubrobacteraceae bacterium
ACGGCCGGGGGGATCTCCTCGCTGATCGTCAGCGCCAGCGGCTTGCCGGTGTTCTCGGACTCGATGCGCGCCAGCTCCTCGCCGCGCTCCTCGATCTCGTCGGCGATCCGCAGCAGCGCGAGGCTGCGCTCGGACGGCGTCGCCTGGCCCCACTCGCCGAAGGCCGTGCGCGCCGCGGCGACCGCCGCGTCCACGTCGGCGGCGCTCGACAGGCCCATCTGGGCGATCGTCTCGCCGGTCGCGGCGTTGTGGACGTCGTGCGTGCCGTCGCCGCTCGCCGCGACGCTCCTGCCGCCGATGAAGTTCTGGAGGGTGGTGGTGCTGGTGGACATGCCGCTGCTCCCGTTCGTGAGGCTTTGGCGCAACGTACCAAGCCGCTCCGCTCCGGTCTGCACAACCCGGGCGGGCGGCGGGCGCCGGGGCGACCAACCCGCCGCGGCTCAGTCGCCGGGCGCCGGCACGGGCGGATCGGCGGGGGTTCCGGCGCCGCCGCTCCACGTCGCCGACATCGAGGGCTGCGTGCACGCGGTCACGATCCGGTACGCGCGCAGATCGGGCTGGACGCTGTTCGCGTAGTCGGCCACCAGCGTGCGGATGCGCGGGCGCGGCGTCACGCGCAGCCCGTAGCCGGCGCGTTCGAGCAGCCCGCCGTCACGCCGCTGGACGCCGCGGCGCGGCAGCCAGGCCGTCAGCTCGATCCGCGCGCCGAGCGGGCACGTCGAGCGGAGCTCGACGCCCGACGCCGCGGCGAGGTAGCGCCAGGTCCCGGCGACCCGGCCGCCGCGGGCCGCCTGCCAGATGCCGTGCAGCTCGACGCCGCCGGTCAGCGCCCGGACCCCCGTCGCGCGCGGCTGGAAGTGCGTCGCCCCGATCACGAGGACCGGCCCGCCCGAGGGCGTGCGGAGCGCGGGCCCGCCGGGACGCGCGACCGGTCCTGGGCGTTCGGGCAGCTGCTCGCGCCAGCGACCGCCCAGCAGGCGGACGGCGCGGACCAGGCCCGCGTCGCTGCGCGGGTCGTACGGGTGATCGCGGCGCAGGCGCACGCCCATCCACGACAGCCCCGCGCGTCGCGTGACGAGGCCCGTGTCCGGGTCGGACATGCCGGCACCGTCGATCTCGGCCGGGAGCGGCAGGCGCCGCGCGGAGGCATCCGGCAGCTCGCCGCGCGCCAGCTGCAGGAAGGTGAGCGCCAGTCCCGTGCTGCCCGTGACCGAGTAGTAGTGGTCCAGCCCGGCGAGCTGGTCGTTGCCGCTCGGCAGCACCTGGAGCGCGCCGCCGCGCAGGCGCGCGTCGAGCGCGTCGAGCTGCACGTCGGCGAGGCGCCGCAGGCGAGCGGCGAGCAGCGGATCGGTGTCGGCGAACAGGGCGGCGCCGGCGCTCGCCGCGTACAACGCGGCGGCATGGGTCCACGCCTGGCCCTGTCCCCGGCCCGACCAGGAGAGGTCACCATCAGGCCCCGCCGCTCCGAGCAGCCCCCAGAGCGCCCGGCGCGCGAGCCGGCGCAGCCCGACCGGGGCCGACGGCCCGGCGAGGCGCGCCGCGCGCAGCGTCCACGCGGTGCACAGCGTGGCGTAGGCCAGCGGCCGGGTTCCGGGGTCGCTCAGGATCGTCGCGACCTCGGGCGGGCGCCCCGGGATCGTCACCCGCGCCGTCGGCGGGGCGACCCCTGGCAGGATCGCGCCGAGCCAGTGCAGCGTCGCGCGGCGCAGCGCCGCCGGGTCCCGTAGCCGGGTCCGGGCCGCCGTCCCCCGCAGCCCGCTGCGGACGAGTTCGAGGTTCAGCACGGCGTCGGCGAGCTTGTAGTTGTTGAAGCAGGCCGGGTCCTGGTAGCAGCGGTCGGCTGTCCTCGCTGCCGGCCTGCCCGCGATCCCCGCCGCGTGCAGCCGACCCCAGGTCAGCGCGCGCGAGCGCAGGTCGCCGCGGTCGCCGACCAGCAGGTCCTCGAGGTGTCCGCCGAGGGTCATCGCGAGCGGCCAGCGCAGGATCACGCTGCTGCCAGACCCGCGGGCCAGGGTGCGGCGCGCCAGCGTCAGCCGCCAGCTGCCGGGATCCGGGTCCGCCGTCGTCGTCAGCCCGGCGCTCGCCGCGCCGGCCGCGACGGCGGCTCCGACGCCCCTGACCGCGGCCGGCGCGAGCAGCGTGGCGGACGGGCGCGCCGGCTCCTGGCCGTCCTCGCCCGCCCGGGCGAGTGCGACGAACGCGAGCGACGGCAGCCCGTCCCCGCCGACGACGCGGCCGGTGGCATCGTCGAACAGCCCGCTCTCGCGCTGCAGCGGGGCGACGGACCGCAGCGACGCGTCGATGATCCGGACCGCCGTGGCGTCGCGGGCGAGCGGGACCGAGGGCTCCTGCGCGCCGGCGGGGCCGCAGCAGAGCAGCGCGAGGAGGGCCGTCGCGGCGGCGAGACGTCGGAGCGGCCAGGCCCGGCGGCGCATCGCTCCCGACTGTCGCAGGACCGGTCGCCCGGCCGCATCGGGGTTTCCCGCGGATTGCCGGCGCACACGCGTGCAACGCGCGCGCCGCCGGGAAGTTGTGATCCCTACCCTTGCGGGCCGCAGCACTGCACCAGCCGCCCGACCAGAAGAGGATCGCCGCCGTGACCAACGTCGTCATCTCGTCCGCCGCCCGCACGGCCGTGGGCTCCTATGGGAAGTCGCTCAAGGACGTCCCCGCCACCGAGCTCGGCGTCATCGCCGCCCGCGCCGCGATCGAGCGCGCGCAGATCGAGCCGGACGCGATCGATCACGTCGTCTTCGGCAACGTCATCCACACGCGCCCGGAGGACATGTACATGGCGCGCGTCGTCGGCATCAACGCCGGGATCCCGAAGGAGACGCCGGCCTACACCGTCAACCGCCTCTGCGGCACCGGCGTCCAGGCGATCGTCTCGGCAGCGCAGGCGATCCAGACCGGCGAGTCGCGCGTCGCGCTGGCCGGCGGTGCGGAGTCGATGAGCCGCGGGCCCTACTGGATGCCCGACGCGCGCTGGGGGTCGAAGATGGGGCCGGCGCCGCTGATCGACCCGGTGATGGGCGGCCTGACCGACCCGTTCTCGAGCGTCCTCATGGGCGTCACGGCCGAGAAGCTCGCCGACCAGATGTCGATCTCGCGCGAGGACCAGGACGCGTTCGCGGTCGAGTCGCACCGTCGTGCCTTCACCGCCCGCGAGGCCGGGGTGTTCGACGGCGAGGTGGTGCCGGTGCCCGTGAAGGTCAAGCGCGAGCAGGTCGACTTCACCCGCGACGAGCACATCCGCCCGGAGGCCAGCGCGGAGTCGATGGCCAAGCTGCCGACGGTCTTCAAGAAGGACGGCGGCACGGTCACCGCCGGCAACGCCTCGGGCATGAACGACGCCGGGGCCGCCGTCGTGCTGATGGATTCAGGCCGCGCCGCCGAGCTCGGAGCGCCCGTTCGCGCGCGCATCCTCGGCTACGCGTCCTGCGGCGTCGACCCGTCGATTATGGGCATCGGGCCGGTCCCGGCCGTCCGCAAGGTCCTGGAGCGCGCGGGCCGCACGCTCGACGAGGTCGGCGTGATCGAGCTCAACGAGGCGTTCGCCGCCCAGGCGCTCGCCGTCATGCGCGACCTCGACCTTGACCCGGCGAAGGTCAATCCCAACGGCGGCGCGATCGCCCTCGGGCACCCGATCGCGGCGACCGGAGCGCTGATCACCGCCAAGTGCCTGGCCGAGATGGAGCGCGGCGAGCACGAGCTGGGCCTCGTGACCCTCTGCATCGGTGGGGGACAGGGCATCGCCCTCCTGCTGGCGCGCGCCTGACCCCGCCTCGTGGCGCCTGACGTCGCCCGGTGGCGGCCGGATGGGCAGGAGCCCTATCCGGCCGCACCGTGCGGCGCCGGGCATCCACGATTCGCGGCCATGCGCACGCCAGCCAGCGGCGGGACGGCTCCGGGCCTGACGCCGGGACGGTGGCTGCCGGTCTATTGTCCGGCGGCGATGAGCGACGCTGACGAAGGGACCTGAGAGCGCAGATGGGCAATTTCAAGGATGACCGGCAGGTGTTCGCGGTCCTGGGCAGGCTGTTCCAGGACGTCCTCGCCGATCCCGTGCTCGCGCCGCAGGTCCAGCGCCTCGACGGCGTGGTGCAGTTCCAGCACCGCAACCCGAACGCCACGATCACGATCAAGGCGGTCAAGGGCGAGGACCCCGTCGTCGACCTCGGTGCCACGGAGCTGCGCGCCGATGTCGTCGTCGTGATGGACGCCGACACGGCGCACGCCTTCTGGCTCGGGCGCGTCAACGCGACGCTGGCCCTGAACAAGGGGCAGATCAAGGCCAAGGGGCCGGTCGACAAGGTGCTCCGCCTCGTCGCGCTCGTGAAGCCGATCCACAAGCGCTACGCGCAGCTGCTCGTCGAACTCGGCGCCGCCGCCCCGGAGGACGTCGGGGCCGAGGTTCAGGCGCCGGCGCCGGCGCCCGAGGTCGAGACGCCCGAGGCTGACGCGCCCGAGGCTGACGCGCCCGAGGCGACCGACGCCGCGGCCGACGGGGACGGCGACGCCGAAGGCGCCGCCGAGCCCGCCGGCGCCTAGAGCGACAGGCCGAGCGCCAGCTTCAGCGTGGCGCCGCTCTTGAAGGTCACGTCCACGCTGCCGCCGAACGGGATCGAGGCGATCAGTGCCGCGTTGTCGGCAACGGTCTGCGGCGTGGTCGTGCCGGCAGCCGTGCGGCTGACGGTCGCGCCGTCGGGGACGGCGACCACGTAGTCGAAGTTCGAACCGCCCGCCGACTCCAGCGCCTTCGGGACCGAGCTGCCGGACTTGACCTTCGCGACCGGCACGCAGAACTCCGGCGTCTGGCCGGTCGACAGCTTGACGGCCAGGCACACCCGCGTCGCGCGGACCACGAGGAAGTACGTGCGGCCGCTCAGCGCACCGACCGTCCGCGAGATCGCGGCGGGCGGCGACTTCTTGGCCGACCTTGGCAGCTTGTCCGCGGCGGTCGCGGGACGGCGCAGCACGCCGAACAGCGCCTTCGCGTCCTTCTGGGCCTTCACCCACGACGCGGGCGTCCTGGGCTTCTTCTTCGCGGCCGGCGCGGTGGCCGGGACGGCGGTCAGGGCGAGCGCTGCGGTCGCGGTCGCCAGGGCGATGCGGGCGGTCATGCCGCGTCCTCGTAGCCGGGCTCGCCGGGCAGGACGACACGGGCGATCTCGCCGCTCAGGACGACGCGCGGCGTGACCGGCAGGACCTCACGGCCGGTCGCGAAGCCCAGCAGGGCGTCGGCGGAATCGAACGGCGCGAGCTGCTCGAGATGTTTGATGGTCGGGAACACGAGTGTGATCTCCTCACGGGTATGGGCGTCCAGTGCCGCCTGCGGGGTGTACCACCGGGCTTCGACGATCTCGTCGCCGTCGACCCGGGGCTCCTGCTCGTCCGGGAGCGGAGCGAGGAAGAAGTGCGTGTCGAAGCGTATGGAGATCTCCGCCGGCGTGATCCACCTCGAGAACTTGACCAGCGCGCCGGGGTCTGGGAGCGCGATCCCGGCCTCCTCCTCGAGCTCGCGCGCGGCCGCGAGCCGGTGGGCCGTGTCGCCCTCGCCCTCGTGCGCATCGACGGCGCCGCCGGGGAACACCCACACGCCGCCCATGAAGCGCGCCTTCTCGGTGCGCTTGACGAGCAGCAGTTCGAGCGTCTGCGCGCCACCGCGCAGCACGATGACCGTTGCAGCCTGGCGCGGCTCGGCGACGATGTCCGTCTCGTTCAGCTCCTCGCCGGGGGCGGGTCGGTCGACGTGCACGACGGGGAACGCTACCAGCGAGGTTCGCTACGGTTCGCCGCACATGAGCGCGCTTCAGAAGTGGATCTGCGAGTCCTGCGGCTTCATCTACGACCCGGCCGAGGGCGATCCCGACGGCGGGATTCCCGCGGGGACGGCGTTCGAGGAGATTCCCGACACGTGGTTCTGTCCCGTCTGCGGCGCGCGCAAGCGCGACTTCACGCCGTACGCCGAGTAGGCGCGGATGGCGAAGAAGCCCGCCGTGACCGATCCTGCCGCGCTCGCGGCGGTGGCGATGCCGGCTGGCGGCGGGCGTCTCGGCCAGGTGTTCCGCACGCTCGTGGACCGGATGCAGGGTGCCCGCCTGTGCTACGGCGAGCCGGTCACCGCCGAGGGCCGAACGGTCATCACGGTGGCCCGCGTCAGTGCGCGCGGCGGCCTGGGCCTGGGCGCCGGTTCCGGCGAGGGTGAGGGCGAGGGCGGCGGCGGGGGCGGGAAGCTCAGCGCCACGCCGGTCGGCTTCATCGAGGTGACGGCTGACGGGACGCGGTTCGTCCCGATCGACGACGGCGCCTCGGGCGAGCGGATGGTGCGCTCCGTCGCGCGCGCGACCGGCATGCTCGCGCTGCTGCTGGCCGTCGCCCGCCGCGTGCGCCGCGGCTGATCAGGCGGCCGCGCCGGCCGCGGCCCGCGGCAGCGCGGCACCGGTCGCCGCCGCGATCGACGCCGCGGTGATCCGCACGAGGCGCTCCAGATCGGCCGGCTCGATCGACAGTGGCGGCATCAGCACCAGCGTGTCGCCGAGCGGGCGGATGATGGCGCCGCGCTCGCGCGCCTCGAGCGTGACGCGGTGGCCGATCCGCGCGGACACCGGGAAGTCGGTCAGCTGGATGCCCGTCATCAGCCCCTTGCGGCGGATCTCGCGGACGGTCTGCAGCGGCGCGACGTGCTCCGCGAGCAGGTCGCCCAGATGCCGGAGCTTGGGCTGCAGCCGCTCGAGGGTGCGCTCCTGCTCGAACACCTCGAGCGTCGCGATCGCGGCGGCGCAGGCGAGCGGGTTGCCCGTGTACGTATGGCCGTGGAAGAACGTGCGGAACTCCTCGTGCGCGCCCAGGAAGCCCTCGAAGACGCGCTCGGTCGTCAGCGTCGCCGCCAGCGGCAGGTAGCCGCCGGTGACGCCTTTGGCGAGCGTCAGGAAGTCCGGGGTCACCCCCTCCTGCTCGCAGGCGAACATCGTGCCGGTGCGGCCGAAGCCGGTCGCGACCTCGTCGCAGATGAGGAAGATCCCGTGCTCGTCGCACACGTCGCGGACCGCGCGCAGATACCCGTCCGGCATGACGTGGATCCCGGCGGCACCCTGGACGAGCGGCTCGACGATGACGGCCGCCAGCTTGTCGCCGTGCTCGCGCAGGATGGCGGCGAGGCTGCCGATCTCGCCGGGCTCGGCGCGGTGCGTCTGGAACAGCAGCGGCCGGTACAGGCTGTGGAACAGCTCGATCCCGCCGACCGACACCGAGCCGATGGTGTCGCCGTGGTAGCTGTCGTTCAGGCACACGAAGCCGGACCGCCACCACTCGCCGCGCTGGTGGTGGTACTGGTAGGCCATCTTCAGTGCGATCTCGTTCGCCGTCGAGCCGTTGTCGGAGTAGAAGACGCGGCTGAGCCCGTCGGGGGCGAGGTCCACGAGGCGCTCGGCCAGGTCGATCGCGGGCTCGTGGGTGAGCCCCAGCATCGTCGTGTGGGCGACCTTGTCGAGTTGCGCGCGGACGGCGGCGTCGATGTGCGGGTGGCGGTGCCCGTGGACGTTGCACCACAGCGACGAGGTGCCGTCGATGTAGGCGTTGCCGTCGGCGTCCCACACGGTCGTGCCCTCGGCCCGCTCGATCACGAGCGGGACCTCGTCCTGCCAGCCCTGCTGCTGCGTGAACGGGTGCCAGAGCACGCGGCGGTCGGCGGCGGCGAGCTCGGCGGCGGTCCGTGACGACATGGCGGGACCGTAGGACCGCGGGCGGACGGGTCCCTAGGCTCTGGGGCGGTGCGCGAGCAGAGGCTCATCGCGGCGATCGTCGCGACCGTCGGCGCGGCGTCGCTCGGCGCCGAGATCGCCGCGGCGCGGCTGCTGGCGCCGTGGTTCGGCGCCTCGACGATCGTCTGGGCGAACACGATCGCCACCGTGCTCGTCGCGCTGAGCGCCGGCTACTGGCTCGGCGGTCGCCTGGCGGATCGCGACGCGAGCCTGGCCGGGCTCGGGCGGCTCGTGCTGCTCGCCGCCGGGCTGATGGCGGTCGTCCCGTTCGTCGCCGGGCCGTTCCTGCGCGTCTCGGTCGATGCCCTGGACAGCGTCGAGGCGGGGGCGTTCGCCGGTTCGCTCATCGCCGTCCTGGTGCTGATCGCCGTGCCGGTCCTCGTCCTCGGCGCCACTGCGCCCTACGCGATCCGCCTGACCGTGCGCACGGTCGACGAGGCCGGGCGGGTCGCCGGGCGCCTCTACGCGATCTCGACGCTCGGCAGCCTCGCCGGTGTCTTCCTCAGCGCGCTGCTGTTGATCCCGCTCGTCGGCACGCGGCGCACGTTCCTGGCGTTCGCGCTGGCGCTCGCGGTCGTCGCCGTCCCCGCGCTCGGGCGCCGGGCGGCGCTGGGGCCCGTGGTCCTGCTCGCGCTCGCGCTGGTACCGGTCGGGACGATCAAGACGGCCGGTGCCGCCCGCGTCCTGTGGGAGCGCGAGACGCAGTACCAGTACGCCCGCGTCGTCCAGGACCCCGACGGCGAGCGCCGGATGGAGCTGAACGAGGGCCAGGCCGTCCACTCCCGCTGGCGCCCCGGCACGTACCTCACGGACGACTACTGGGACGAGGCGCTCGTCCTGCCGGCGCTCGCGGGCCGGGCGCCGCGCTCGATCGCGATCCTCGGCAACGCCGGGGGGACCGTCGCCCGGGCCTACGGGCACTACTTCCCCGCGGCGCGCGTCGATGCCGTGGAGATCGACGGCGAGCTGACGGCCGCCGGCCGCCGCTGGTTCGGCCTGGGCGGCCCGCGCCTGCAGGTCCACACCGCCGACGCGCGGCCGTACCTGCGGGCAGCGAAGCGGCGCTGGGACGTGATCCTCGTTGATGCCTACCGCCAGCCGTACATCCCGTTCTATCTCGCCACACGCGAGTTCTTCGACCTGGTCCGCGACCGCCTGGTCCCCGGCGGCATGGTGCTGGTGAACGTCGGCCATCCCGAGGAGAGCGACCGGCTCGAGCGCGTCCTGACGGCGACGATCGCCGACGTGTTCGGCGTCGTCTCGCGCGATCCGGTGACGCCGACGAACGTCATGCTCATGGCGGCGCGCCCGGGCGGCGCGGCGGGCGGGGCGCTCGGCGCCGTGTCGCTGCCGGCGGACCTGCGGCCGGTCGCGCAGGCCGCGGTCGGGCGGCTGGCCCCGGGGCTGCGCGGCGGTGCGGTCTACACCGACGATCGCGCGCCGGTCGAGTGGCTGATCGACTCGTCGATCCTGAAGGTGGCCGCGGAGGGGCATCGGTGAGCGGCGGGCTGCCGTCGCCGCCCGCGGGGTCGCCGGAGGTCGTCGTCTCCTCGTTGCTGTCCGCGGCGCCGGCGCGCGTCTGGGAGCGGGTTTCGACGATGGCCGGTGTCAACCACGAGCTGGGCCCGTGGCTGCGGATGACGGCGCCGGTGGGCGCGCGGTTCGACTCCGCGGCGGTGACTCCGGGTGAGCGCCTGTTCCGCAGTCGCCTGCTGCTGCTCTGCGTGCTGCCGGTCGACTATGACGACCTGACGTTCGTGCGCATCGATCCGGGCCGGGGGTTCCTGGAGCGCTCGCCGATGCTCAGCGCGCGCGTGTGGGAGCACGAGCGCGTGATCGAGGCGGCCGACGGTGGCTGCCGGGTGACCGACCGCGTGCGGTTCGTGCCGCGCGTCGCGATCGCGGCGCCGCTGCAGCGCTGGATCGTCGCCGCGGTCTTCCGCCACCGCCACCGGCGCCTGCGGGCGTCGTTCGGCGGCGGCTGAGGGGTCAGCGCCGCGGCGCGCGCCGGTGGCGCCAGGCGACGGCGATCAGCCCGAGGCCCAGCACCGCCATCGGGAGGCCCGCCGCGAGCCCGCCCGCCGGGCCGGAGTCGTAGCTCGCTGACAACTTGGCGAAGACGACGACGCCGTAGGCGACGAGGGTGGCGCCAACCGTCGCCAGCGCGAGCGCCAGCGCCATCCGCGCGGGCGGGTCCGGCGGACCGCTCAGCGGCCGGTCGCGGTGCACGAGCCAGGCGAACGTCAGGATCAGCGCGCCGAACGCGGCCAGCGGCAGCGCGACGGGCACCCAGTCCCAGCCGCCGACGCCGTCGCGGTCCGGGTCGCTCGTGAGCATCGCGATCGCCACGGCGATCGGCGCCGTGCCGATCGCGGCGATGACCAGCGCGATGACGGTCCGGGCCACCTGACGCACCGCAGGATCCTCGCGCGTCGGCCCGATCGTGTCTACTGCACGCCCATGATCGTCGTCCGTGGCACGTACACCGCTCCGCTCGAGGACGTCGACGCCGTGCGCGCCGACCACCTGGCCTGGATCACCGGACACGTCGACGCCGGCACCGTCGTCGCGGCGGGGCGCACGGCGCCGCCCGACGGCTCGGTGCTGCTCCTGAGCGGAGCCGACGCCGGCGCGGCCCTGGCGCTGCTCGCCGACGACCCCTACGTCCAGGCCGGGGTTGCGTCCTACGCGGTCGAGGCGGTCTTCACGCCGGTCGTCCACGCCAGCGGCTTCGAGCCGTTCGTCGGCTGAGCGCCGTCGAGCCTGGGAGTTTGTCCGCCATGGACGGACAAAGTCCCGGCTTCGGGGCGATCACGGTGTGCGGCCGTCGCGGCGCTGGGTGAAGGTCAGCGCGCCCGCATCGACGAGTGTGCAAGGGCCCTGCTCGGGAGGCCGCTGGGCGACCGGGACGTCGTACAGCGAACAGCCGCGATCCGCCTCGGGCTCGGCGAGTTGGTAGACGTGGCCGCTCGAGACGGCGAGGCCGTAGAGGTGCGCCACGCCTGGTGCCCGGGTGAACCGGTGGGTGCGCAGGCTGTAGCGGACGATCCGGTTCCCGCCGTGCGGGCAGCCGCCGGCATCGCTGAGGCAGGTGCGCGCGAAGTACAGCCGGTGGCCCGAAAACGACGGACCGACCCACGCCTGCCCGCCCGCGCCGGAGATCGTGTCGGCGATCCGGCGGGTCGGGGCGCCGAGCGGGTGGGAGGGGTCGGTGAACGGCTTGAGCAGGAGGTCGTGCTGCAGGAAGCCACCGCCACAGCCGCCACTCCCGGTCTTGGCGGTCTGGGGGCAGAGGTAGCTCTCGGCGAGCGCGATCCCGTCCGCGGCGAGGTCGATGCCCAGCACCGCGCGCCGGCTCGTCGGTCCGCAGATGTGGGGTGGCGAAGGGTCGTAGTTGCGCCAGCACCGGCGAAGGGTGACGAGGGCGACCGGGCGTGGGGTCACGACGCGGTCGGCTGAGCCGAGGAGCACCTGCGGGCGATCAGCTCCGGCTCCGGTGTCGGCCCGCCTCACCCACGCGAGCCCGCCGCCCCACACGGCGGGGTTGGTGTCGGAGAAGCCGCGGCGTCGGCGGACCGGGATCCGGTGCTCGGTCCCGTGCGGCAGATCGACGCGGTACAGGCGGCAGCCGTCGTACCCGAGCGGCTGCTCGAACGATGGGTCCGTCGCGCAGCGCGAGTACACGAGGACGGTGTTCCCGTGCGTGCCTGGTCCCAGGTCAGCGTCGAACGGCCCCCGGCGCGTGGGAACGCCCACGGCGCGCGTCCCTGCGCCGTCGCGGACCATGAGCGTGTACTGGCCGGTCGCGTCGTCGAACGCGCTCCACGCGAGGGTGTTGCCGAACGCGGTGACCGGGGACGGCGCCGCGACGGAGGCGATCGGCGGAGCCGGCGCGGCCGCGGCGGTCGGGATGGCGGCGGCGAGGGCCGCGAGGACCGCGGCCGGCGCCGCGCGGAGATGCATGGTGCTCCAACGCCCGTGCGGCCCAGAGGTTGCGGACGCGAGTGGCCGGGCCCGACCGTGACCACATCCCCTCGCATACCGACGTCTCCGGATCACGATTCGCCGGCGGCGGTTGATGAGGGAAGCCAGGTCTCGAGCGGCAGCGAAGCGCCGGCGGCGGCCAGCGATGCGGGGTCGAGCGCCGTGAGCCGCAGCGCCGCGACCTCGACGCCGCCGAGAGCCGCGATCGTGTCGCGGTTCGACTCCTCCATCGCCGACGGCTCATCGGGCCATGGCGTGAGCACGACGCCGAGCACGTGCAGGCCCGCCGACCGCGCGGCCTCGAGCGTCAGCAGTGTGTGGTTGATCGTCCCGAGTCCCGTCCGGGCGGCGATCACGACGGGCAGCCGGAGCGCGATCGCGTAGTCGCGCACGAGGTAGGACTCGGTCAGCGGGACGAGCAGGCCGCCCACGCCCTCGGCGACCAGCACATCGGCGTCCGCGGCGGCCGCTCGCGCGTGCGCGACGAGCGCGCCGGGATCGAGCGGGGAGCCCGCCAGCGCCGCCGCGAGGTGGGGGGACAGCGGCGGACCGAACGTCGCCGCGGTCACGCTCGCCGGATCGACGCCGGCGGCCCGCGCCAGCAGCTCATGGTCGGCCGCGCCGGGGGCCACCTCGTCGAGCCCGGTCACCACCGGCTTGACGACGGCCACGCGCTCGCCCCGCTCGCGCAGCGCGGCGCAGATCGCCGCTGCGACGACGGTCTTGCCGGCGCCGGTGTCCGTCCCGGTGACGAAGCAGCCGCGCATGCGCCGGCTCAGGCCGCGTCGGCCCGCACGCGCGCCGCGGCGACGGGCATGCCGGCGCCGGGGCGGAACCCCGCCTGCAGCGCCGCCCGGCCGAGGACGCGGGCGGCCTCGCGCAGCTCGCCACGATCGTGCGTGGCCATCACGGCGAGCCGCAGACGCGACGTGCCTGCGGCGACGGTCGGCGGGCGGATCGCCTGGGCGAAGACGCCGTGCTCGATCGCCTGCTCGCAGATGTCCATCGCCTGATCGGCCTCGCCGATCACGAGCGGGACGATCTGCGTCGTCGATCCGCTGACGTCGAAGCCCTCGCGGGCCAGCTCGTCGCGCAGCGCCTCCGCGTTGGCGGCCAGCTGCTCGACCCGCCGGGGCTCCTGGGCCAGCAGCTCCAGCGCCGCCAGGGCGCCCGCGACGGCCGGTGGCGGCGGCGCGGTGGAGAAGATGAACGGCCGCGAGGTGTTGACCAGGAAGCGCGCGAGCTCGTCGCTGCAGGTGACGTAGGCGCCGTAGGACCCGAGCGCCTTGCCGAGCGTGCCGATCACGACGTCGACCTCGCTCTCGACCCCGGCCTCGTGCACCGCGCCGCGCCCGCCGGGGCCGACGCAGCCGACGCCGTGCGCCTCGTCGACCGCCAGGCGCACGCCGTGCTCGCGCGCCAGCTCGGCCAGCTCGGCCAGCGGCGCGACATCGCCGTCCATCGAGAAGACGGAGTCCGTGACGATCAGCGCCGCGCGCTCACCGGCCTGCCGCAGTCCCCACGCGAGGTGCTCGGGGTCGTTGTGGCGGTAGACGAAGGTCTCCGCGCGCGACAGGCGGCAGCCGTCGATGATCGAGGCGTGGTTCAGCTCGTCGCTGAAGACGACGTCGCCCTCGCCCGCCAGCGCGCTGACCACGCCGACGTTCGCCAGGTAGCCCGAGCCGAACAGCAACGCGGCCTCGGCGCCCTTGAACGCGGCGAGCCGCCGCTCGAGCTTCTCGTGGATGCGCATCGTGCCGGACACCAGACGCGACGCCCCGGCCCCGGCGCCGAACCGCATCGCCGCGTCCGCCGCCGCCTCGCGCACGGCGGGGTGGTCGGCCAGGCCGAGGTAGTTGTTGGAGCACAGGAGCAGGACCGGCGTGCCGTCGAGGACGACGCGCGGGCCCTGCGGGCCGCTGACGATGCGCAGGCGGCGGTAGAGCCCGCGGTCGCGGAGGTCGTCGAGGCGTTCCTCGATCTCGATCATCGCCGCGCCGCGGCGAGCGAGTCCTCGGGCCACGCGTTGGGAGCCCCGTCGGGCCGGGGCGTGACATTCTCCTTGGGCTGGAAGCGCAGCTGCGTCGAGGGATCCCACAGGCGGACCTCGATCTGGACGTCGCCGGCCGGGGTGCCGGCGTCGTCCAGGTACTCCTCCAGCACGTCGGGCGTCTCGCCTTCGAGCCGGCCGCTGCGGTTGTCCGGGCGCGGGTTGGCGCCGTTGTCGGGCTGGCGGGCGATGTTCAGCCCCAGGTCGGTGAACATCCGGCGGTCCTGGGCCGGCGTGTTGCCGAGCGTCGTCAGGAAGTTGCCCATCATCACGCCGTTGATGCCGGCCTTCACGGCCAGCGGCTGCAGCTCGGCGAGGTTCTCCACGCGGCCGCCGCAGAGGCGGAACAGCGCCTCCGGCAGGATCAGCCGGAAGATCGCGATCCACTTGACCGACTCCCACGGATCCATGATCTCGCGGTCGCCGAACTTCGTCCCGGCCTTGGGGATCAGCAGGTTGATCGGGACGCTCGTCGGGTCGATCTCGGCCAGCTGGAAGGCCATCTCGACGCGCTGCTCGGGCGTCTCGCCGAGGTTGAGGATGCCGCCGACGCAGGTCTCCAGCCCGGCCTCCTTGACCGCCTCGATCGTGCGCAGCCGGCCCTCGTAGCGGACGGTGCTGGAGACCTCGGGGTAGTAGGACTCGGCCGACTCGACGTTGTGGTGCACGCGCTGGACGCCCGCGTCCTTGAGCAGCTTGGCGCGCTCGACGCTCATGTGGCCGATCGACGCGCAGCGCTTGAGGTTCGTCTGCGTGGCGACGAGCTCGATGCCGTCGAGCAGCTTCTGGAAGTCGCGCTTGGACAGGCCCTGGCCCTGCGTGACCATGCAGAACCGGTGCGCGCCGGCGGCCTCGGCGGCCCGCGCGTGCTCGAGGATCTGCTCGGGCTCCATCATCGCGTGCATCGGCGTCTCCGCCTCCGCGAACCGCGACTGGGCGCAGAACCCGCAGTCCTCCGCGCAGCCGCCGGACTTGGCGTTGACGAGCGAGCACATGTCCGTCGCGTCGCCGAACCGCTCGACCCGCGCGGCCCACGCGCGCTCGACGAGCGCCTCGATCTCCTGCGGCTCGGTCAGCGAGCCGAGGTCGAGCGCTTCCTGCGGGGTGATGAGCGGCGGCATGGCCGCAATCTGTCAATGGAGCCGGACGGTGTGGTCTGGCAGAGCGGGCGGCGCTTCGCCCAGTGCTGCTCAGGGAACCGTGTACGTTGCGGCGGTGGAGGTCGTCCGGGCGAACGGGCTCGAACTCGCCTATCAGCGCGTGGGCCAGGGACCGCCGCTCCTGCTCGTGCACGGCGCCGCCGAGGACGGCCGCGTCTGGCAGCCGCAGCTCGCCGCGCTCGCCGACGAGTTCACGGTCGTCGCCTGGGACGAGCCCGGCACGGGGTCCTCCTGCGATGTGCCGTCGGATTTCGGCCTGACCGACTACGCCGACTGCCTGGCGGCGCTGATCGAGGCGCTCGCGCTCGGACCGGCGAACGTCGCCGGTATCTCCTGGGGCGGCACCGTCGTACAGGCGCTCTACCGCGACCATCCCGACCTCGTCGCGACCCTGATCCTGATCGACACCTATGCCGGTTGGAAAGGGTCCTTGCCCGAGCAGGAGGTGCGGACCCGGGTTGCCGGCCTTCGTCAGACACTTGCAGCGCCCGCCGAGGAATTCGATCCGACGCTCCCGGGGCTGTTCGCGGGCGACCCGCCGGCCGAGTACCTCGCGCTGCTCGAGGAGATCGCTGCTGCCGTCCGCCCCCCGAGCTTCAGGCAACAGCTCTCCGTGATGGCCGAGGCCGACCTGCGCGAGCTGCTGCCCCGCATCGCCGTGCCGACGCTGCTGATCTGGGGCGAACTCGATGAACGCTCGCCGCTGAGCGTCGCCCATCAGTTTCAGCAGGCGATCCCGGATGCCGAGCTCGTCGTGATTGCGGACTGCGGGCATGTCAGCAATCTCGAACAACCCGAGCAGTTCAACGAGGCCGTCCGCCGATTCTGCCGCGCCCACAACGCCCGCCACGTGTGACGCATCGCGCGCGATACCGCACGAACGACGCCATCCGGTTTCGCTGCGCGCCGACCGGGGGAGCAGACCGCCGAGACCGTGGTGGCTCGGCGGCGTCCGGTGGGTCAGCGTTCGGGGATGGAGCGAGAGCTGACCCTGCCAAGCGGTTCGCGCCGTCGTGCACCTCAGGGGTGCAACGATGCGCGAACTCGCGGTGAGACAGTCACGACCGACCCGAGGAGCGACCTGTGCGATTCAGTCTGCAGCTGTTGCCGGAACAGTCGGTCGATGAGTTGCTCGATGTGATCGCGCTCGCTGACAGGCTGGGGTTTCACGGCTGTTACGGCGCGGACGAGATCTACCACAAGGACATCTGGCTGATCCTTGCCGCGGCGGCGACGCGGACGACGCAGATCCGCCTTGGTCCGTGCGTGTCGCCGATCTTCCTCCGCGACCCCACGCACGTCGCGCAGCTGGCAGCGACGCTCGACGAGCTCTCCCAGGGTCGCGTCGAGATCGTCTACGGGATAGGGAACCTCGCGATGCTCGACCAGTACGGGATCGCCTGGCAAGGCACCCGCCCGCTCGCCCGTCTGCGCGAGGCGCATGCGGTGATGCGAGCGGTCCTTGACGAGGGAGCCGTCGACTTCGCCGGCGACTTCTACAGCTACTCCGGCGTCTTCACAGCAGCGCGGCCGGTGCAGGAGCACCTTCCGATCAAGATGGGCGCGATGGGCGGCCCGCGATCGATGCAGCTCGCGGGGAAGATCGCCGACGGCATGTTCACCGCCTGCGCTTATTCGCCTGAGGCGATCACCTATGCGATCTCGAACACCCAGGCAGGTGCGCAAGAGGCCGGACGAGACACGGGTACGCTCGACATCGCCGACAATGTGCTTGGAGCGATCGGACGCGATGGCGCAGCGGCCCGCCGCGCCGCGCGCGTGCTGGCGGCGTTCTACATCCCGTCGATGCCGGGACCCCTGCTGGAGCGCCACGGCCTCACGCGCGATGAGCTGCAGCCCGTGATCGACGCGTTCGCTGCGGGTGACACCGAACGCGCGCTGAATCTCACACCCGATCAGGTCGTCGACCGGCTCGTCGTCGCGGGTACCCCCGATGAGTGGATCGAGCAGCTCGGAGCAATCCAAGCGACCGGGCTCGAGCACGTGCTCCTGTCGTTCGCCGACCCGTTCACCGTCCACGCCTGGAGCGGACACCACGTTGAGGGCGTTCCCGATCTCGCCGCCCAGATCCAGCTGATCCACGACGAGGTGCTCCCCGCGTTCGACTGACCTACAGAGCAGGAGGCGACACGCTCGCTTCCGTTCTCATGCAAGACAACAAGCCGGTGGGCGATAGCCCGCCGCCTTGTGCCAGCGCGCGGGAAGGTAGCCAGACCTGGACCCTGCGATGTACCGAGCTAGGCGGCGGCGATCAGTAGCGGCGGTGGATGTAGGCGCGGGTCGAAACCGACGTGCGATGCGCGCAGGCGTACTTGGCCGCGCTCGCCGTGCCCTTCGGCGGATTCGCGCACACGGACAGGACGACCCGCACGCGCATTCCGGGGAGGAGTCGTTCGTCGCGGAGCGACCCTCGCAGTGGCGACACGATCTGCTCGGTGACGTATCCGAGCACAAGGCGCGGCGCCGCGCCGACTGCGACGCTCGCCGTCGTCGGCTTCCGCAGGCTGTGCCGGAACGCGACGCGAACGCCGATCCTGCCCGACGCCCTGACGCCTAGGCGAACGCTCGTGATCTCGAGTGCCGAGTGGCGCTTTGACGGATGCGCTCCTGCGGGACTGCTGACCATCAGTCCTGAGGCGATGAGGAGCGCGGCGGTGCGCATGCAGCGATGGTGCCATCGCCGCGCGGCCCGGTCAATCCGCGACCACCACGTCAGGCCCAGAGCCAACCCGCCTGGGCCGGCGTGCGGGAATGGAGCCAGCGAAAGCTAACGTCCGGGCGACAGCCCACCTGCCTGCGCGAGTGTCAGGGAATGTTCCCTGAGCGACGGCTACTGCTTCTCGCGCATTGCGGTACTCGGTCCGCGCAGTCGGCTGCATCAGCTATCGCCTCGAAGAACGTCGAGCTCCGCGCCCTTCATCAGCCACGAGGCGCCGAAGGCCCACGCCGACGCCGCCTCGCCGATAAGCAACGAGGTGCGTGGCCAGTTGGCAAGCTGCGTGACCATGATCCGACGAGCGCCGCGGCGATCGCACCTGCGCACAGCCAGTGGTAGCGGCGCCAGAACGCCGGTGAGCGCTTCCCTTTCCGGGCTGGTCGTGCGCCCTCCCGCACACCAAAGAAGTAGCTGATCACGGCGAGCGACACGATGAAGACCGTCGCTGCGGCAAAGTGGATCGTCTCCACGACACCTTCGCCGAGCCGTTCCTGAAGCGCCGTGCGCGCCACGCCTTCCGATGGCCGGCCGGTTGGAAGCAACGCCACTGCGAGCACCGCAGCTCCGGCCAGAGTGCTCAGCGTATTGTCCAGCCCTCGGTCGGCGACCTTGTATGTGATGAGGAAGACGCCGGTCGCCGTCAGCGCGCCCACGAAGAGCTCCCGCACTCCCGAGTAGTAGTAAGCGCTTAGGGAATCGCGCGGGAACGGGTCGCCGTCGAACCACAGGCCGTCACAGAGCACGAGCACGAAGGGGAGCGCGACGCCGAGCGCTCCCACGAGGAGGCGCATGATCAAGTACGAGCGCACGTACCGGGACCCCTCTCGATCGGACGGCCGCAGTTCGACGGTGACCTCCGGCCTCAGCAGATCGATCATCCGTCGGCTCCGTTCCCGATCGCAACATCCCGGCTGACGTACGCCAACCGCACCCAGTCATCCTCAGACCTCGGCACAACAGCGGGAACATACAGCGGCAATCTTCTGCCGTGCCGGACGACACCGACTCGAGCGACAGCCTCATGTGGGTCGACGACCCTCGCCGACGTCTTGCCACGACGTACTTGCACGATGCGCCTCGCGTGGAAGCGGAAGGTCGGCGGGCAGTTCTGCGCGGCTGCGCGCGCTGCAGATGCGTCGCAGCACTATCACTGGTCGACCTTTAGAGCCTCTAACGGAAAGAGGGTCATGTAGCGTCGGGTCGTAGTTGGCGGGCATGGCGAAACCTTTGGTCAGTGACGAGCTGTGGGCGCGGTCGCGCCGTTGCTGCCGGTGGTGGAGCGCCGCTACCGCTATCCGGGTCGCACCCCGATCGCGAGGTCTTCACCGGGATCCTGTTCGTGCTGACCAATGGCATCGGCTGGGAGCACCTTCCCCAGGAACTGGGGTATGGGTCGGGGATGACGTGCTGGCGGCGCCTTGAGGAGTGGCAGCAGGCCGGGGTCTGGAACAAGCTGCACCAGGTGCTGCTGGATGAGCTGGAAGCCGCGGACCGGATCGATTGGCCTCGCGTGCTGGTCGATGGCTCTCATGCCAGGGCCAAAGGGGGGGCGAATCGACCGGGCCCTCACCGGTCGATCGCTCGCGGCCGGGCAGCAAACATCACCTGATCGTCTGCGGGAACGGGATTCCGCTGGCCGTGACGCTGACCGGCGGTCATCGCCACGACAGCACGCAGCTGATCGCACTGGTCGACGCGATCCCGAAGGTCGGCGCCCGCCGCCGGTTCAAGCCCAAGTCGCTCTACGCCGACCGCGCCTACGACTCCAAGGCTCACAACCAGCAACTCCGCGCGCGGCGGATCACGCCCAAGATCGCGCCGCGCACCCTGCCCGGCCACGACCCCGTCCACGGCTCCGGGCTGGGCACTCAGCGCTGGCCAGTGGAGCGCACGTTCGGCTGGCTGCACAACCGCTTCCGCCGGCTCGGCGTGCGCTACGACCGCCGGCACGACATCCACGAAGCGTGCCTCACGCTCGGCATGGCACTGATCTGCTTCAACGCCCTCAGCTGGGACGACAACTCATTCCGTTAGGACCTCTTAGGCCGGCACTCAGGTCCATCGCAGCAACCGCTTGATCACTCGCGTCCTTGAAGCGAGCCTCGACGGCGGTCAGGTGTTCATCCGCGACCGGGGACGCCAGGACATCGTTGAGCCGCTGTGGCATCGCGCGCCGGACGGCACGATCCACGACAACGGCGACCTGCTCATGGACGTCGCGCGCAGGCTGCTCGAATCGCAGTAGCGCACGCTGGCAACACTTCGCGCCCTGGGCGAGCGTGCGGGAATGTAGCCAGAGCACGGGGTGGCTGCATTCGCGCAGGAGCATCCCGCAGGCGGTGATTCAGAGACCATCGCCACGTAGGGACCGCCGGCGAGAACATTTGGCGGCGTAGGCTGCTTGCGGAATGCATGTCGAGACTCGCTACGTGCGCAGTGGTGAGGGGCATATCGCCTTCCAGGTGGTTGGTGAGGGGCCGCTTGACCTGGTGTACGTGCCGGCGTGGATCTCGAACCTCGAGGTTGTGTGGGAAGAGCCGCGCTTCGCGGCGTTCTTCTCGCGGCTGGCGTCGTTCTCAAGGCTCATTCTGTTCGACCGACGCGGGACCGGTCTGTCTGACGGGACGGGGCGCGCGTGGCCGCTCGACGTGCAGATCGATGACGTGCGGGCCGTCATGGACGCCGTCGGGTCCGAGCAAGCTGCGTTGATCGCGATGAACGAGGGTGGCGCGCTGGCGGCGTTGTTCGCGGCGTCCTATCCGCAGGCGGTGCGCGCCCTGGTGCTCTACGCGCCGATGGCGCGCTTGGTGTCTGGGGAGGGATACGAGTGGGCGGTCGACGCCGGTGAGCGAGCCGCGCAGAACGGCAGCTACGTCGAGATGTGGGGGCAGCAGTTGGCTGCCGAGGAGTTCGCTCCAAGCGTCGCCGGAGATGTTGGGCTGCGACGCTGGATCGGGCGGCTGCAGCGGTTGGCCATGGGCCCGAGCACAGCGACGGCGACGCTGCAGATGCTCGGCGAGATTGATGTGCGCGACGTGCTGCCGAGCATCCAGTGCCCGACGCTGGTGATGCGTCGTGCCGGGGACGCGCTCATCGACGCGCGCCACTCGCGCTATTTCGCCGACCACGTCCCTGGAGCGCGCTACGTGGAGCTGCCCGGCGAGGACACGCTCCTGGTCTTGGGTGACGCCGAAGCGGTGCTCGATCAGACCGAGCGCTTCCTTACCGGAACGCGCCGGGCAGCGGTCAGCGACCGCGTGCTCGCCACCGTCCTGTTCACTGACATCGTCGGTTCGACAGAGCGAGCCGCGGAGCTTGGTGACAGCGCCTGGCGGTCCTTGCTCCAACAGCACGACACCCGTGTTCGCGGCGAGATCGAGCGCCAACGAGGACGCGTCGTGAAGTCACTCGGCGATGGCATCCTGGCCGTCTTCGACGGGCCGAGCCGCGCGGTCAGCAGCGCGATCGCCATCCGCGACAGCGTGCACGACCTCGGCCTGCAAGTCCGCGCCGGTCTGCATACCGGCGAGTGCGAACTCCTGCCAGACAAAGACATCGGTGGGCTCGCCGTGCACATAGCCGCCCGGGTGAGCGCGCTCGCAGCCCCTGAGGAAGTCCTGGCCACCAGCACCGTCCGTGACCTCGTCGTCGGGTCCGGCGCGATCTTCACCGACCGCGGAGTCCACGACCTCAAGGGCATCCCCGACCACTGGACGCTCTACGCCGTCACATGACCTTCAGCCCGGGCCGACTTCCAAGGTGCTGCAGCCTTGGCGACGCGAAGTGGGGGTCCAGAGAGACGATGCCCGCCTGCGCCAGCGTGCGGGAAGGTCGCCGGCGGATGGCACTGCGCCGGCGCTCCGGGCGGGCCGCCCGGGTCCTCATCGGCCGCTGCGGCAGAACTGCATGCGATGAGTCCCGCCCGGCGGGACGAATCGCATGCGGTTCCCGGTGAAGACCGATGCGCCGAAGGTCCGGCGACACCCCGCCCGCCTGGGCCAGCGTGCGGGAATGTAGCCAGAGGGCGAGTTACGCTTCCGCGGGTGAGAGGCGCCGACTCCGGTAAGCAACGTGGCGGGCCGGGTGGCGCGATCATCGCGACCCGGAACCCGTCGATGCTCGTTTCGTGCCCGATGTGTGGCGCTGCGGCGTGGGAGCGTTGCCGCACGTCCGGTGGTCACCTTCGACTCACGGCCCACGTCGCTCGTCGGAAAGCCGCACCGCCCCGCGGCGGCCCCGAGCTTCGGTAGCACCGCCGCGAGCTCTGGGAACCATGCGCGCCCTGGGCCAGCGTGCGGGAATGTAGCCAGAGGCTGTCCCGGCCTCGCTACTCAGGTGAGGCCCGAGAGATCTTCAGTGTGAGCCAACAGGCGTTCAACACGGCGAATGCCAAGGCGACGCCTGAGACGATCACGTACCAGCGCGGGACGGACGACGCGGCCAGCATCGCGAAGAGCACCGTGCTGAACGGGATGCAAGCCAGTTGAACGTTTCGCACGTACATCAGCGTCGCTGCGCGCGGGGCCCCAGGCTCAGGTCGACGCGGCCAGAAGTTCATCGCTCCGCTGGGTTCGCCATCGCGCAACTGTGGCGGATTGGGAACCGCCCGTCCAGTCAACCGTGCAGCCGGCGACACCCCGCCCGCCAGGGCCAGCGTCGCTACGCCAGCTCCACCAGCAGCGGCGCATGGTCGCTCGGCTTGCTGCCCTTGCGGAAGTCGCGGTCGATCCCGCACGCGACCAGGCCGCCGGCGAGCGCCTCGCTGACGAGCAGCAGGTCGATCCGCAGTCCCAGGCCCTTGTGGAAGTTGCCGGCGCGGTAGTCCCACCAGGTGAACCCGGGCTCGTCGGGGTGCAGCGCGTGGAACGCGTCCACCAGCGCCCCGGCCTCCAGCACGCGCTCCAGCGCGCCGCGCTCGTCCGGCGTCACGTGCGTCGCGCCTGCGAACGCGGCCGGGTCGTAGACGTCGAGGTCGCGCGGTGCCACGTTGAAGTCGCCGCCGATGACCACACGGTGCTCGGACAGTTGCCCGGCCCGCGCCGCCAGTGCGTCGAGGAACCGCAGCTTGTCGTCGAACCAGGGGCTGTCGATCTCGCGCCCGTTGACGACGTAGACGCTCGCCACCCGCAGGCCGAGCCCCGGAACGTCGGCGTCGATCCAGCGAGCCTCGTCCGGGCTCGCCTCGCCCGGCAGACCGGCGACGGCCTCGCTCAGCCCCAGGCCGGCGCGCACGAGGATCGCGACACCTGCCCACCGCCCGCCGGAGTGGTGGACGGCGTCGTACCCCGCCTCGGACAGCTCATCGGCTGGGAACTGGTCCGGCGCGACCTTCGTCTCCTGCAGCAGCAGCACGTCGGGCGCGTGCAGCGCCAGGAACTCGAGGACCCGCGGCATGCGGGCCCGCAGCGAGTTGACGTTCCAGGTGGCGAGCCTCACCGGCCCTGCCAGCGCGGCGGGCGCTTCTCGGCGAAGGCGCGAACGCCCTCGCGCATGTCGTCGGACTGAAAGCACGCTTCGCGCAGGGCGATCAGCTCCTGCTCGACGTCGGCCGCCAGTGGCCCCTCGGCGGCCAGCAGCGCGCGGATGACCTGCTTGTTGCCGCGGACGCTCAGCGGCGCGTTGCCGGCCAGTTCGGTCGCCCAGTCCAGCGCGGCGTGGTGCAGGTCGGCGAACGGGACGGCGTGGTTGACCAGGCCCCAGGCGAGCGCGTCGGTCGTCTCGATGTAGCGCCCGAGCAGGAACAGCTCGCGCGTGCGGGGAACGCCGATCGCGTCGATGAACCGGCGCAGCCCCGTGTGCGAGTAGACCAGCCCGAGCTTCGCCGGCGGCATGCCGAACTTCAGGTCGCGCGCGGCGACGCGCAGGTCGCACGCCAGCGCCAGCTCCAGCCCCCCGCCGATCGCCGCGCCGTTGATCGCGCAGATCGTCGGGATGTCGGTCGCGTCGAGCGCCTCGAGCGCGCTGGTGAACGGGTGCGCGACGAGCTTCTCGGCCTCGACGGCGAACACGTCGTCGGGGATGTCGCCGATGTCGTAGCCGGAGGAGAAGTGGCGCCCGTCGCCGGTCAGAACGATGCAGCGCGCATCCGACCCGGCCACCACCTCCGCGATGCCGTCGAGGATCCCGTGGTCGAGCGCACCGCGCTTGCCGGGGTTGCTGATCGTCAGCTGCAGGACGCCGTCAGCGGGGTGGTCCTGGAGGAGTTCGCCGGCCATGTGGGGCAACGCTACCGGCGCGGAGCCGCTGAGCGGCGCTCAGTCATCCCGAGCCGGGTTGGCCGGTAGGATCGCCGGGTGGAAGATCCGGGCGACAGCGCACTCGACCTCGGTCGTCGGCTGCAGGCCGTGCGGGACGACCAGGACCGCGAGGACCGGGCGCGCGCGGCGGCGATGACCGTCAGCGAGCGGCTGGCGCTCGGCGTCGAACTCAGCATGTTCTCGGCGCGGATGCGGGACGCCTTCCGCGACCAGTCGCTGGCCGGGCGATGATCGGTCCCGATCTCCCGCGCGTTGCCGGCGCCTTCAACGCGGCCGGAGCGCGATACGCGGTGATCGGCGGCTTCGCCGTCGTCGCACATCAGTACGTGCGCGCGACCGAGGACGTCGACCTGCTGATCCCGGACGACGACGACAACGATCGACGGGTGATCGCCGCGCTTGAGCAGCTCGGCGCGCGGCGCCGCGACGCGGCGCCCGTGCAACTCGCCGACCTCACCGGCCGCGAGCACCTGCGCGTCGAGAGCGATGCGGGGCTGGTCGACCTGTTGCGTGCCGGTGCAACCCCGCTCGACTTCGAGAGCGTCGACGCGAGCGCGATCGAGGCCGTCGTCGATGGCGAGTCGATCCGTGTGTGCGGGCTCGAGAGCCTCGTCGCCTTGAAACGGCTCGCGGGCCGCTCGCGCGACCGTCTTGACCTGGAGGAACTCGAGGCGCGTCACGGCGGATCGCTGCCGCGGATCCACGTTCCCGGGCTCGACGACGCCTGAGCCGCCTACTCGAGCACGACGAGGGTGTCGCCCTCGTTGACCGCCTGGCCCTCCTCGCAGAGGATCTCCTTGACGGTGCCCTCGTCTTCGGCCTCGACGGGCATCTCCATCTTCATCGATTCGAGGATGACGACGGTGTCGCCTTCGGCGATCGTGTCACCGATCTGGCACTCGATCTTCCAGACGGTGCCGGTGATGTGGGCTTCGATGTCGGGCACGGTCGATCCTCCGCAGGGCTGGGGGCTGAGCGGTCTGGCACCATAGCCCGCGCCATGGACGCCCCCGACAGCCCGGCGCGGCTCGCCGTCGTCATCGCCGCACATGACGAGGCCGACCGCATCGGTGCGACGGTCAGCGCCGTGCGCGACGCGTTCCCGGGGGCCCGGGTCGTCGTCGCCGACGACGGCTCGACCGATGGGACGGCCGCGGTCGCGCAGGCGGCCGGGGCGCAGGTCGCGCGCCTGGAGCGTCGCACCGGCAAGGGCAACGCCGCGTCGCGCGGGGCGGCGCTCGCGCTGGAGGGCGACCCGGACCTGATCCTGCTGTGCGACGCCGACCTGGCCGCCAGCGCCGCGCGACTGCAGCCGCTGCTCGACGCCGTGCAGGCGGGCGAGGCGGACCTCGCCGTCGCCGTCTTCGCGCGCAGGGTCGGCGGCGGCTTCGGCGTCGCGGTCGGCTTCGCGCACTGGGCGATCCACAACCTGGTCGGGCTGGACCTGCGGGCGCCGATCTCCGGCCAGCGGGCGATGCGCGCCGACGTCCTGCGCGCGGTCACGCCGTTCGCGCCGCGCTTCGGCATGGAGATCGGGATGACCGTCGACGCCGCGCGCGCCGGGTTCCGCGTGGGCGAGGTCGAGGTCGACCTCGAGCACCGGGCGACCGGCCGCAGCTGGCGCGGGTTCGTCCACCGCTTCCGCCAGTTGCGCGACTTCGCACGGGTCTGGGCCGCGCGGCGCCTGCGCCGCTGAGCACGACGGCCGGGCCGGCGTCCCCGGGGGACGTGTCCAGCGCCCCGGATCTGCCGGCCCGACATCGTCGGCCCATCGCCCGGATCCCCAGGAGGGTTGGTCGGGGAGCCGGGCCGCTTCGCTGTCGGAACGTCGTCCCCAGACCGGAAAGGATGCGTCGAGGAGGGCGGCGCGGGGTCCCGGTCCGGGATCGTGTGGTCCGACTGCCACGGTACGGATCGACCGGTCCCGCGCGTATGGCCCGGCGGTCGGACCTTCGGGGGCGCAGTTCGCCAATCGGTCGGAAGCCCCCGCCGTCGTTAGGGTTGCGCCCGCATGATCCTCGCGATCGACCAGGGCACGACCGGCTCGACCTGCCTCGTCTTCGATGCCGAGGCGGAGCTGATCGGCCGCGCGTACCGCGAGTTCCCCCAGCACTTCCCGCAGCCGGGCTGGGTCGAGCACGACGCCGGGGAGATCTGGGACATCACCCGCGCCGTCGCGATCGAGGCACTCGACGACGCCGGCGTGGGTCCCGGCGGCCTGGCGGCGATCGGCATCACCAACCAGCGCGAGACCGTCTGCGTGTGGGATCCGGCGACCGGCGAGCCGCTGCACCGCGCGCTGGTCTGGCAGGACCGCCGCACGGCCGCCCGTTGCGACGAGCTGCGTGAGCAGGGCCTGGAGCCGACGATCCGCGCGCGCACCGGCCTGGTCCTGGACCCCTACTTCTCGGGCACGAAGATCGAGTGGCTGCTGACCAACGTCGAGGGCCTGGCCGCGCTCGCCGCCGACGGCCGCGCCGTCTTCGGCACGATCGACTCGTGGCTGACGTTCAAGCTGACCGGCGAGCACGTCACCGACCCCTCCAACGCCTCGCGCACGCTGCTGTACGACCTGCGCGAGGGCGGCTGGTCGGACGAGTTGTGCGGCTTCCTCGGCGTGCCGGTCGCCTCGCTGCCGGAGATCCGCCCGTCGATCGGCGAGTTCGGCCGGCTGCGCGGCGACGTGCTGCCCGGCCATGACGGGGTGCCGGTCGCGGGCATCGCGGGCGATCAGCAGGCCGCGCTGTACGGCCAGGCCTGCCTCGACCCCGGGGACGTCAAGAACACCTACGGCACCGGCTCGTTCGTGCTGCTCAACGCGGGCTCGGATCCGCCGCCGATCCCGCCGCCGGGCCTGCTCAGCACCGTCGCCTGGTCGATCGGGCAGCGCACGACGTTCGCGCTGGAGGCGTCGATCTTCGTCACCGGCGCCGGCGTGCAGTGGCTGCGCGACGGCCTCGGGATCATCGAGCGGGCGCAGGAGACCGAGGTGCTCGCGGCATCGCTGGACGGCAACGACGGCGTCTACCTCGTGCCGGCGTTCGCCGGGCTCGGCTCACCGCACTGGGACCCCTACGCGCGCGGGACGATCGTCGGCCTGACGCGCGGCAGCACTCGCGCGCACCTGGCCCGCGCGACGCTCGAGGCGATCGCCTACCAGACCGTCGATGCCGTCCGGGCGGTCGAGCGCGCCGGCGGCCAGATCGTGCACATGCTGAAGGCCGACGGCGGCGCGACCGCCAACGCGTGGCTCATGCAGTTCCAGGCCGACGTCCTCGGCGAGCCGGTCGTCGTGCCGCAGATCGCCGAGACGACGGCGCTCGGCGCCGCACTGCTCGCGGGCGTCGGCGCCGGCATCTGGACCCAGGGCCGCACCCGCGACCTCTGGCGTGCTCGCGTCACGTACGACCCGGTGATGGGCGAGGACGAGCGCGAGGCGCTGCTGCACGACTGGTCGCGCGCGGTGGAGCGCTCGCGGGGCTGGGTCGAGCGCTGATCCGCGGGTAGGGTCCGGACCGATGGACGTCCCGGCCACCCACTTCCTCGAACACGACGGCGTGAACATCGCCTGGCAGGTGTTCGGCGACGGGCCGGCGGAGATCCTGTTCATTCCGGGCTGGGTCTCGAACGTCGATCACTTCTGGCAGTTCCCCGAGCCGCGCGCGTTCTTCACCGAGCTCGCGAGCTTCGCGCGCGTCGCGGTCTACGACAAGCCGGGCACGGGCGCGTCGGATCCCGTGGATGCGACGCCGTCGGTCGAGCTGCGGATCGAGCAGCTGATCGCGGTGATGGACGCGGCGGGTCTGACGCGCCCGACCGTCATCGCGACGTCCGAGGGCGGCGTGACCGGGTGCCTGGCCGCGGCCGCGCGCCCCGAGCGGGTCGAGCGGCTCGTCCTGCTCAACGCGACCGCCGGCGGCTTCGACCGCCGCGCGCAGGGGGAGATGACGGACACCGAGTTCGAGGACTGGCTGGCGTTCATCCACAAGACCGCGGACACCTGGGGCGAGGGCTTCGGCGGGGACCTCTGGCTCCCGGGCGTCCGCGACGCCGACGCGGCCTGGGGACGCCTGCAGCGCGCCTGCGCGACGCGCGCCGTCGCGCGCCGCTACATGTCGGCGATGGAGCTGGGCCTGACGGCGTGGGACGCGCTGCCCGCCATCCACCAGCCGGCCCTGGTCCTGCAGCGCGTCGACGATCCGATCCTGCCGATCAAGGCCGCGCGGGTCGCCGCGGCGCAGATTCCGAACGCGGAGTTCGTCGAGCTGCCGGGGAACCAGCACCTCCCGTGGTGGGGGGAGACCGCCGACATGCTTGCCCGGATCCGCTCGTTCGTCGGCGCGCCGCCGCCCGCGGCCCGGACCGAGCGCGTGCTGGCGACCGTCCTCTTCACCGACATCGTCGGGTCGACCGACAAGCTCGCGAGCGTCGGTGATGCGGCCTGGGCCGCCCAGCTCGCCCGCCACGACGAGATCGTCCGCGCAGGTCTGGACCGGTTCGACGGCCGGCTGATCAAGACCACTGGCGACGGCGTCGTCGCGACGTTCACCGGGCCCGCTCGCGGTGCCCAGGCCGCACGCGAGATCCTCGACGCGCTCGCGGCGCAGGACCTCCATGCCCGCGCCGGGCTCCACGTCGGCGAGATCGAGCTCCAGGGCGACGACATCGCCGGGCTCGCCGTCCACGTCGCTGCGCGCGTCATGGGGAAGGCCGGCGACGACGAGGTGCTCGTCTCGCGCACCGTCCGCGACCTCACCGCGGGGTCGGGCCTGCAGTTCGAGGACCGCGGCACCCACACCCTCAAGGGCATCCCGGAGGACTGGCAGCTCTACGCGCTGGCGTGACGCGGGCCGTCAGCGCCGGACGATCTCGCAGTCGCTCGCGACCTCGTCGGTCACGTCGGCGTAGACCGTGTCGTTTCCGGGCCCGCACGACACGCGGTCGAAGCCGCCGCCGACGACCTGGACGCGGTCGTCGCCCTCGCCGCCCTGGATCGTGTCGGCGTCGAGGTTGCCCTGGATCGTGTCGTTGCCCGGACCGCCGTCGATCGTGTCCTCGCCGCGTTCGCCGTAGAGGAAGTCGTCGCCCTCGTTGCCGAGCATCACGTCGTTGCCGTTGCGGCCGTGCAGCTCGTCGTTCCCGGGCCCGCCGTGGAGGATGTCGTCGCCGTTCTCGCCGTCGACGTAGTCGTCGCCGCCCTGCCCGAACAGCTCATCGTTGCCGTCGGCGCCGAACAGCGAGTCGTTGCCGGCGGTCCCCATCAAGACGTCGTCCTGCGCCGTACCGGCGATGACGTTCGTGCTCGGCGGCGCGTCGGTGGAGGGCTCGGGCGGGACGAGGACGACCGTCTCGCAATTCTTGAGGACGTCGCGTG
>JBKJRO010000132.1:0-31395 GCA_046594555.1 Solirubrobacteraceae bacterium
GTGCGCCTCGTCGCTTGGGTCCAGGACGAGGTTTCCGAGGAGCATTGCCGCGAACCGATCCCGGCCCTGCGGGCCAAACCCAGGAGGATCGAGCAGCCAGACGCTGGCGGGGTTGTCTTCGCCCCAGGGGTCCGCCTTGACGGCTTTCACGATCGTGTCAGCAAGTCCGACGAGATTCTGGAAGGCGTCGTCACCGAACGTCCTGGCGCTGATTGTGCGCAAGAGTGCGCCAGCGAGCTGGGGGTTCTCATCGGTCTGGTCCAACCACTCGAACTCCGCAATCCTCGCGAGGTAGCCGAGACGGGCTGCTGTCGCTGCTAGCCGTGTGGCGTCGCCTGACTGCTCACCGGATCGGATCACGTTCGGCAGGACCGTCTGGAGCGCAGCTTCGACGAGGCTCGGAACCGGCCGGCCAAGAAGCTGGTCAACCCGCTGGCAAGCCGGAAGCAGGACAAGCTCGTCCACGTCCTCTTCCGGCAGGGCGACGAATTCGTCGCCGCTTGGCGCGATGACTCGGGGGGCTCCGCTGCGACGTTTGAAAAGGCCCATCGCGCGACGGTAGACGCTCGTTCAACGTGTCGCAACAGCGACGCAGGGCCAGACGACCCTGGTGCTCAAACTTACTCTGAGCGCCTCGCCGGAAGGAGAACCACGACCATCCACGTCCCACAAGCGCCCCTCGTCGTCTCGAAGCACGACGTGGCATTCGCCTCCCGTGTTCATCTCGGCGAGCCACCGAGTCAGCTCTGCGGTGGTCATACGTAGACATGCTCGTCAGTGCTTCGGACAGCTGATGCGCTGTTCGAACTGGTTCACCGCCCGATCCTCAGGATCGGGCACCCCAGCTTGCACCGTCTACTTGCCCGGCTTCGCCCTCGACGAGTCTCATGGGACCGTCAGTTAGCGGCAAAGGTTGGCACTCGTCGAAGTCGCTGACCTCGGCGCAGCATCGGAGCGCATAGCCGAGATCCAGCGCGCGTTCGTAGTCGACGACGGCAGGGACTGCAGGCAGCCCGTCCAATCCGGCAGCCCGGTGGACCTGGTGAGCGCGCTGACGCGAGCGTCCGCGGCTGAACTGTCCTGCCCAATAGTCAAAGTCGCTCCACGCTTCGTCGCGGAGGAGGCGCACCTCGGGGAGGCGCGCAGCGGCCAGGGCGACCGCCGTCTGGAGCGCGACGTGCGACCGGTCATCGGCCGCGGCGCTGATGAGCGGCACTTTGATGTCATCGGGGACCGGACGCGCGTCGGAACGACGCGACTCCGCTTCTCGCAGCGTGTAGCCGAGAACAAGCGAGTCGGTAAACGCGTAGCTTTCGCGCTCGTCTTGGGCCGCGTCCATGTTCGCCAAGTCGCAGCCCACCTGACTCCAGAAGGGCGGCATCTTCCAGCCGGCTTCGAGCCTCGCTTCGACCGCCTCGCGCAGCTCCTGCGCGAGGTGGTTCGTGAGCGGTGACCGCAACAATGCGTCGCTCATGGCCCCCTCGCGGCGCAGCTGCTCCTCCAAACTTACCGCGCGTCGGCGCGCGAGAAACCCCATCGCGCGACGGTACAAGCGAGCGCGCATGGCCGCAACTGCGGGAGACCGGCGTTCGCGTCTCGGCTGAGTGGCGTCGACGCGCGACGGCCGAGCGGAACGCACCCGGGCTCGCCTTCAGGTCAGCGGCGAAATTCGTCCTACCTGCGGCGTCGCTCCCAGGGCCGCAGCGCCAGTTCCGCGAAGAATTGGACCCCAATTGGACCCCGTCGAGCCGCAGCTTGGCAGCCCGAACAACAGAGAAGGCCCGCCATTGCGGGCCTTCTCAAGATCGGGGAGACAGGATTTGAACCTGCGACCGCCCGGCCCCCAGCCGGGTGCGCTACCAGACTGCGCCACTCCCCGTGACACGCGGCCAGTGTATGCAAAGCGCCCCTGTAGGGACCGACTGCGAGTCCAGGACCGTCGGCGCACCGTCCGGCACCCGTGCGAACATATGTTCGTGTTTGAGGGCAGGGGTGACCTCCTGAAGTGCTATCGCTGCGGCGCGACGAAGCACGTGGACAACTTTGCGTGGAAGCGAAAGGCGAAGGGGCAGCGCGACACGTTCTGCCGACCGTGTCGTTCCGCGTATGGCAAGGAGCACTACGCGGCCAATCGGCAGCGCTATATCGCTCAGGCGGCCGAACGCAAGCTCGTCGTCGGCAGAGAGCGGCAGGCATTCCTCATCGAGTTCTTCGCAGTCACCCGTGCGTTGATTGCGGAGAGCAGGATCCTCTGGTTCTCGAGTTCGACCACCTCGCAGACAAGGAATTCGACGTCTGTTCGCGCCTCGCAGAACGGAATTGGGAGCAGATTCTCCGCGAAATGCAGAAGTGCGAGATCGTCTGCTCGAACTGCCACCGCCGGCGCACGGCGCGACGGCGTCGAACGCTACGCGTCCAGCTGATCGAGGAACAAACCCAATTGCAAGCGGGCGGCGGGAATTGAACCCGCGCCTAAACCTTGGAAGGGTTTCGTGCCACCACAACACTTCGCCCGCGCGCGTCGAACCCTACCGCGATGCGGGGCGCGGTCGCTCAGCCCGGGCGCCGCTCCTCCGCCGGCACCACGCCCTGCTCGTCGAGCATTCCCGGCCGCGGCCAGACTCCGTCCCAGTCGTCCAGTGCGCCGTCGAGCGTGACGACGGACCCCGACAACTCGCGGCCGAGCGGCGACGCGAGCAGCGCGATGAGCCAGGCGAACTCGTCCATCGTGCCCAGGCGCTGGAGCGGGACGGTCCCTGCGGCGCCGCGCCAGATGATCTCGGGGTACTTGCGCAGCGACTCGGTGTCGAACCGGCCGATCGCTGCGGCCACGACCGCGATGCCGCGATCGGCCAGCGCGGCGGCCTGCTCGCGCGTCATCGCCTCGACGGCGGCGCGGGCGGCGCCGGTGTGCGCGAGCGCGGGGTAGCCGTTATGGGGCGAGACGGTGACGTTGACGACCGACCCGCCATCGGGGCCGAAGCCGTGCTCCACCGCGGCGCGGGTCATCGCCAGCGTGCCCTCGACGTTGAGCCGCCAGACGGCCTGGAAGCCCTTGAGCGCCAGATCCTCCGCCGGCACGAGGTACTGCCCGCCCGCGTTGTTGACGAGCACGTCGAGCCGGCCGTGGGCCTCGACCGCCGCACGGACGATCGCCTCCGCCCCGCCCGGCTCGCGGATGTCGCCCCGGGCGATCGCGCAGCGCTCGCCGATCTGCGCGGCGGCCTCCTGCAGCACCTCCAGGCGCCGGCCGGCGATGACGACGCTCGCGCCCGCGCCGTGGAGCTCCTTCGCGGCGTGACGGCCGAGGTTCGTGCCGCCTCCCGTCACGAGCACGACGCGGCCCGCCAGGGCTCCGGGGGCGAAGATCTCGCTTGCGACCGTCACAGGCGGCGGAACATACACTCGACGGCGTGAGCCGCCGCACGCTCGGCACCCTCGTCGCACTGCTCGGGGCCCTGCTCCTGGCCGACGCCGTGCTGGCGCTGACCTGGCGCGAGCCGGTCACCGCGGTCCTCGGCGACCGCGCCGCCGCGCAGCTCCCGGCGCGCCTGGAGGCCACGACGGCGCGACTGGATCGCCAGCTGACGGGCCGCATCGGCGCCGTCGCCGCGCCGCAGGCGCGGATGGCACTCGCCGCCCGCGCACTGGCCGAGCAGGCGGCGCCCGGCGACGCCCTCGGGCGGATCGCGATCGCGCGGATCGACGCGCGCTTCACCGTCGTGCAGGGCACCGCCGCCGCCGACCTGCGCGCCGGCCCCGGCCATTACCCGTCAACGGCACTACCCGGCGAGCACGGCACCGTCGGCCTGGCGGGCCACCGGACCACGTACCTGCAGCCGTTCCGCCGCCTCGACGAACTGCGCAGCGGCGACCGCGTGGTCGTCGCGATGCCCTACGGACGCTTCACCTACGTCGTCACGGGCTCGCGCATCGTCGCGCCGTCAAAGGTCGCCGTGCTCGCGGCGGCGGCCGGCCCGGAGCGGCTGGTGCTGACCGCGTGCCACCCGCTGTTCAGCGCCGCGCAGCGCCTGGTCGTGACCGCGCGGCTGACGAGCGCGACGGCGCGCGGTGTCGCCCGGCGCCCGGCGACCGGGCGACGACGTGAGACTCATCCAGGAGGCGCAGCGCTCCGCTTGGGCGGGCACGCCGTGTCCGAATACGAGCAGAACACGCAGCAGTCCCCGCCTTCGGCTTGAGCGTCGCGCCGCAGCCGGTGCAGCGGTAGAAGTACCGGCAGGCGTCTTCGGGCATCGCCTCCGTCGCCTGCACCCCGCAGATGGGGCAGGTGATTGTCGCCTCGGCCGGGATCGGCATCGACGCCAGTATCGGGTACGGCGCACACCGACTCCCCCGCAACGGCACAGGCCCCGCTCCACGGGGCCTGACCGACGGGGGACCGAGGAATCGAACCTCGAGCAAGGGTTTTGGAGACCCCTATGTTGCCGTTACACCAGTCCCCCAGCGGGCGGTGAGGATAGCTAGTGCGCGTGTCCGCAAGTTCTGTGTGGAACGACGGGATGGATCGCCGTGGCTGACGCGTTCGGCGGATGCAGCGCGTGCCGGTGGCACGCGCAAGTCCGACGAGCGCGACAGGCGCGGCGAGGCGCCCGGCGAACACGCAGCACTTCCGGATGCACGCACTAGCGCACGATGGTCCCCGACGGCAGCCGCACGATGCGGCGCGAGGCGTTGTTCGTCTCGTCGGACTCGAACAGCACGTTCTCCGGGTCGACGATGTGCACGAGCGCGAACCTGCCGGTCAGGTCGGTCACGTCGATGTACTGCTCGTAGTACGTGAACGGGTAGATGTCCGACCAGCCGATCGAGGTGCCCAGCGTGACGCGGTCGATTCCCGGGTCCTGGTTGCAGCCGGGGTAGACGGCGGCGCTCGGCGCGTTGGGCAGCGTCGGGCGCGTGAGCTTGAGGTCGCGCAGGCAGTAGTGCTGCTTGACGCTGGTGCGCTCGAGCTTCAGCTGGCGCCCCTTGTCGTCGACCGACCACAGTTCCAGCCGCGCGGCGTCGCGCAGCTTCCAGTAGCCGCCCTGCCCTGGGATCTGCTTGAAGCGGATGATCGCCGGCGTCTTGAACAGCTCGAACCCGCCGCCGACCTTGTAGATCCGCTGGCGGGCGTGCATCAGCAGCGGCGCGTACTTGCGGCCGACGAGTTCGATCGGGCCGTCCCCGACGCTGTCGATCGCCGACGTCGTGCGCAGCACCCGGCGGCCGTAGACGGTCTCGATCGCGGTGGCGCTGGGCCGCTTCATGATCAGGTCTGGGCAGCGCAGGCCCGTCCACTGCGCCTGCACGCAGGGGTTGACGTCCGCCGCCGCGGGCGCGGCGAGGACGAGCAGGACGAGTGCGGCAAGCAGTGCCGCCGGGCGGAGCTGGACCGGATGCGTCATCGCCGACATGGTCCCGAACCGCGCGGATCGATGCGGTGTCGTCGGCACTGCACATGCGGGCGGAGGGACTCGAACCCCCACGGCCAAGGCCACCGGCTCCTAAGGCCGGCGCGTCTACCAGTTCCGCCACGCCCGCTCCGGAAAGCGCGCTGAGGTTCGCGCTCGACGGGCGGAGATTGTAGGGTCGCGGCGGTATGGCAAAGCTGCACGCCGGTGAACCGATCATCGAGCACCCCAATCGTGACAAGCAGGCGAGCAGGAACTCGCGTGTGATCGTCATCGGGCTGTTGCTCCTCTCGACCGTCCTGATCCTCATCATCCTGTTCGGCGGCTGGTCCGCGATGCAGGGCATGACGTTCATCAGCCTCGCGTGGGCGATCGCCTACGTCGGCGCCGCGTACTTCGTCAGCAAGTGGAACCGCGGCGTGCTCCCCGTACTGGCCGCGCTCGGCATCGTCCTGCTGATCTTCGCCGGCCTCGCGACCGGCTCGTGGTTCGATCGCAACACGATCGGCTACGAGGAGGCGTCGCTCGGCGCGTCGACCCTCGGCACGCTGACCGCCATCCTCATCCCCGTCCAGGCGCTCCTGATCCTCGCCTCGCTCCAGGCATTCGGCCAGCAGTGGAACATCGAGATCGAGCACTGGCCGGACGACGAGCCCGAGTACGCCGCCAGTCACGCGTAGTACCCGGGGTGGGATTCGAACCCACAATCCCTTTCGGGCAATCGGTTTTGAGCCGACCCTGTATTCCAGTTCCAGCACCCGGGCGCGGGCCGATCGTACCCGTCGCCGCGCCTGAAACCGACGGCCGGCGCTGACCGCTCAGCGCGGCAGGTTCATGCCCAGCAGCTTGGGCAGCTTCGTCACGGCGGTGGTGACCGGATCGACCCAGGCGCCGCGTTCGTCGCGCAGGTCCTTGCGCAGCAGGGCCGAGCGGATCAGCGAGCCGCCCGCCCAGCGGAAGGGCTCGGGAGGGAAGCGCTTGCGCGCGGGCTCGACCAGCGGCAGCGCCGTCGCCTCGTCCCGCACGCCGAGCGCGAGCCCGGAGAGGATCCGCCCGCCCAGGTGGCTCGGGCCGACGCCGTGGCCCGTGAATCCCCAGCCCGCGTGGACGCGGCCGGCGGTGCGGTAGATCGGCAGCCGCCGCGGCGCGACATCGATCGGGCCGCCCCAGGCGTGGACGATCTCGCGGCCGCGGACGGCGGGGAAGAAGCGGTGCAGCGCGTCGATCGTCAGGCGCGTGACACCCGGATCGACGTCGAGTCGCCGCTGGTGCCCGGCGCCCCACGCCAGTCGCCCCCCACCCCAGCCGAACGCGATCCGGCCGTCATTCGTGGTCCGGAAGTAGTGCAGCATCCGGCGGCGGTCGCAGAGCAGCTCGCCGCCCGTCCAGCCGATCTCGGCGAGCACGTCGGGCACCGGCTCGGTGACGACCATGTGGCTCGAAGCGACGCTGAGCTCGTCGCGGAACGCCGTCCACTCGCGTGTGCGCGAGTTGACCGCGAGCACCGCCGACCGCGCGCTGACCGAACCGGCGGCCGTGCGCGCGACGACGCCGGCTCCCGCCTCGTCGATCGCGGTGACGGGCGAGTCCTCGAAGATCCGCACGCCGCGATCGAGCAGCACGCCGCGCAGGCCGAAGGCCAGGCGCGCGGGCTGCACCGTCGCGGCGGTCCGCATCGACACGCCCGCGCGGAAGACGGGCGAGCGGCAGATCGCCTGGACCTGCTCGGCGCTCACGTCGGCGTAGTCCTCGCCGTGGCCGAGGCGCCGGAGTTCGGCCACGTCGTGGTCCCAGGTCCCGTCCTGGGCGGGCGCGGTCGAGATCTCGACCTGCTGCGCCGGCCGGTACCAGGCGTCGATCCCGTGTTCCTCGCAGAACGCCCCGATGCCGCGGATCGATGCGTCGGCCGCGTGCGCGAGGCCGATCGCGGCGTCCGCGCCGACCCGTCCCGCAAGGGGCGGCACGTGCTCCCAGTAGCCGTTGACGAAGCCGCCGTTGCGCCCGCTGGGGCCGAACCCGCAGCGCCAGGACTCGAGCAGCGCGACCCGGCAGTCGGGATCGCGTGCGAGCAGGTGCCACGCGGTCCACATCCCCAGGAACCCGCCGCCGACGACGACGACGTCCGCCTCCTGCGCGCCGGTCAGCGGCGGACACGCCGGCGGTGCGCCGGCCTCCTCGATCCACCACCCCGTCGCCGTGTGCCGCATCCGGGGGCAGGCTAGACGAGCAGCCCGGCGAGCGGCTCGATCAGCCCTGCGGGAGCGACGAGGACGCCGTCGGGCATCCCGTCGCGCGCGGGCAGGACCCGCGTGTGCAGCCCGGCGGCCTCGCAGATCAGCAGGCCGGCGGCGAGGTCCCAGATCTGCGGGCCGCGCTCGTAGTACGCGTCGTAGCGCCCGGCCGCCGTCCACGCCAGGTCGAGCGCCGCGCTGCCCAGGCGCCGGATGTCCCGTACCTGCGGCAGCAGCTGCGCCACCTGGGCCGCCTGCCCGCGGCGAACCTCGGCGTCGTAGCCGAAGCCGGTGGCGACGAGCGCGGTCGACAGGTCCGCGCGGTCCGACGGGACCAGCGGCGCGTCATCGACGGTCGGCGGCCCGCCGTCAACCACCTGGAAGCACTCACCGCGGACCGGGTCGAGGATCACGCCCACGCGCCCCTCGCACGCGATCGACACGCACCACTGGTCGATCCCGAAGAGGAAGTTGATCGTGCCGTCGAGCGGATCGACGATCCAGCGCAGGCCGCTCGTGCCGGCGTGGTCCTCGCCCTCCTCGCCGAGGATCGCGTCGTCGGGCCGCTCGCGCCGCAGAACCTCGCGGATCGCGGCCTCGGCGGCCAGGTCCGCTGCGCTGACGAGGTCCGTCGGCGTGCTCTTGGCGGCGACGCCCGTCGGCGTCGCCTGCCGGGCGTAGGACACCAGCACGCCCGCCGCGGCGTTCGCCGCCTGCAGCGCGACGGCCAGCAACTCGCGGCCGGAGACCTCGCTCACGCGACGGCCGTCGCAGCGGGCGTGTCCACCGGCGGGCGCCGGCCGGCCCACGGCCGCGCGGCCTCGAGCTGCGCGGCGAGCCGGAGCAGCGTCACCTCGTCGCCCGGGCGCCCGCACAGCTGGACCGCCAGCGGCAGGCCCAGCGCGTCGAACCCGGCTGGGACGGACGCGGCGGGCTGGCCGATCGCGTTCCACATCCCGTACCACGGGACCCGCAGCGCCGACGCGTTGGTGGACCACAGCGCCCCGCGGCCCTGCAGCTCGCCGATCTCGAACGGCGGGCCCGAGGCGCCCGGCATCAGGACGACGTCGGCCTCGTCGTAGATCGCGTTGATCCGCTTGGCGATCGCAGCCTCGGCGGCGCGCGTCCTGGCCAGGTGCGACGCCGGGATCAGGCCGCCCAGCCGCGCCATGCCCCTGGTGCGGCGCTCGGTGCGGTTCGGGCGCTGCAGCGTGCCGAAGTCCTGATGGATGCCGGCGAAGTAGCGCGCCGAGAAGTTGAAGAACGCTGAGGCGGGGTAGTCCACCTCGTGCTCGATGACCGTGTGCCCGAGCTCGTGGAGCAGCGTGGCGGTGGCGTCGATGGCGCGGCGCTGCTCGTCATGCAGCTTCACCGACGGTCCGAGCGGCGGCGGCGGCTTCAGCGACAGCGCGATGCGCAGCGGCCCGACGTCGTCCGCCAGCGCGCCGGCGAAGCCGCCCTCCGGCGCGCCGTCGGCCGTCGCGTCGAGGAACACCGCCGCGTCGGCGACCGTCCGCGCCAGCGGGCCGTAGACCGACAGGCCGTTCCAGGCGTCGTGGTGATCGGGCCCGAGCGAGATCCGGTCGCGCTGGGGCTTGATCCCGAAGATGCCGTTGAACGCCGCGGGGATGCGGATCGATCCGCCGCCGTCGGAGCCCAGCGCGACGCCGCACAACCCGGCGGCGACCGCCGCGCCCGAGCCGCCGCTCGAGCCGCCGGGCGTGTGGTCGGTGTTCCAGGGGTTGCGCGTCGCACCGAAGCTGAGCGTCTCGGTGAACGGGAAGATCGTCAGCTCGGGGACGTTCGTCTTGCCGATCAGGATCGCGCCCGCCTCGCGCAGCCGCGCGACGACGTCGGAGTCGGTGGTCTTGACGACGTCGTTCGCGCCGGTTCCCCACGGCGTCGTCTCGCCCGCGATGTCGGCGTCGTCCTTGATCGCGACCGGCACGCCCAGCAGGGGGCGGCTCTGGCCGGCCGCGTTGCGCGCGTCGGCCTGGTCGGCCTCGGCGAGCGCCCGCTCGGCGAACACGACGCGGTAGGCGTTGAGCTTGGGCTGGAGGCGCTCGATGCGGGCCAGCGTCGCCTCGACGAGCTCGCGGGCGGAGGCCTCCCCGTCGCGGATGAGGCGGGCCTGCTCGGCGGCGCCCGCGTAGGCGAGATCGGTGGCGTCCATGGTGTCGCCCAGCCTATCCGGCCGGCGACGGCGGCTCCGGCCGGGCGGGGTGCTCCAATACGGGCATGAGCCAGCCCGACGTGACGCTCGACATCCCCTATCAGCAGGACCAGAGTCGCCTGACGACGTTCTTCCGCCTGCTGCTCGTGATCCCGCCGGCGATCTGGCTCGCCCTGCTGGGGATCGGCGCGTTCGTCGCCGTCGTCATCGCCTGGTTCGCGCTGCTGTTCACCGGCCGCTACCCGCAGGAGCTGTATGGCTTCAACAGCATGGTCGCGCGCTACAACGCGAAGGTGAACGGCTACTACTTCCTCGTGACCGACCGCTTCCCGGGATTCGGTGCCGACACGCCTGCGGACTACCCCGTGCAGCTGCGCGTCGGCCCGCCGCTGCCGGCATATGACCGAGTCAAGGTGCTGCTGCGGATCATCCTCGTGATCCCGCCGTACCTGATCGCCTACGCGATGAACATCGTGGCGACCGTCGGGGCGATCCTGGCCTGGTTCGTGATCGTGTTCACGGGCAGGCTGCCGTACGGCATCTACGGGATCGTCCGGCTCGGCCTGAGCTATCAGGTGCGGGTCGTCCCGTACTACCTGCTGCTCACCGAGACGTGGCCCGTGTTCACGCAGGACGGCGACGCCGATGCTCTGCGCGACCCGGGTTCCCCTGCCGCCATCGCCCCCGCATCGCCCGGCCCGGGCGCCGCGGCCGCGTTCGGCGACCCGCCCGCGCAGGCACCGCTCGAGCTGCCCGGCGGTTTCGAGCCGCCGTCGCCGCCGCCCGGCGGCTGATCAGTCGTCGTCGCCGTCGTTGTCGTGCCCGTCGCGCCGCGCTGACGGCACGGCGGACGACGGCGTGGTCGTGGTGTTCGGCCTGCTCGCCGGCGGCGCCGTCGTGACGGGCGCCGCGGTCGTCGCCGGATGCGTGGCCGCCGGCCTGGACGTGGTCGCGGCGGCCGCGGGCGCGGTCAGCGAGCTGCTCAGGTTGCGCGGCTCGGCGGCCAGTCCGATCGGCTGCGAGACCAGGCGGCTGCCCGCGTAGGTGATGCCCGCGACCAGGACGACGCCGAGCAGCGCGACGAGGACCACGAAGGTGACGCGGGACGGGCGCACGGAGCCGAGCCTACCGCCCGGCTCCGCGCTCCCGGCCGGAACCACCATGACGTACCTGCGGGTGGAGGGATCCACGCCGCGACCGTAGATCGCGGCCGGCGAACCTCGCGCCATGCGCGGGGAAAGCTTCGGCAAAGCCGGCTAGACCTGGCGCGCGGGGCGCAGGCGGACCAGGACCTCCAGGCCGCCGCCGTCCGCCGCGGCCAGCTCCAGCTCGCCGCCCCACCGCCGTGCCAGCTCACGCGCGATCGCCAGGCCCAGGCCGGTGCCGGCCGGGCCGGTGCGACCCGCCCGGCCGCGATGGAAGCGATCGAAGACGGCGTCGGCCTCGTCGGCCCCGATCCCGGGACCGGCGTCGCTGACGCGCAGCACCGTGCCGCGAGCGGCGACGCGCACCGTCGTGCCGGGCGCGTAGGCGATGGCGTTCTCCACGAGCGCGTCGATGATCCGGTCCAGGTCGGCCACCGCGCACGCGACGGGGACCGTCGGCCCGTCACGACTGACGATCAGGGTGCAGTCCCGCGCCGCGGCGGCGTCGGTCCAGCGCCCCGCGACGCGGTCCAGCACGGCGTCGAGGTCCACGGGCTCCTCGTCACGCGAGGGCCCGTCCGCGCGGCTCAGCTCGAGCAGTTCGCTGACGATGCCCGACAGGCGGTCGACCTCGCCCAGCGCATGGTCCAGATCGTCCTGCTGCTCGGGCAGGGTCGCCTCCGCCCGCGCGCCCTCGATCCGCAGCCGCAGGCCGGCGAGCGGCGTGCGGAGCTGGTGCGAGGCATCGGCGACGAACTCGCGCTGGGCATCGAGCATGCGGGCCAGCTGGGCGGTCATCGCGTTGAACGTCTGGGCCAGCCGGCGCTGCTCGGAGGCGCCGCGGACCGGCGCGCGAGCGTCCAGGTCCCCCTCGGCGACACGGCGCGCGGTCTCGTCGATCGCGACGATCGGGCGTGTCAGCCGATCGGCCAGCACCGCGCCGACGAACAGGCCCAGCACCAGCACGAGCAGGCCGATCAGCCCCAGGCCGACCCAGGTGCGGCGGATCGCGCGGTGCACCGCGGCGACGCTCTGCGTCACGCGCACCGCACCGCCGACGTGCCCGCGCGCGGCGATCGGCACCGCCGTCGCCAGGATGTCCTCGCCGAGCGACTTCGACGAGCGCCGGCGCTGGACGATGTCGCCCTTCAGCGCGTCGGCGATCTCCGGCCGGCTCGCGTACGAGCCGCCCAGCGACCCCGACCCGCTGGAGTCGGCCAGGACGCGGCCCGCCTCGCCGACGATGATGACCCGCCCGCGCACCGACTCGGCCGCCTGGCGTGCCAGGCGATCCAGCGCCGCGGCCCGGACCGGCTCGATCAACAGCGACGCGCTGGCCGCGACGACCTGGGCCTCACTGCGCGCCTGCAGGCGGACCTCGTCGTCCACGCGCGTGCGTAGGCTCAGGCCGAGCGGCACGAGCAGCGCCACGATGGCCAGCACCAGCACGTACGCCAGCGCCAGCAGCAGGCCGCGCCGGAGGGTTACGGCCCGGCGCTCCGGTCCGGCGCGGCGAAGCGGAAGCCCACGCCGCGGACGGTCTCGATGAAGCGCGGCTCGTTGGCATCGTCGCCGAGCTTGCGCCGCAGCCAGCCGACGTGCACGTCGAGCGTCTTCGTCGAGCCGAACCAGTTCTCGTCCCAGACCCGCGCCATCAGCTGCTCGCGGGTCACGACCTGGCCCGCGTGCCGCGCCAGCTCCAGCAACAGGTCGTACTCCTTGCGGCTCAGCTGGACGTCCTCGCCGTCGAGGGTCGCGCGGCGCGCGGCGGGATCGATCGTCAGCGCGCCGACGACGATCGGCTCGGTCGGCGCGTCGTCCGGGCCGGCGCTGTCCGCGGCGCGCCGCAGCACGGCGCGGATCCTGGCGATGACCTCGGCGCTGGAGAACGGCTTGACGACGTAGTCGTCGGCGCCGATCTCCAGGCCCACGATGCGGTCCGTCTCCGTTCCCCGGGCGGTGAGCATGATGATCGGCACGTTGGACCGCTGGCGCAACTCGCGCGCGATGTCGCGCCCGTCGCCGTCGGGGAGGTTCAGGTCGAGCAGTACCAGCGCGGGCGGCATGCGGTCGAACAGCTCGAACGCGCGGGCCGCCGTCGGCGCCACCAGCGCCTCGAAGCCCTCACGCTGGAGCAGCCGGGCGAAGGGCTCGGCGATCGACGCCTCGTCTTCGACGAGCAGGATTCGGGGGCCGACCACGCGACGAGCGTACCGGCGCGGGTACGTGATTCGTCCGCCTTTGCCGAAGCTTTCCGGCACGAACGCGAGCATTCGCTGTCTCAGGCCTCGACGGCGCCGCCGCTCCGGCCGTCATCCCCCATGCCCTCGCGTCCCCAGATCGCCGCCGGCGTCACCGTCCTCGCCCTCGGCGGGCTGACCGCCGTGTCCCTCAGCGCCGGCGACAGGGCGGCCGGAGCGCCGAAGCAGCCGGCGCTGGCGGCCACGGCCCCGCCCGCCGTCGTGAAGACCGTCATCGCCCGCCGGACGATCAGGACGAAGTCCGAGCAGCGCCGCGACGCGCGGCTGAAGGCCGCGCGCAACCGCGCGATCGCCCGGCACCGCAGGCGGATCGCCAGGGAGCAGGCCGCGATCGACAAGCTCCGCGGCAGGAAGCCCGCCGCGAAGAAGCAGTCCGGCTCGGGCTGACGCCCGCCGCGCACTCCTCAGAGTTCCTTTACCGCTCCGCTCCAGACTGGCCGCATCGCCGAGACCCTCGACACCCGCGCCTGACCGTGCCCGACCCGCTGGACTACGGCTGGTGGCTGGCATCCCGCTCCGCGGGGGTCGTCTCCTTCACGGCCGTCTCGGGGTCCGTGACCCTGGGGCTGATGATGGCCAACGGGCTGCCCCGGCGGCGCGGTGTGAAGAAGACGCTGCTCGGCCTCCACGAGTCGCTCGCGCTGGCCGGCCTCGCCGCGATCGCCGTGCACGGCCTGACGCTGCTCGGTGACAGCTACCTGAAGCCCTCGATCAGCGACATCGCCGTGCCGTTCACGCTCGGGTACCGCCCCGGGTTCACCGGGCTCGGCGTCATCGCCGGGTACCTGGCGGGAATCCTCGGCCTCTCCTACTACGCCCGCCGCACGATCGGCGCGCAGCTCTGGCGCAAGCTGCACCGGGCGACCATCGCGGTCTGGGCGCTCGGCGTGATCCACGTCCTCGGTGCCGGCACCGACGGCGGGCAACTCTGGATGCGCGCGATCCTCGCCGTCACAGCGCTGCCGATCGTGTTCCTCTTCGTCCTGCGAGTCATGCCGTCCCAGGCCACGCGGCCGGCCCCGCCGGGGCGCGGGCGGCCCGTCCGGGAGCCGGCCTCGTGAACGACGACGTCAAGCCCACCTCGCTGCGCCGGATCGGCGCCGCGGCAGGCGGCATGTTCCTGCTCGTGTTCGCCTTGATGGCGATCCAGATGGCACGCGGCCACGACCCGGCGCTCGGCACGACACCGAAGGCCACGCACGTCGCCGCCCGCAGGACACCGGACCCCGTCACAGCGCCGCCCGCGACGGGCGACGACGGGCAGGCCCAGCCGCCGCCCGCATACGGCGACGACCAGGGCTACCAGTACGAGCCGCAGCAGCAGGTCTACCAGGCGCCGCAGGCGTACCAGCCGCCGCCCGTCCAGTCCACGACCTCCTGAGGACGGCTCAGGCGGGCGTGACCGCGTTGCGCTTTGCCGGCCAGTCGCGGGACTTCGTCGCGGCCAGGGCCAGCCGGCGGATGATCTCCCCGCGCAGTGCCTGCGGCTCGACGACGGCGTCCACCACCAGCTCGCTCGCCAGGTGCAGCACGTCGATGTCCTCGGCGTACTCGCGGCGCAGCTCCTCGGTGCGCGCGGCGCGCGCCTCGTCGTCCTCGATCGCCTGCAGCTGGTTGAAGAACACGGCGTTGATCGCCGCCTGCGGGCCCATCACCGCGATCGAGGCGCTGGGCAGCGCGATCGTCGCGTCGGGATCGAACGCGGGGCCGCACATCGCGTAGAGCCCCGCGCCGTAGGCCTTGCGGATGATCACGCAGAGCTTCGGCACGGTCGCCTCGCTGACGGCGGCGATCATCTTCGCGCCGTGGCGGATGATGCCCTGGCGCTCGACCTGCGTGCCGATCATGAAGCCGGGCACGTCGGACAGGAACAGCAGCGGCACGTTGAACGCGTTGCAGGTGGAGATGAAGCGCGCCGCCTTGTCCGCCGAGTCGACGAACAGCACGCCGCCCTTGTACTTGGGCTGGTTGGCGACGACGCCGACGACGCGGCCGTCGAGACGCCCGTAGCCGACGATCAGCTCCTTCGCCCAGCGCTTGTGGACCTCGAAGAAGGAGTCCGCGTCGAGCAGCGTGTCGAGCAGCAGCTGCATGTCGAACTGCTTGTTCTCGTCCGGCGGGACGATCTCGGCCAGCGGCGTCGCCGACGCCGGGGCGACCGGCTCGGCGTCCGGCGGGTCGAGCTCCCAGTTGGTCGGGAAGTAGGACAGGTAGCGCCGCGCGGCGTCGATGCCCTCGGCGTCGGTCTTCACCAGGACGTGCCCGCAGCCGGACGTGGAGGTGTGCATCCGCGCGCCGCCCATCTCCTCGAGGGTGACCTTCTCGCCGATGACCATCTCCGCCATGCGCGGCGACCCGAGGTACATCGAGGCGTTGCCGTCGCGCATGATCACGATGTCGCAGAACGCCGGGATGTACGCGCCGCCCGCCGCGCTCGGCCCGAACAGCACGCACAGCTGCGGCACGACGCCGGACAGCTTGACCTCGTTGTGGAAGATGCGCCCGGCGCCGCGGCGGCCGGGGAACATCAGCACCTGGTCGGTGATGCGCGCGCCCGCAGAGTCGACGAGGTAGACCATCGGCACGCGCCGCTCGAGCGCGCGCTCCTGGATCCGGATGATCTTCTCGACCGTCTTGGGGCCCCACGACCCGGCCTTGACCGTCGGGTCGTTGGCCATCACGGCGACCGGCCGGCCGCCGACCGTCCCCAGGCCGGTCACGACGCCGTCGGCGCCGAGCCCGTCCTGGTCCCAGTTGGCCAGCAGCGCCTCCTCCGCGAACGAGTCCGCGTCCAGCAGCAGCGCCAGGCGCTCGCGCACGGGCAGCTTGCCCTGCTCCAGCGCCTTCGCGCGATGGTGCTCGGGCCCGCCCAGCAGGGCGCGCTCAGCGGCTGTCGGCAGGTCGCTCACACGCCGGGGTTGGGAACCGGCGCCTCGCCGGCGTAGTCGTAGAAGCCCATGCCCGACTTGCGCCCGTACCAGCCCGCGCTGAGCATCTTGCGCAGCGTCGGCGGCTGCGCGAAGCGGCGCTCGCGGTACTCGTCCCAGAGGACGTCGCAGATCGCGCCCAGGGTGTCCAGGCCGACGAAGTCCGCCAGCGTCAGCGGGCCCATCGGGTGCCCGGCGCCCGCCTTCATCGCCTCGTCGATCTCGTCGATCGTCCCGATGCCCTCCTCGTACCCGCGGATCGCGTCGAGCATGTACGGCACGAGCAGGCGGTTGACGATGAAGCCCGCGGTGTCGCGCGTGGGGATCGCGAGCTTGCCCTGCGACTCGGCGAAGACCTTGGCCGTCTCGAACGCCTCGTCCGTCGTGGTGACCGCGCGGATGACCTCGGCGAGCTTCATGACCTGCGCCGGGTTGAAGTAGTGCAGGCCGACGAAGCGCCCCGGGCGCGTCGTCGTGGCGGCCTGGTCGATCACGGCGAGCGAGGAGGTGTTCGTCGCGAAGACCGCCTCGGGCTTGACGATCCCGTCCACGATCTCCCACATCTCGAGCTTCAGCGGCAGGCTCTCGGTGATCGCCTCGATCACGAAGTCGCAGTCGGCCAGGTCGTTGTAGTCGACCGTGCCGTGGATGCGCCCGCGGACCGCGTCGGCGTCCTCCTGTGTGGCCTTGCCCTTCTCGACCGCGCGGGCCAGCTGCTTCTCGATCTTGCCGATGCCCTTGGCGAGCGTCGCCTCGTCGACCTCGCGCAGGACGACGTCATAGCCGGCCTGGGCCGTCACCTGTGCGATGCCGTGGCCCATGAGGCCGGCGCCCAGGACCCCGACCTTCTTGATGTCCGCCATGCCGCTGTAGCCCTCCGAATTCCGCTGGTTGAGGGGTGGGAGCCTAGATGCTCGGCTTTGCGAAGGCTTTCCACCCGGTTGCCGGGGGGCTTACGACCACAGGTCCACCATGGCCCCATGCTCAAGCGAACGAACATCGCAGCCGGAGGGACGATGCTCGCCCTCGGAGCGCTCGCCGCGGTCGCGGTCGGCGCCGCGAAGGGCACTCCCGCCGCCTCCCAGCCGGCCAAGGCTCCCCCGCCGATCGTGCGGACCGTCGTCGTGCATCGCACGATCCGGGTCGTCAAGCACGAGCAGCCCAAGAGCAAGCCGGTCGTCCACTCCAGCCCGGTCGCCTCGCCGCCCCCGCGGCCCGTCTACCAGGCTCCGGCGACGCAGGTCGCCCAGATCCGCCCCGTGGCGATCGTGACGCCCAAGGCCAAGGTGCAGACCCGCACCAGCGGCGCCGGCGGCACCAGCCGCGAGAGCGACGAGCGCGAGGGCGGCGGCGATGACTGACCGTGAGTCAGCCGCCCAGCGCCACACCCCCGCCCGCAAGGCCTCGCGCCGGCAGCGCGCGCTCCCGGTGTACATCACGACGGCGACGCTGTTCGTGGGAATGTTCGGATTCCTGAGCGTGCGCGTGGCGCAGGGCCAGGACCCGGCGCTCGGCGCACCCACGACCGCCCAGGTCGCGGCCGCGCCGCGCGCGGTGATCGTGCGGCGCGTGATCGTCACGCGCCACGTGACGGTGATCAAGCCCGCGCCGGCCGCCACTCCGGGCCCCGGCACCGCCGCGGTCTCGGCACCCGCGTCGAGCGGGTACTCGGCGCCGGCGCAGACGCAGGCGCCCGCGTACACCGCCCCGGCACCGGTCTACACCGCACCGGCACCCGCGCCTGCGGCGACCAAGACCTCGTAACCGGCGTGACCGCACCGAACCCCCTCGACTACGGCTGGTGGCTGGCCTCGCGGTCGGCCGGCGTCGTCTCGCTGACCGCCGTCTCGATCTCGGTGATCATCGGGCTGCTGATGGCCAACGGCCTGCCGCGGAGGCGCGGCATGAAGCGCAAGCTGCTGTCGCTCCACGAGTCGACCGCGCTCGCCGGGCTCGTCGCGATCGGCGTGCACGGTCTGACGCTGATGGGCGACGCGTTCATGCACCCGTCACTGACGAACATCGCCGTCCCGTTCACGCTGTCCTACCGGCCGGGCTTCACCGGCCTCGGCGTCATCGCCGGCTGGCTGGCGATGTTCCTCGGCCTCAGCTTCTACGCCCGCAAGTCGATCGGCGCGAAGCTGTGGCGCAAGCTGCACCGCGTGACCGTGGCGGTCTGGGCGCTCGGCGTGGTCCACACGCTCGGCGCCGGAACGGACGCGAGCGCCACGTGGCTGCGCGCGATCATGGTCGTCACGGGCGTGCCGATCGTCTTCCTGTTCCTGCGGCGCGTCCTGCCCTCGCCGGCTCCGAGCCGGCCGGCTGCGGCGATGGCGCCCGCCGACGCGCAGCGCTGATCGGCTAGGACGAGACGCGCGCGGTGAGCGCGGCCGCGACGGCCGTCGCCAGCACGCGGTCGTACGTCAGCACGTAGTCGTACATCACGCCGCCCGCGATGTCCGACTCGCCGTTCTCGTGCGCGACGAGCGCGGCGGCGAAGTGCGGCCCGACGACGGCGATCGCCCACTCGGCATCGCGCGAGTCGCCCGCCAGGCGCAGACCGCCGTAGCCGGAGAGGTCGCGGTCGTGCTCGGGGTCGCGGCCCAGCAGGGCACAGAACGCCAGCTCCTGGCCGAGTGCCGCGTAGCGCTGGCGCAGGCCGTCACCGACGCGGGGATCCTTGTCGAACGAGGCGACCAGCACGGCCGTCCGGCCCAGCGCCCGGGCCTGGTCCTCCAGGTGGGCGGTCATCGCGACGAGCAGCGGGCGGGTCGTGGGGCGCGAGGTGCAGCGGTCGCCGACGAGCTCGTACGGGGCAAGGTCACGGGGATCGGCGTGGCGGCCCTGGCGCACGACGGGCGAGCGCGGCGGGTCGGGCAGCGAGATCAGCACCTCGCGCCTGCCGTAGAGCCAGCCCTGGGCCAGCGTGGCGCCGAGCGCCTCGCCGACGCGGGCCTGCTCGGGCGTCTCCACGCCCTCGACGAGGATCGTCGCGCCGGTCCGCTCGGCCTGCGCGTGCACGGCATGGACGGCCTCGGCGATCGCGGCGTCGGGGCTCGCCTGCACGAGGGCGAGGTCGAGCTTGATGACCTCGGGTTCCAGCAGCGACATCATCGCCAGGGTGTCGGTGTCGGTGCCGACGTCGTCCAGGGCGACGGCGACGCCCATCGCGCGCATGTCGGCGATGTGGGCGAGCAGCGCGCCCGGGCGCTGCGTGAGCGCGCGCTCGGTGATCTCGACGGCAACGGTCATCTGCGCGCAGGCGCGGGCGTACAGCTCGCGCAACTCGAGCGGCAGGAAGCCCGACGTGTCAGGCTCGATGTTCAGGAACAGGACGCAGGGAGCCTCGACGCCGGCGGCGAGCGCGGCGCGCAGCGCGTTGCGCTGGCAGAGGACGTCGAGTTCCTCATGGCGCCCGGCGGCGCGGGCCGCGGCGAACAGCAGGTCCGGGCGCTCGAGCTCGCTCCCGCGCGGGCCGCGGGCAAGGGCCTCCCATCCGACGACCGCGCCGGTCGCAAGATCGACGACCGGCTGGAAGCCGGCCTCGACCGCACCTTCGGCCAGGATGTCGGCGAGCTCGTTCCGCGTGCTGCGGGACAGCTCGTTCGACAGGGCCGAGGTGGCGGCTCGGGTGACGATCATCGAGACACCGTTCGTCTGAACCATGACGACCCGTCCTTCGTGGTCGGCGCCGGGACCCCTTTGCGTGGCGTTTTCGTTGCGAAAGCTCCACAGGGTGGGTTGTTGTGTGTCCAGCGTCGTCCGCTGGCGGTGGTCTGTGGACGATCCGGCTCGTCCTTCCCGGGGGCGAAATTCGCGTTGCGAATTCCGGATTTCCCCGGGAACGCCGTCCGGACGCCCACGACCGGCGACGGTTGCGCTGCCCGCGAACCCCGCGGAACGCTCGCCCTCTCCGCCCTCCCGTGCACCGCGGCGGTGGCGCCCTGCGTGGCCGTCCTGGGGAGACGTCGCAACGAGCCGTCCGCCGGGACTGGACCGAGGGATCGTGGATCCGAGCCCTCAGAATTCCCTCAGGACCGTCCGAGTAGGTTCGGCAGGTGCTTCTCCGGCTGCGTCCCGCCCACCCCGCGACCCTCGGTCTCGCTGCCGCGCTGCTGGCACTGACCGCCTGCGGCGAAGCGTCCGCGAGCGGTGCGGGCTCCGTGGCCGGTGCAGCAGCGGGCAGCTCGAGTACGAGAGCCGGCCTGCAGCAGGCGAGATGGGGGAAGACCATCACGGTCACCTACGGCACGAGCTCCATCCGGCTGCGCTCCGACGGTCTCCCCAATCACTCGCGCCTCAAGCAGTACGCCCTCCCGAATGCCGGCGTCCGGGTGCCGACCGCAGCGACAGCGACCGCCGGCGATGACCCGACGAAGGCCCAGTCCTACGACTTCACGGTCCCCACCAAGCCGACGAAGACCGCGAAGACGACCGCCGCGCCGCTCGGGTCGATCGGCTTCATGATCTCCGGCGCCGTGCTCTTCAACCCCTACGAGGGCGACGGCAGCACGGTGGCGGTGGCGAGCAACTTCACGGTCAAGGGCGCGGACGCAACCGACGTCCCGTTCGTCGACGCGTGCAACGGGCATCCCACGCCGATGGGCCAGTACCACTACCACGGCCTGCCGGCCTGCGTCGCGGCGAAGGTCGACAAGGGCACGGGTCCGTCGCACATCATCGGTGTGGCATTCGACGGCTTCCCGATCTACGGGGCGCGCGACATCAAGGGTCGCCGGATCAGCACGTCCAAGCTCGACACGTGCAACGGCATCACGAGCGCGACCCCGGAGTTCCCGAAGGGGATCTACCACTACGTCCTGCCCGGGACGACGAACGCGAGGTCGTCGATCCGCTGCTTCCACGGCAAGGTCAGGTCCGCGCTGATCACGCAGATGCCGGCGATGGGGCCGCCGCCCGCGATCGCCGCGGTGGCAGCCGGCACCACGGCCGCAGCCCGGTTCCTCTGCCACCTGGCCTGATCGCCGGGGGGACGCCGGATCAGACGCCGCGAGATCCGCGACGGGGCATCAGTCGCCCCAGTCCACGGGGCCGGCGACGACGACGTGGGACCCGAGCGGGCGCCCGAGCACGTCACGCGCAGCGCGCGCGGCAGCGACGAGGGCGTCCAGATCGATGCCGGTGACCACGCCCATCTCGTGGAGCATGGAGACGAGGTCCTCGGTGGCGATGTTGCCCGTCGCTCCGGCGGGGACGGGGCACCCGCCGAGCTCGCCGAACGACGACTCGAACGACTCGCACCCTGCTTCGAGCGCGGCCAGCACGTTCGCCAGGCCCTGGCCGCGCGTGTTGTGGAAGTGCGCGGTCAGCTCGACGTCCGGTCCGAGCCGCTCACGGGCGGCGGTGAAGAACGCGCGGACCTGCACGGGGTTGGCCATCCCGGTCGTGTCGCCGAAGCCGACCTCCCGGGCGCCGGACGCGATCAGGCGCTCGGCGATCCCGAACACGCGCTCGGGCGCGACGCGGCCCTCGTAGGGACAGCCGAACGACGTCGAGATGACGCCCTCGCAGCGCAGGCCGGACTCGCAGGCCCGGCGGAGCACGACGTCGAGCCCGGCAAGCGACTCGGCGACGGTGCGGTTGACGTTCTTCGCGTTGTGCGTCTCGCTGGCGCTGAGGAAGACGGTGACCTCCTCGAACCTGTCGCGCAGCTCGAGCGCGCGATCCAGGCCGCGCTCGTTCGGGATCAGCACCGAGCGGCTGACGCCGTCGGGGACGTCGATCGCCTCCAGCACCTCGCGCGCGTCGGACAGCTGCGGGATCACGTCGGGCCGGACGAAGCTCGTCACCTCGATGCGGCGCAGCCCGGTGCGGGCGAGCCGGTCGATCAGCGCGACCTTGTCGGCCGTGGCGATGACCTCGGGCTCGTTCTGGAAGCCGTCACGCGGGCCGACCTCGCGAACCCGCACGGCCTGCGGCAGCGCAATGGCGCTCATGCCTGATCTGACGGTCGCAGGTGCCGGTGCATGGGCCGCGGAGCCTAGCCGGGATCCGGTTCGCCGGGCCTATACTGCGCCGCCCATGACCGGCCCGAGCGCAGCGCCGTGACCGCGGCCCCCGTGGTGGTGCTCGCCGGCGGGACGGGCGGCGCCAAGCTCGCCCGCGGGATGGCCGACATCGTCGGCGACGACCTGGTCGTCATCGCCAACACGGCCGACGACACGGACGTCTACGGCGCCGCCGTGTCGCCGGACCCGGACCTCGTCAGCTTCTGGCTCGCCGACCGCATCGACGAGCGCGGCTGGGGCCTGGACGGCGACACGTTCGAGGTCATGGCCATGCTGCGCGAGCTGGGCGCCGACGTCTGGTTCAACCTCGGCGACCGCGACCTGGCCTGGTGCGTCGAGCGGCGCCGGCACCTGGACGCCGGCCGGACGCCGACCCAGGCGCTGGCCGCGCTGGTGCGGGCGCTCGGGGTCAGCGCCCGCGTGCTGCCGATGTGCGACGAGCCGGTCCGCACGCGCGTCCTGGCGCGGGACTCGTGGTTCGGCTTCCAGGAGTTCATGATCCGCGAGCGTGGCATCGGCCCCGTCGACGACGTCGCGTTCGACGGCATCGACCATGCGGCCCCGACGGCCGAGGTGCTCGCGGCGATCGCCGCGGCCCGGGCGATCATCATCGGCCCCTCGAACCCCGTGATCTCGATCGGCCCGATCCTGTCGGTGCCCGGGATGACGGACGCCCTCCGCGACGCCCGCGCCCCGGTCGTGGCGGTCTCGCCGATCGTCGAGGGCGCCGTCGTGAAGGGCCCGACCGCGGCCTTCATGACCTGGGCCGGCCTGCCGCTGGGCGCGGCGGGCATCGCCCGCGCGTACGCCCCGATCGTCGACGGCATCCTCGCCGACGAGGACCGCGGCGTCACGGGTGTCACGCTGCGGGTGGCGAACACCCTGATGGCCGACGCCGCCGGCCGCCGGGCGGTCGCCGAGTCCGCCCTCGACCTGGCACTGGAGCTGGCAGCATGAGCGTCGTCGTCGTCCTCCCCGTGAAGCGCTTCCATGACGCCAAGGTGCGCCTGGCGGAGCACGGGCTGCGCCCGGGCGAGCGCCGCGCGCTGGCGACGGGCATGCTCACGGACGTCCTCGAGTCGCTGCGCAGGGCCGAGTACGTGGACGACGTGATCGTCGTCACCGGCGACCCGGGTGCCGAGGTCCTCGCCCGCGGCTACGGCGCGCAGGCGATCGCCGACGACGCGGCCGAGGGGCACAGCGAGGCCGCCCAGCGCGGCATCGACTGGGCGATCGAGCAGGGCGCCTTCCACGCGCTGCTGCTGGCCGGCGACACCCCCGCGCTGGACCCGGCGGAGATCGATGACCTGCTCGACGGGCTGCCCGAGGGCGCAGAGGTCGTGATCATCCCCGACCGCCACGGCACCGGCACCAACGCGCTGCTGCTCACGCCGCCGGACATCATCCGTCCCTCCTTCGGCGATGGCAGCCGCGCGCGCCACGAGGAACTCGGCCGGGCGGCCGGGGCGAGCGTGCGGATCGCCGAGCTGCCGTCGCTGCTGCTCGACGTGGACACCGGCGAGGACCTCGACGTGCTCGCGGCGGCGCTGCAGGACCGGCCCAAGCGCGAATCGTTCTACACGCGCGAGGTCCTGGCCCGGCTGCGCCGCCCATGAGCGAGCTGAGCGTCCGCGCCGTCACCGGGCTGCCGGAGATCGCGCCGGGCGACGACCTGGCGAGGCTGCTGGCGACGGCCGCCGGCGACCTGCACGCCGGTGACGTGCTCGTCGTCGCGCAGAAGATCGTCTCCAAGGCCGAGGGCGCCTTCATCGACCTGGCGGCCGTGGTCCCCGGCGAGCGGGCGCTGGAGCTGGCCGCCGAGCACGGCAAGGACCCGCGCGTCGTGCAGGTCGTGCTCGACCAGAGCGCGGCCGTCATCCGTGCCGAGCGCGGCGTGCTGATCTGCCGCACCCACCACGGGTTCGTCTGCGCCAACGCGGGCGTGGACGCGTCGAACGCCGGCGCCGCGGGACGGCTGATCCTCCTCCCCCGCGACCCCGACGCCAGCGCCCGCGCCCTGCGCGCCGCGCTGCCGGGCCGCCCCGCGGTGGTCATCACCGACTCGTTCGGCCGCGCCTGGCGCCACGGGCAGTCGGACGTCGCGATCGGGATCGCCGGGCTCGCGCCGCTGGAGGACTGGCGCGGGCGCCGCGACGGCGACGGGCACGAACTGCACGCGACGTGGATCGCGATCGCCGACGAGGTGGCCGCCGCGGCCGATCTGGTCCGCGGCAAGGACGACCGCGTTCCGGCGGCCGTCATCCGCGGGCTGGACCGGCACGTGACCGACGCGGACGGGCCGGGCGCCGCGGCGCTGGTGCGCCCGCAGGCCGAGGACCTGTTCGGCTAGCCCCCGGACGACGCGATCAGAGCCAGACCGGCGTGCTGAGGGTGACCTCGGCGCCGCTGGTGTCCGGCGGCGAGCGGAAGTCGGTGATGAGCATCGCCGCGATCGCGCGGCGCGACTGGAGCAGGCGGCGTCCGCGAGCGTTGAGGACGACGACCGAGCGGGTGCGCCCCGGGTCGGCGATCGTCCGCACGATCGTGCCGATCTGCGTCGTCGCGTCGAGCCGCCGCGCGGCGCGCGGGTAGAGCGTCAGGGTCAGGCAGCCGGCGGTCGCCAGTTCGGTGTCGACGCTGACGCGCCGGCCCGCGACCTGCGGACGGCCGGTGATGCGCAGCAGGGACCGGGCGACCGAGGCGTGCACGCCGGGCGTGGCGGGCGCCGCCGGGACGGATGACCCGCAGACGATCGTCGTCGGCTCGTCCACGGCCGAGACGCCGCCGGGCGAGGCGGCGGGCCCGCCGGGAACCGCCGCGTCGGCGGCGGGAAGGACGGCGGCCAGGAGGAACAGGGCAGCCGCCGCCGTGGCGAACCGGGAGCGCACCCGTCGGAATACGACGGATGCGCCCCGATCCCTGCCCGGGCCGGTCGCTACCGGGGCTCGTACGCCTTGCCGGGGACGCCGCCCACGACGAGCAGGCGCACGCCGTCGGCGCCGGGGACGATCTTGCGCATCACGCCCGGGCCGACGCGGACGACGGCGTCCGGGTCCAGCGCGACCTCGTCGCCGGCGACGTGCATGACGGCGCCGCCGCCGAGGGTCACGTAGACCTCCTCCTGGCCGTCCGCGGCGTGATCGTGCTCGGGGTAGCCGTCCGCGTGCGGCGGCAGTTCCAGGATGTTGATCCCGAAGGCGCTCGCCCCGACGGCGACCCGCACCTCCTTGAAGGCGCCTCCGTAGGAGCCCTCGATGTCCTTGATGCTCGCGACGTCATATCCGGCCATGTGTTCCTCCTGGGTGGTTCGTGGCACGTCAGGCTCCGAGGCGCACGACGCGCCAGCGCTTGGTGCCCTTCGGCGTCTGCACCTCGGCGACATCGCCCTCCGCGCGCCCCAGCAGGGCCTGCGCGACGGGCGACTCGCTGGACAGCTTGCCCGACTTGAGGTCGGCCTCGGTCGGCCCGACCAGTGTGTAGGTCATCTCGCGGCCGGACTCCTCGTCGACGACGGTGACCGTGCCGCCGAACGCGACGACGGTGACGCCGGCGGGCGGCGCCTCGACGACGATCGCGTTGCGCAGGCGCGACTGGAGGCGCAGGATCTTGGTCTCCAGGTGGGCCTGCTCCTCCTTGGCCTGGTGGTACTCGGCGTTCTCGCTCAGGTCGCCGAGTTCGCGCGCGCGCTTGATCTTCCCTGCCAGCTCCACGCGGGCCGGGCCCTCGAGCGCTGCCAGCTCGGCCTTCAGGGCTTCGAGCCCCTCGGCAGTGATGGCTCCGTCGGTCGTCGTCATGCTGCTGCCTCCTGTGGTGCCGGCAGCGGATGCGCGCGGCGGATGTCGTAGAGCGTGGTGCGCTCGGCGGCGGGGCGGCCGGCGGCGTGCGCGGCGGCGATCAGCTCTGGCGGGTCCAGGCGCACGCCGTGGTAGCTGCCCGCCAGGCGGCTGATCGATTCCTCCATCAGCGTCCCGCCGAGGTCGTTCACGCCCCAATCCAGTGATTCGGTCGCGGCATCGAGGCCCATCTTGACCCAGCTGGCCTGCAGGTTGGTGATCGAGTGGCCCAGGGCGAGCCGGAAGACAGCGGTGTGCTTGAGGTTCTCCTCGCGGCTGATCTCCTCGATCCCGTGCGTGCGGCCCAGCAGCGTGTGGAACGGGATGAAGCTCAGCGGCACGAACTCGGTGATCCCGCCGGTGCGCTCCTGCAGCTCGCGGATCACCCGCAGATGCTCCGCGAGCTCCCACGGCTCCTCGATGTGCCCGAACATCACCGTGCTCGTGCTGCGCAGGCCGGCCGCGTGGCTGGCCTCGATGATCTGCACCCACCTGGCGACCGGCAGCTTGTTCGGGCTGATCCGCTCGCGCACCCCGTCATCGAGGACCTCCGCCGCCGTCCCCGGCGTGGACCCCAGACCGGCGTCCTTCAGCCGTGCGAACACCTCGCCGGGCGGCAGGCCGCTGATGTCGCACATGTGCGCGATCTCCATCGGCGAGTAGGCATGCAGATGCAGGTGCGGCGCCTCACGCTTGGCCACGCGCAGCCAGTGCAGGTAGTCCTCCAGCCCCCAGTCGGGATGAATGCCCGACTGGATGCACAGCTCGCTCGCGCCGTAGTCGACCGCCTCGTGGACGCGGCGGACGAACTCGGCCTCGTCGTGCTCGTAGGCATCAGGCGAGCGCTTGCCCTGCCCGAACCCGCAGAACGCACACCCCACCACGCACACGTTCGACACGTTGATGTTGCGATTCACGACGAACGTCACCGTGTCGCCGGCGACCTCCCGGCGCAGCTCGTCCGCCGCCACGCGGATCTCCTCGACCGCCACCGGGTCGCTCTCCGCGAACAACGCCGTCAGCTCCCGCGGCGACAACGGCAGGCCCTCCCGTGCGTGCTCCAGCGCCGGGGCGACGAGGTCCGCGTCGATCGCGAACGGCGCCTGCGTCCGGCCCGACCCGCGGCGCGGGATGAACGACCAGTACTTCTGGACCACGACGTCGAGCACGCCCTGCTCGACCCACTCGGCGTCCAGGTACTGCGGGTACACGCAGAGTCGCTCGGTCAGCGCGACGCCGTCGGCCTGCAGCGTCTTGCGGACCTGATGCGGCGAGGGGAACGGATGCTCCGGCGAGATGTGGTCGCCGTTGGCCGACAGCCCGCCCAGGTCCGTCGCGCCGGCCTGCACCAGGCGCGGCCACCAGTCGGCGAGGTTCGGCGGGATCTGGATGCCGACGTCGGGCATCAGGCGCCGCGTCTCGCCGACCAGGAACTCCATGTCGTCGATCGTCACCTCGCAGGCCCAGCCGGGCGCCGGCAGCGACGGATGCGACCCCAGGCCCGTGCGCCAGAACTCCTCGGCCGCCTCGCTCGCGATCTCGGCGGGCTCCTCACCGTAGTAGCGCCGGTGCGGGACGAAGTTCTGCAGGATCACCTCCTGGATGTGCCCATGCTCGGCATGGACCTCGGCGATCGCCTCCAGCGACGCGACCCGCTCCGCGCTGGTCTCGCCGATGCCGACGAGGATGCCCGTCGTGAAGGGGATCTTCAGCTCGCCTGCGGCGCGGATCGTCCGCAGCCGCTCCTGGGGGTGCTTCGTCGGCGAGCCGGCGTGGACGGTCTCCATCAGCCGCTCGCTGATCGACTCCAACATCAGCCCCTGCGAGGCCGTCACCTCGCGCAGCCGCGCCAGGTCGGCGCGCTCGAGCACGCCGAGGTTGGTGTGTGGCAGCAGCCCGCGTTCCAGCGCACGCTCGCAGGCCCAGACGACGTACGAGGTGAAGTCCTCGTGCCCGTACTCGGCGAGCTTGGCCCGCACACCCGGATTGACCTCCGGGTACTCGCCCGTCAGGACCAGCAGCTCCTTCGCGTTGCGGCGCACCGCCTGCTCGAGCTGCGCCTCGACCTCGTCCGGCGCGTACAGGTGTGCGCGAACGGTGGCGAACGCGCAGTACTTGCAATGGCAACGGCACGTCCGCGACAGCGAGAGCGTGAAGTTCCTGGAGAACGTGACGCGGCGGCGCATCGGTCGCAGGAAGTCTACGGATGCGCCGCCGCGGGGCCGGCGGACGAGGTGTCGCGCGAGCGTCAGGCTGCGGGCATCCGAGCCTCGCGGCTCGGCTCGGCGCTGCCTTCGTGCAGGTAATTGACGACCGTGCCGGCGAGCAGGCCGCCGACGATCGGGCCGAGGACGTAGACGAACAGGAACGTGCCCAGACCGCCGAACTCGCCGCTGACGAGCGCCGGGCCGAACGAGCGCGCCGGGTTCAGGCCCGCGCCGGTGAGCGGCGCAGTCGCCATGACGCCGAAGCCCAGGGCGCCGCCGATCAGCAGCGGCGTGAGCGCCGTCTGGTTCTTCACGATCGCGGCCGTTCCGACGATCGCGGCGACGAGGACGAAGGTGCCGAGCGCCTCGCACACGAAGCCGCCGAAGTTGCCGTTCAGCAACGCCTTGTTGACGGCGGGCGTCGCGTAGTTCGTGAGCTTGCCCGGGTCGTCCAGCAGCAGCTTCACGATCAGGGCGCCGATCGTCGCGCCGATCAGCTGGACGACGATGTAGGGGCCGACGCTGGACGTCGGGAACTTCTTCAGCGCCGCGAGCGTCACGGTGACCGCGGGGTTGAAGTGGCCGCCGGAGACGCCGCCGAGCGCGGCGACGAGGGTCGCGAGGATCAGGACGTGACCGATGCTGATCACCGCCATGTCAACGCGCAGCGTCCCACCTCCGGAGACGATGACGATGATCGCGATGAACAGCACCAGCACGCAGGTGCCGATGAGTTCCGCGGCGAGGGCTCGAGTGTTCTGCTGATCCATGAGGGTCACTCCTTCGAGGTCTGGGAGGGGCCGTCCGCAGCGGCCCTATGCTGCCGCGCGATGCCCACTCGCCCCGTTTCGCGCCGTCGCCTGCGGTTCCTCCACCCTGCGAGCGTCCTTGCGTGGTGTGCCGTGGTCGCACTCGCCGTGGCAGGGTGCGGCTCGTCGTCGTCCTCCTCGACGGCGTCCGCAAGGGCGCCCCGCCCCGCGACGCTGCTGCTCGACTTCGCGCCCAACGCGGTCCACGCCGGGACGTACCTCGCCGTGGCGCGCGGGCTGGACCGCAAGGCCGGCGTCGCGCTGACGATCCGCCCGCCCGCCAGCTCGACCGATGCCGTGAAGCTGCTGAAGGCCGGCCGCGCCCGCTTCGCCTACATCGACATCCACGACCTCGCGCTCGCCGACGCCAAGGGCGCGGGCCTGGTCGGCGTCATGGCGCTGGTGCAGCGGCCGCTCGCCGCGGTCCTCGCTGATCCGTCGATCACCCGGCCGCGCGATCTGCAGGGCAGGGACGCCGGCGTCACCGGCCTCCCGAGCGACGAGGCCGTCCTGTCCTCGATCGTCGCCGGCGACGGCGGCGACCCCACCCGCGTCAAGCGGGTGACGATCGGGTTCCAGGCCGTCCCCGCGCTGCTGGCGAAGCGGGTGAGCGCCGCGACCGGCTTCTGGAACGCCGAGGGCGTGGCGCTGCGCGCGCGCCGTCCCGCCACGCGGATCTTCAAGGTCGACGACTTCGGCGCGCCCGCCTACCCCGAGCTCGTGCTGGCCGTGACGCGCCGGACGCTCCGGGACGACCCCGGGCTCGTCCGCGACACCGTCACCGCCCTGCACGACGGCTACACCGCGGCGCTGAACGACGACGGCGCGGCGATCGACGCGCTCACCGCCGGGGCGCCCGGCGTCGTCGCGCGCCAGGCCCGGCGCGAACTCCGCGCGCTGGCCTCCTCCTTCACGACGCCGGCCGGCGACTTCGGCGTCCTGGACCCGGCCGTCCTCGCGCGCTGGAGCGCCTGGGAGGCGAAGTTCGGCATCACGACGCGCCCGCCGGACGTCGCCGCGCTGTTCGCACCGGCCCTGTCGCGCGCGAAGTGAGCCGCGTGGCGTAGGGACGCGGGCCCAGGCGGGAGACCTGTCGCCCGCACGATCGGCCGAGTTCCGGCGAGCTTCGCGCAACTTTGCACCCCTGAGGTGTACAACGGCGCGAACCTCTTGACCGGGCCGCTCTGGCGACATTCCCGAACGCTCACCCAAGCGGGCGAGTCGTCCCTCGGACCATCAGGCGGCCTGCCCCGGCCGCCGCGCAGGCCGGGATTCGACAGAATGGCCGAATGGATGGTGACGAGCCGGACTTCATCGTCGTCGGCGAGAAGGTTGCCCTGGGACCCCTCCGGCGGGACCTAGCCGCGGCCTATGCCCGCTGGATGAATCAGCTCGAGGTCCGGCGCGGTCTCGACAACCTGGGCATCGCGACCCGGCAGAGCCAGGAGAAGTGGATAGACGAGAACGCCGAAAAGGGCGCAGAGCGCGAGCCCGAAGCCGTCGAATTCACGATCTACGACCGCACCGACTCCGCAGCGGTCGGTACCGCCGGCCTGTTGCGGATCGGCCACGCCCACGGCACAGCCAACTTCGGCATCGCGATCGGTGAGCGCCGCGGCCAGGGCCTCGGCACCGAGGCTACGCGGCTCGTGCTCGACTTCGCATTTCACGTGCTGCAGCTACGCAACGTGCTGCTCGAGGCGCTGGAATGGAATGTCGCCGGGTTGACGGCCTACGAGCGCGCTGGCTTTCGCCGCGTCGGCGTCCGCCGCGGCGCGGTGCTGCGTGGGGGTCGGCCAACGGACATTGTGATCATGGACGCGGTCCCGGAGGAGTTCGGCGCCTCGGTGCTGCGCTGAACTCTAGGCGGAGCGCCTCGACGTCCGCATGTAGCCGCTCGTCCGGCATCGCCGCCGGATCGGGATCCGGGAACGTGAACGGCCAGCCCGGGCGAGGGTCGTCGGCGTAGCGCGGGACGATGTGCCTGTGCAAGTGCGGCACGCTGTTCCCGAGCAGCGTGTAGTTGAGCTTGACTGGCCGCATGACGGCCTCCAGCGCCCGGCCGACGCGCAGCACCTCATGCCCGCAGGCGGCGGCTTCCGCATCGTTGAGCTCTGTCGGCTCGGCGACGTGCCGACCGCGCCAGGTGACGATCGAGAGCCCGCGCTGGACGTCAGCGCGGACGAGGTACGCGTCGCAGACGACGCCCGTGAAGAACCGGACACCCCACGACGTCGTGTCCGGGCGCCCCTCGGTTGGTGTCGGTCGGGCGCCGTGATAATGTCACCGCAATGGACGAGGAAATCGAACAAAGCGGTGACGAAGGCCAAGGTCGGGTCCTTTACGCTCTTGCGGAGGGGCACGCTGGC
>JBKJRO010000144.1:0-9504 GCA_046594555.1 Solirubrobacteraceae bacterium
CGAACTTCGTGTCGGCGAGGATCACGCCGTTCTCGCGCGCATGGCTCGCGGCGGCGGAGTAGAGCTCGATCGAGACGTCGCGCACGCGCTCCATCAGTGCGCGGTCGCCGACCAGCTCGGCGGCCTGATCGAAGTCGATCGCCTCGTCGTGGCCGATCTCGGCCTTCGTGCTCGGCGTGAAGATCGGCTGGGGCAGCTGCTCGGATTCCTGCAGACCCGCGGGCAGGCTGATCCCGGAGACCGCGCCGGTCGCCTGGTAGTCCTTCCAGCCCGAGCCGGTGATGTACCCGCGCACGACGCATTCGACCGGCAGCATCCGCAGTCGCTTGACGACCAGCGCACGCCCGCGGGCCTCGTCCGGGACGCCGTCGGTCAGCGACAGCAGGTGGTTGGGCAGCAGGTGCTCGGTCTGGGCGAACCAGAAGACGGAGATGCCCGTCAGCACCGCGCCCTTGTCCGGGATCGGCGTCGGGTGCACCGCGTCATACGTCGAGATCCGGTCGCTGGCGACCATCAGCAGGCGATCGCCGAGGTCGTACATGTCCCGGACCTTGCCGCTGGCGATGAGGGGCAGGTCGGCGAGGCGGCTCACCGGCGCGATGCTAGCAACGGCCCCGGAGCATCGACGGGGCCGGGGCGCGCCGCGGTCAGCCGCCCCCGCCCTGCCTGATCGCGGCCGGCGGATCGCTCGCGTAGAGCTTGCGCATGCTCGCGATGAGGATCGCCTGCTCCTTGCCGGAGAGCCGGGCCTTGGCGTGGTTGGGCATGACCTTGTACTTCAGCGGCGGCATCTCGCCGCTGCTGATCTTGTCGACGACCTCGCCGACCGGCGGCTGCGCGGTGTCCCAGGCGGAGAGGTTCAGCGCGTTGCGCCCGCCGTCAACGTCGTTCTGCACGAGCCACGAGACCGGCGCGACGTGCGTGTACCACGGCCACTTCGTCTTGTAGCTGTGGCAGTCGGCGCAGGCGTCGGTGAAGATCTGGCCGGCCTGCGCTCCGGCGAGCATCGCCGACGTCGTCGGCTTCGGATTCGCATGCGACCGGCCGTACGGCACGAGCTGGATGAGCGCGAACAACGCGAGCCCGCCGAGCAGGATGCGTGGCAGGTACGACCGTATCCCTGTCATGCGCCCAAGCTACGAGTGACCCGGCAAACGTCCTGCAAAGGGTGTTACACGACCGCGTCAAGACGGCCGACGATCTCGGCCGCGTGCTTCGTGTAGTGCGACTCGTCGAAGATCGCGTCGAGGTCGAGGCCCAGGTCGCGCGCCGCGAGCAGGTCGCGCAGCGGCGTCGCCGTGTCCCAGGCCTGCTGTGCGTCCTCCTGGACGATCCGGTAGGCGTCGTCGCGCACCATCCCGGAGGCGATCAGCGCGAGCAGCGCGCGCTGGCTGAACAGCGCGCCGTGGGTGAGGTCGAGGTTCGCGCGCATGCGGTCCGCGTGGACCACCAGCCCGCGCACGACGCGGATCGCGAGGTGCTGGAGGTAGTCGATCAGGATCAGCGAGTCGGGGATGATCACCCGCTCGGCGCCGGAGTGCGAGATGTCGCGCTCGTGCCACAGCGCGACGTTCTCGACGGCCGCCTGGGCGTTGCCGCGCAGCACGCGGGCAAGGCCGGTGATGCGCTCGGTCGTGATCGGGTTGCGCTTGTGCGGCATCGCCGAGCTGCCCTTCTGCTGCCCGGTGCGGAACGGCTCGGTCGCCTCCAGCACCTCGGTGCGCTGCAGGTGGCGGACCTCGGTCGCCAGGCGCTCCAGCCCGGCGCCGGCCAGCGCGATCGACTGCAGCAGCTGGGCGTGGCGGTCACGCGGGATCACCTGGGTGGAGACCGGCTCGGGCTCCAGCCCGACGCGCGCCAGCACGCGGCGCTCGAAGTCCGGGTCGGTCGCCGCGTACGTCCCGACCGCGCCGCTGAGCCCGCCGCGCGCGACCTGCGCGAACGCCTCGCGCAGGCGGTCCCGGTTCCGCGCCGCCTCCATCGCGAAGCCCGCGAGCTTGATGCCGAACGTCGTCGGCTCGGCGTGGACGCCGTGCGTGCGCCCGACGCAGATCGTGTCGACGTGCGCGCGGGCCTGCTCGACGAGCGCGGCGACCAGCTCGTCGGCGCCGGCCAGCACGATCGTCCCCGCCTGCACGAGCTGCAGCCCGAGCGCGGTGTCCAGGACATCGCTGGACGTCAGCCCGTAGTGGATCCAGCGGCCGCCCGGGCCCGCGCTCGCCGACAGCACGTCGATGAACGCGGCGACGTCGTGGTCGGTGATGGCCTCGCGCTCCTGCACGGCCTCGACCGTGAACGTCGCGGCGCGGATCGCCTCCAGATCCGCGGCCGTCGGGCCGTCCATCTCCTCGCACGCGGCCACTTCGACGCGGCGCCACGCCTCCATCCGCGCCTCGTCGGTCCAGAGCGCGCCCATCGCGGGCCGGGTGTAGCGATCGATCACGCGGCTGATCCTCGCAGGGTCAGGCCGGCGGGAGCGACGAGGCGATCGGCCCGGAGCGCCCACCGACCGCAGTTGCGCCGCCCGGAGCGCGCCCAAGTGGCGTCGGTGGGCGATTCGCCGTGAACGTCGCGCTGAGCAGCTCCCCCACGTCGCGGGGGCGCCGCAGGTCGATCACGACTGCAGGATCCTCGCGGCCAGATGCCCGGCGTTCTTCGCGTTGTCCAGGCCGACGCACGCAACCGGCACGCCGGGCGGCATCTGCACGACGGACAGGATCGCGTCGAGTCCGCCCGCGGCGCTGAGGCTGCTCGACAGCGGGACGCCGATGACCGGCAGGTCGGTGTGGGCCGCGGCGACGCCGGGCAGGGCGGCCGACAGGCCTGCCCCGGCGATCAGGACCTTGAGCCCGCGGGCGTGGGCTCCGCGGCAGTACTCGACGACGCGGTCGGGCGTGCGGTGCGCGGACATCACCTCGATCTCCCAGCCGATGCCCTTCTGCGTCAGCACCTCGCCGGCCTTCTGCATCAGGTCCATGTCGGACTGCGAGCCCATGATGATCCCGACGAGCGGTCCCGCCGTCAGCGGCTCGCTCAGAGCCTGCGGCGCCGCCTCGGTCTGCTGCCCTTCCATCGTCATGCCTCCCGGTCCACGGCGCGCTGCGCGATGTCGCGCCGCAGCTGACGCCCGTCGAAGTCGATCCCGTCGGCCGCAGCATAGGCCGCCTCGCGGGCGGCGGAGAACGACGCGCCGAGGGCGGTCACGTTGAGGACGCGCCCGCCGGCGGTGACGAATCCCCCGTCTCGCGCGGCGGTCCCGGCGTGCGTCACCTCGACGCCCTCGCCGACCGCGTCCAGGCCGGAGATCGCATCGCCCGTGCGCGGCGCGTCGGGATACCCGGGCGAGGCGAGGACCAGGGTCACGGCCACCTGGTCGTCCCACGCCAGCCGCGCGCCGTCCAGCCCGCCCCGCCGCGTCGCGCGCTCAGCGAGGTCCAGCAGGTCGGACCGCAGCCGCGGCAGGATCGCCTGCGTCTCCGGGTCGCCGAAGCGCGCGTTGAACTCGATGACCTTCACCCCGTCCGCGGTCAGCATCAGCCCCGCGTACAGCACGCCGTGGAACGCGATCCCGCGACGTGCGAGCTCGTCGACGACGGGCTGGTGCACCTGCGCGCAGATCTCGCGGCAGCGCGCCGCGTCGATCCCGGCGACCGGCGAGTACGCGCCCATGCCACCGGTGTTCGGCCCCTCATCGCCGTCGAAGATGCGCTTGTAGTCCTGCGCCGGTGCCATCGGCACCGCGCGCTCGCCGTCGCACAGCGCGAACAGCGACAGCTCCTCGCCGGCCAGGAACTCCTCGATGACGACGTCGCCGGCGCCGTAGCGGCGCTCGACGAGGAACGCCTCGAGCGCCGTCCGCGCCTCCGCTTCGTCCTGCGCGATGACGACGCCCTTGCCGGCGGCGAGGCCGTCGAACTTGATCGCGACGGGGTACGAGGGCACCGCCGCAAGGCCGCCGTCGACGTCGGAGACCGTCGTCCACGACGCCGTCGGGACGCCGGCCGCGGCCATGATCTCCTTGGCGAACGCCTTGGAGCCCTCCAGCCGCGCGGCCGCCTGCACCGGCCCGAACGCCGCGATGCCGGCCGCCGTCAGCGCATCGACGACCCCGGCGATCAGCGCCATCTCCGGCCCGACGACGACCAGGTCGACGGCCTCCTCGCGCGCGAGCCCGACCAGCCCGGCGACGTCATCGACCGCGACCGCGGCGACACGGGCGTCCGCGGCGATGCCGGGATTGCCTGGCGCACAGAGCAGTTCCGGCTGCTGGGGCGAGCGCGCGAGCGCGCGGACGATCGCGTGCTCGCGCCCGCCGGATCCGACGACGAGGACCTTCATCACGCGCGAGCTGGCGAATCCACGATCGCGAGGCTGTGAGCGGCGAATCGCGGGCGCTGCCAAGGACGCAGGGGGTGCGGTCGCGCATCCGCGCCCCGCACCCCCGAGGACACCGGCAGCGTCCGTGAGGCGCTGCTCACAGACTGGCGATGAAGTCGTCGACGGGAATCGCCGTCAGGGTCTCGTACGAGGCGGTGCCGCGCGAGCCGAGCTCCAGCGAGACGCGCGCCATCGTCGTGTCGTCCGGCGCCTCGACGACGTTGATGAAGTCGAACCGGCCGAGCGTCGACCACTGCGCCTTGACGGTCGCCCCGAGCTGCTCGAGCTCGCTGTTGACCTCGCGAATGCGCTGCGGGTTGTTCTTGATCGTCGCCACGCCCTCCGGCGTGAGCTTCGACAGCATGATGTACGTCGGCATCTGGTCCTCCGTGGTCGGGGTGACCGGGTTCTACCCGATCCTGCGACAGGAAGTCGCGGGGCGTGTCATCCTCGATGGGTGATGCAGACTCGATGGGCAGGGATCGCCTTGGCAGCCGTGCTCGCCGCGCTCAGCGCGGCGCCGGCACAGGCCGCGACATTGACGGTCGAGAAGCCGTGCTACCGCGCCACCGACCCGGCGGGGGACCTCGTGCTCTCCGGCACCGGCTTCACGCCGTCGGGGCTGGTCCTGCTCGGATCCGGCGACACGACGATCGGCAGCGCCGTGGCCGACGCGAAGGGGAACTTCCGCCAGAAGTACCAGATTCCGGCGCCGCCGGAGACGGGGAAGAACGCCCACGACTCGCAGTTCAGCTTCTCGGCCACGGACAACACCGACACGTCGATCGCGGCGAGCGTCACCTTCCGGACCGCCCACGTCTTCGGCGACTACAACCCCGGCGAGTCGCTGCACCCGGACACGGTGCGCGTGCGCTTCAGCGCCTTCGGGTTCGCCGCCGGCCTGCCCGCGGGAACGCCCGCTCCGACCGTCTACCTGCACTACGTGGCGCCGAACGGCCGGCACAAGCTGACGATCTCGCTCGGTCGCGGCAGCGGCGTCTGCGGCTCGATCGCCAAGACGAAGCCGCGCCGGCTCTTCCCGTTCCGGGCCCGGCCCGGACGGTGGACCCTCCAGTTCGACACCCGCAAGGCCTACAGGAAGGCCAGCGGCAGCTCGACGAACTGGGACCGCATCACGCTCACCCTGAGCTGAGCGGCGCCGGTCAGCTCTGGGCGCGGACTTCGATCCAGGTCGCGCGGCCGACCGCGCACAGCGCGCCGGCTGCGGTGAAGACCGCCGTCCCGGTGTGCAGCTTGCGGCCGTCGCGGCCGATCGGCCAAGCCGTGACCACGTGCGCCGCTCCGGCGCGGACGGGCGCGCGCAGATCGGCGGCCAGCCTGCCGAGCAGGATCAGCTCGACCTCCCCGAAGAGGTCGGTGACGATCCCGCCGGGACAGTCCAGCGCGCCCCAGACGAACTCGTCGCGCACCGCGCCGGCGGCATCGGCGAGCCACGCCTCGGGCGTCCACGGCGCGGCGTAGAGCTCGCGCCCCGCGACCGGCCCCGGATAGATGCACAGCCCGTCGCCCGGCTGGCGGTCCGGGCCGCAGACGAAGCACGTCGGATACGGATGACGGTCGCGCCATGGGTAGGCGGCGCCCGCGCGCTGCGCCTCGGCGAACGAGACAGGCGCGGGGACGTCGACCTCGACGACCGCCGGACGCGCCTGCGCCACGAGGACGTCGCCGTCCTGCAGCGACACGACGTCATCGGTGCGATCGAGGGTCAGCGGGCGGCCGAGCGGCGGCGGCAGGTGGAGCGTCACCTCGGCCGGGCCGTCGATGGACGCCGCGGCCATCGCGCAGGCGTAGCCGCCGTTCGCGCTCGCGGCGGGGCCGCAGAACTGCTCGTCGATCATCACCGTCGTCGTCATCGGCCGAGCCTCGCAGCCGCGGCCGTCAGGGTCAATTCGCGGGTGCGCCTACACCGCCGCCGGCGTCCCCGCCTCCAGCGCCAGCTCGCCGTCGCGGTTCTCCACGACGACGCGGTCGCCCTCGCCGAACCGGCCGTCGAGGATCGCCAGCGCCAGCGGGTCGACGAGCCGCTTCTGGATCACGCGCTTCAGCGGGCGCGCGCCGTAGGTCGGGTCGTAGCCCAGGTTGCCGATCAGCGTCCGCGCGTCGGCGGTCAGCTCGACCGCGATGCCGCGCTCGGCCAGGCGCGCCACGAGTCGCTCGATCTGCAGGTCCACGATCTCGCCGATCTGCTCGCGGTCCAGCTGGTCGAACTCGACGATGTCGTCGAGGCGGTTGATGAACTCCGGCTTGAAGCCCGAGCGGATCGCGGCCTGGTAGTCGCCGCTGCCCGAGCCGACGTTCGACGTCATGATCAGGACGGCGTTCTTGAAGTCCACCGTGCGGCCGTGGCCGTCGGTCAGGCGCCCGTCGTCGAGCACCTGGAGCAGCGTGTTGAAGACGTCGGGGTGGGCCTTCTCCAGCTCGTCGAGCAGCACCACCGAGTACGGCCGGCGGCGCACGGCCTCGGTCAGCTGGCCGCCCTCCTCGTAGCCGACGTAGCCGGGAGGCGCGCCGACGAGGCGCGAGACGGTGTGCTTCTCGCCGTACTCGCTCATGTCGATGCGGACCATCGCGTCCTGGCTGTCGAACAGGAACTCCGCCAGCGCGCGGGCGAGTTCGGTCTTGCCGACTCCGGTCGGGCCGACGAACAGGAACGAGCCGATCGGGCGATCGGGGTCCTGCAGCCCGGCGCGCGAGCGACGGATCGCGTTGGCGACCGCGACGACCGCCTCGTCCTGACCGACGACGCGCTCGTGCAGGCGCTCCTCGAGGTGGACGAGCTTGGCCGTCTCGGACTCCTCGATCCGCGTCACCGGAATGCCGGTCCAGCGCGCGACGACCTCGGCGATGTCGTCGGCGTCGACGTGCTCCTTGAAGAAGCGGGTCGCCTGGGGATCCTCGCCGTCCTGCTCGGCATCGGCGAGCCGGCGCTCCAGCTCCGGGATCTCGCCGTGGCGCAGGACCGCGGCGCGCTCGAGGTCGTTCGCGCGCGTGGCGATCTCCAGCTCGCGCTCGGCGTCGCCCAGCCGCTGGCGCACCTCGGACGCGCCGGCGACGCGGTCCTTCTCCGCCTGCCACTCGGCCTTCATGCCGGCGACCCGCTCCTGCAGCTCGCCCAGCTCGTGCTCGAGGACGCCGAGGCGCTCCTTGGACGCGGCGTCCTCCTCCTGCTCCAGCGAGGTGCGCTCGATCTGCAGCTGCAGGATGCGCCGCTCGACCTCGTCGATCTCCTCGGGGACCGACTCGATCTCCATGTGCACGCGCGAGGCGGCCTCGTCGACCAGGTCGATCGCCTTGTCGGGCAGGAAGCGGTCGGAGATGTAGCGGTCGGACAGCGTCGCCGCGGCGATCAGGGCGGAGTCCTGGATGTTGACGTCGTGATGGCGCTCGTAGTCGCCGCGCAGCCCGCGGAGGATCGCGATCGTGTCCTCGACGCCCGGCTCGCTGACCATGACCGGCTGGAAGCGCCGCTCCAGCGCCGGGTCCTTTTCGATGTCGCTGCGGTACTCATCCAGGGTCGTCGCCCCGACCATCCGCAGCTCGCCGCGGGCCAGCATCGGCTTGAGCATGTTGCCGGCGTCCATCGAGCCCTCGGCCTTGCCGGCGCCCACCAGGGTGTGCAGCTCGTCGAGGAAGGTGATGACCTGCCCGTCGCTGTCCCTGATGTCGGCCAGCACCGCCTTGAGCCGCTCCTCGAACTGCCCGCGGTACTGCGCGCCGGCGATCATCGCGCCGAGGTCGAGCGCCACGATGCTCTTGCCCCGCAGGGACTCCGGGACGTCGCCGTCGACGATGCGCTGGGCGAGCCCCTCGACCACCGCGGTCTTGCCGACCCCCGGCTCACCGATCAGGACCGGGTTGTTCTTGGTCCGGCGCGAGAGCACCTGCACGACCCGGCGGATCTCGGTGTCGCGGCCGATGACGGGGTCGAGCTCGCCGCGCCGGGCACGGTCGGTGAGGTCGACGCCGTACTTCTCCAGCGCCTTGTACGTCGACTCCGGGTCCTGCGTCGTCACCCTGCGCAAGCCGCCGCGGACCTTCGCGAAGGCGTCCACCAGCGCGGCGGGCAGGGCCTGCTGCTGCTTGAGCAGGTCGGCGACGTCGCCGCCGGCGTCGGCGAGCCCGACCAGCAGGTGCTCGGTCGAGACGTAGTCGTCGCCGACCTCGGTGGCCTTGTGCGAGGCGACGCTCATGACGGCCATCAGCGCCCGGGACAGCCCGGGCGCCGCGACCGTCGACCCCTGCGCCCGGGGCAGCGCCGACAGCAGCGCCTCGGCCCGGGTGCGCACCTGGTCCGGCCGGGCGCCGACGGCGCTCAGCAGGGGGCCGGCGATGCCGTCGCTCTGGTCGAGCAGGGCCAGCAGCAGGTGGACGGGGGCGACCTCCGGATGGCCCTCGGCCGCGGCGCGCCGGACGGCCGCCGAGACGGCCTCCTGGCTGCGGGTGGTGAGGCGTTCAGCGTCCATGGCTTCCTCCTGGTGCTCGATCCTCGGGTCGGGACGCCACCCGGCGACAGGGGCGTACGACCCGGCTCACCGGAAGACGACGGTCCGGGTGCCGTTGCGCAGCACCCGGCGCTCGGCGTGCCAGAGCACGGCGCGGGCCAGGACGCGGGCCTCGATCTCCTGGCCGACCCGGGCGAGCTGCTCGGCGGTCTGGGTGTGGTCGGCGCGGGCGACGTCCTGCTCGATGATCGGGCCCTCGTCGAGGTCGGCCGTCACGTAGTGGGCGCTCGCACCGATCAGCTTGACGCCGCGGGCGTGCGCCTGGGCGTACGGCCGGGCGCCCTTGAAGCTCGGCAGGAACGAGTGGTGGATGTTGATGGCGCGACCCTCGAGCCGGCCGCACAGGTCGGCCGACAGGACCTGCATGTAGCGGGCCAGCACGACCAGCTCGGTCTGCGTCTGGTCGACCAGCTCCAGCAGCCGGGCCTCGGCCACGGGCTTGTCGTCGGCCGGCACGTGGTGGAACGGCACGCCGTGCCACTCCACGAGCGACCGGGCGTCCGGGTGGTTGCTCACGACCGCGGTCAGCTCGACCGGCAGCGAGCCGGTGCGGTGCCGGAACAGCAGGTCCTGCAGGCAGTGGTCCTGCTTGGACACCATCAGC
>JBKJRO010000153.1:0-35512 GCA_046594555.1 Solirubrobacteraceae bacterium
GCTGCTTGGCGACGCGCGCCTGGCGGCGGATCAGGTGGAAGTACTGCGCCGGCGTCGTGACGTTCGCGACGCGCATGTTGCCCTCCGACGCCATCTGCAAGAAGCGCTCCAGGCGCCCGGACGAGTGCTCGGGACCCGATCCCTCGTAGCCGTGCGGCAGCAACAGCACGAGCCGTGACGTCTGGCCCCACTTGGCGAGCCCGGAGCAGATGAACTGGTCGATGATCACCTGCGCGGCGTTCACGAAGTCGCCGAACTGCGCCTCCCACAGCACGAGCGTCTCGGGCGCCTCGGCGCTGTAGCCGTACTCGAAGCCCAGGCACGCGACCTCGCTCAAGGGCGAGTTGTGCAGCTCGAACGGCGCGAGCGCGCCGGGCAGCGACTGGATCGGGCAGATCGTCTGGCCCGTGCGCGCGTCGTGCAGCACCATATGGCGCTGGGAGAATGTGCCGCGCTCGACGTCCTGGCCGGTGAGGCGGATCGGCGTGCCCTCGGTCAGCAGCGTCGCGAACGCCAGCGACTCGGCGTGCGCCCAGTCGATCCCGCCGGCCTCGCCGACCGCGGCGCGGCGGCGCTCGAGCTGCTTGACGAGCTTCGGATGGACCGTGAAGCCATCGGGCACGCGCAGCAGCTCGTCGTTGAGGATCAGCAGCCGCTCCGTGCTGACCGCTGTCTTGACCTCCGGCGACGGCGTGCGGTCGAGCTGGTACTCGCCGGTCGGCTGGTCCGCGGTCCCGACCTCGGCCGCGGCCTTGATCTGCTCGCGCAGCTTCTGGTGCAGCGTCGTCAGGTCGTTCCAGACCTCGCTCTTCTGCATCTCGACGTCGCGCGCCGTGACGACGCCCTGCGCGACGAGCTGATCGGCCCAGATGTCGGCGACGCGCTTGTGGTGCTTGATGCGCTCGTACATCGAGGGCTGCGTGTAGGCGGGCTCGTCGGCCTCGTTGTGGCCGAAGCGGCGGTAGCCGATGAGGTCGATCATCACGTCGTGGCCGAACTCGCGACGGAAGGCGAACGCCAGCCGCACGGCCGCGATGCAGGCGGCGACGTCATCGGCGTTGACGTGGATGATCGGCACGTCGAAGCCCTTGGCGATGTCTGACGCCCAGCGCGTCGAACGGGCGTCGTCGGGATCGGTCGTGAAGCCGACCTGGTTGTTCTGCACGAGGTGCAGCGTGCCGCCGACGTTGTAGCCGTCGAGCGCCTGCAGGTTCAGCGTCTCCGGCACGACACCCTGGCCCGGCAGCGCCGCGTCGCCGTGCAGCACGATCGGCACCGCCGAGTCGGTGTCGCGGTGCGCGTGCGGGCCCTGGCGGGTCGTCTGGGCGGCGCGCGAGGCGCCGACGACGACTGGGCCAACGAACTCGAGGTGCGACGGGTTGGACTCGAGGTTGACGAGGATCGACGAGCCGTCGGGCAGCTGGTAGGAGCCCTGCGCGCCGTGGTGGTACTTCACGTCGCCGGTGCCGCCCTGCGGGATCGTCGTGACGGCCTCGAGCGTCGAGGCGCCCTCGAACTCGGCGAAGATCGTGTCGTACGGGCGCCCGAGGTTGTGCGCGAGGACGTTCAGCCGGCCGCGGTGTGCCATCCCGAGCACGACCTCGCGGCCACCGTTCATCGCCGCGAGCTGGATCGTCTCGTCGAGCATCGGGACGGTCATGTCGAGGCCTTCGATCGAGAACTGCTTCTGGCCGAGGTAGGCCTTGTGCATGAAGCGCTCCAGCGCGTCGACCTCGATCAGGCGCTTGAGCAGCGCCTTCTGCTCGTCGGGGCTCAGCGGCACGCGGAACGCGCCGGACTCGATCTTCTGGCGCAGCCAGGTGCGCTGACGATGCGAGGCGATGTGCTCGATCTCGTAGGCGATCGTGCCGCAGTACGTCTCGCGCAGATGCGGCAGCGCGTCGGCGAGCGTCGCCCCAGGCACGTCGAGGCGCAGGATCTTCGCCGGAATCCGGGCCATCATCTCCGGCGTCAGGCCGAGCGGCTCGGGATCGAGCGCGGGGTCGCCCTCGGGCTCGCGGCCGAGCGGGTCCAGCCGCGCGGCGAGGTGGCCGTGCGTGCGGTGAGCCTTCAGAAGCGAGACCGCGGCCTGTACGGCGGCCATGAGCTCCTCGTCCGGGTGCGCGGCCGGGGCGACCGGTGCGGCGGCGGCATCGCGCGCGACCGCGGCGGCAGCAGCGGGCGCCGGCGGGGCGGGCGGCGGGCCGAGATCGGAGCCGAGCTCGTGGAAGAGCTGGTCGTAGAAGCCGTGCTCGCCCTGCAGGTACTCCTCGACGACCTTCAGGAAGCGGCCGGACTCGGCACCCTGGATGACGCGATGGTCGTAGGTCGAGGTCATCGTCATGACCTGCTCCGCGCCGATCATCTGCCCGACCGCGGCGAAGCCGACGGGGTAGCCGATCGCGCCCGTGGCGACGATCGTGCCCTGGCCGGCCATCAGGCGCGGCACCGAGGCGTTCGTGCCGATGGCGCCGGGGTTCGTCAGCGAGACGTTGGCGCCGGTCAGGTCGTCGGCCGTGAGCTTGTTCGCGCGGGCGCGGGCGATGAGGTTTCCGAACGCGTCGAGGAACTCGGGGAACGTCTTGCGTCCGGCGTCGCGGATGACCGGCACCATTAGCGTGCGGCTACCGTCCTTCTTCTCGACGTCGACCGCGATGCCGAGGTTGACGGCGCCGTCATCGACGCGGTGTGGCTTGCCGTCGACGTCGGCAAAGTGGTGGGCCATCACCGGCATGGCGTCGGTGCCCGCACGCGCGATCGCGTAGGCGATCAGGTGGGTGAAGGAGACCTTCTGCCCCGCCGCCTTCAGCTGGCCGCGGCGCCCGTCCATCTGCGTGACGGTGATCGTGCGGAAGGACGTCGCCGTCGGGATCGCGCGGCTCTCGTCCATGTAGCGGGCGAGGGTGGCCGCGCCGCCGCGGATCGGCTTCGACGTGCCCTGGGCCGGTGCGGCCGCGCCGGCCGCCTGCGGCCCGGCGAGGACGTCCGCCTTCATGATGCGCCCGCCCGGGCCGGAGCCGGACAGCGCACCGAGGTCGACGCCCTCCGCGGCCGCGACACGAGCCGCGACGGGGGAGACCGTGACGCCATCGGGCGCGGCGACGGCTGACGGCCCGGCGGACGCGCCGCCGCCTGAGGCCGGCGGCGGCGGCGCGGCCGCTGCGCCGGAGGTCAGCTGCATCCGCGCGATCACCTGGCCGACGGTGACGGTGTCGCCCTCGGCCGCGAGCAGTTCGGTGATGACGCCCGCAGCTGGCGCGGGCAGCTCGACGTCGACCTTGTCGGTCGAGATCTCGACGATCGTGTCGCCGTCGGCGACGGCGCCGCCGACCGCGACGTGCCACTCGAGCAGCGTGCCCTCCGTGACCGACTCACCGGCACCGGGCGTGATGATGTCGATGATCTCGCCGGCGTCCGCGGAGGCCGGTTCGGTGGGTGCGTCGCCGTTGGCCGCGGCCGCTGCGGCGCCGTTCCCCGTCACTGCTGCGCCGGCGCCCGGCTGGATCTCGGCGAGGACGCCGCCGACCGCGACGGTGTCGCCTTCGGCGGCGTGGATCTTCACGACGGTGCCCGCGACGGGGGCCGGAACCTCGGCGTCGACCTTGTCGGTCGACACGTCGACGAGGGTCTCGCCCTCGTCCACCTGGTCGCCCTCGGCCTTGTGCCACTCGAGGACGGTGCCCTCGGTGACTGATTCACCCATCGCCGGGAGCGTGACGTGCACTGTGGTGGAGACCGCCATGTCGCTTCCGCGTGACTCTATACGTCACCGGCCGCGACGGCGGGCGCCTTGCTGCGCCGCTGCTCGCGGACGAACTCGTAGGACCCGATGAACGGCCCGATCCCGCCGAGGATCGTGACCGCGACCGCCAGCCGCAGCGGTACGACGCGCGCGTGCAGCGCGGCGAGGATCAGCGCGCACATGACGAGCCAGCCGACGCCGTGCAGCAGCCCGAAGATCATCTCGGGACCGTGCAGCCCGGGCACGAGCCAGACGACGAGCAGCGTGCAGTAGATCGCCGAATGCGTGAACGACAGGCGCTTGAGCGTCCCGTACGGCAGGCTGCGCCCGCGCGGTCGCCCGGCGCTCGTGCTCATGCGGTGGTCGCGGTGAGCATCGCCGCCATCCGCCGCAGCGGCTCGTCGGCCTCGGCGGGCCAGCGGTCGATGTCCGCGGGCCACCAGTCGTGCACGTCGTGCTCGTGGTCGGGCGTCACCTCGGCGCCTTCGGGCAGCCAGGCCTGGCCGATGAACATCGCCAGGCCGTGCGGGAGCAGCACCAGCGCCTCGCCCTGGACCCGCTCGGGCTCGACCGACCATTCCTCGGCGAGCTCGCGTGCGAGCGTCTCGAACGGGCTCTCGCCGAGGTCCACCGCGCCGCCCGCGCCGAGCGCCCAGCGTCCCGGCCACGACGCGACCCAGGACGCGCGGCGCCCGGCGAGCCAGCGACCCTGCGCGTCGCGCACGGCGCACAGCGCGGCCATCGAACCGCAGGCGTCGCCCTCGATCAGGCGCAGCGCCCAGCGCGCCGGCTGCAGGTGCATCACCAGCCCGCCGCCGGCCGGCGCCTCGTGCGACACCAGGCGCGCCGACCAGCCGTCGTGGCTCGGCGATCCGCGCTCGGCCAGGGCCGCGACGGCGGCGTCGGCGGCCGCGACGTGCTCGCCCGACGGGGTGTAGCGCTCGTCGGCCCAGTGCGCGCTGACGTCGTCGGCCGTCCAGGGTCCGCGGGCGAGGAGTCCGGGGGCGGAGCTCATCTGGAGAAGGCTACGGCCTGCGGCGCACGGGTCAGCGGACGGTGAACGCCCGGCGGTTGTGCAGCTCCGCCGAGTACCGCGGCTCGATTCCGCTCCGGTCGCGGGCCCGCGAGACGATGACGTAGCGACCCTTCGGCAACGGGCGCAGCAGATTGAAGGTCCACCGCGCGGTGCCGCTCGCGGTGAGGAAGCCTGCGGCCACGCACGGCGCGCGGGCGGGGACGGCCCGCCTGAGCCGCCCGCTCGCCGACAGACGACGGCATGCTGCTCGCGGCCGCCGGCCGGCGGCCCGCGCGCCGTGGTCCAGCCGCAGGACCGCGATCTCGACCCGCTGCAGGACGTCGCCGGTCGCCCGGCCCGTGAAGCGCACGAGCCGCTCCGCGCGCACGCGGGCGCCGACCGGGTCGATCGTCGATGCCGGGGGGAAGATCGCCGGGTCGGGCGCGGTGTCCTGCTGGGCGCCGGTCGTGGCCGGCGCGGCGAGCAGCAGCGCGGCGGCGATGACGATCGGCACGACGCTGGCCCGGGGCATCGCCGCGAGTCTGTCGCATAGGGTCGACGCATGAGTGAGCAGGCGCAGTCGCCCCGGGTCCGCAACCGCTGGGGCTGGGGGTTCGAGGACGCCGTGATGAGCGCGGAGACCGCGCGGCAGGCCGCGGCGGGAATCCCGGAGCTGCTGGGGTTCGAGGTCGCGGGCGACGCCGAGGAGCCGGTGGCGCTGTCGGCGGTGGAGTTGCCGGCACCGCGCCTGGCACCGCCGGGCGGAGCGCTCGCCGCCGTCTGCGCGCAGGACGACGAGGCGCGTGCCCGCCACACCTACGGCAAGTCCTACCTCGACACGATCCGCGCGTTCCGCGGCCTCTACGAGCACGTGCCCGACATCGTCATCACCCCGCGCGACGAGCAGGACGTCGAGGCCGCGCTCGCCTGGGCGGCCGGCGCCAACGCCGCCGTCATCCCCTACGGCGGCGGCACGAGCGTCGTCGGTGGCGTCGAGGCGCGCATCCCCGACCGCTTCGACGGCGCGATCTCGCTCGACCTCGGCGCGCTGGACCGGGTGCTGGACGTCGACGCGGTCTCGCGCGCCGCGCGGATCGGCGCGGGCGCTTCCGGGCCGCGGCTGGAGTCCCAGCTCGCGCAGCACGGCCTGACGCTGCGCTTCTACCCGCAGTCGTTCGAGCTCTCGACGCTCGGCGGCTGGATCGCCACGCGGGCCGGCGGGCACTTCGCGACCGGGCCGACCCACATCGACGACCTGGTCGAGTCCGTACGCGCCCTGACGCCGACCGGCGCCTGGGAGTCGCGTCGGCTGCCGGGATCGGGCGCCGGGCCGAGCCCGGACCGGATGCTGCTCGGCTCGGAGGGGACGCTCGGCGTCATCACGGAGGCGTGGGTCCGCGTGCAGCCGCGGCCGCTGCATCGCGCCGCGCGCGCCGTCCGCTTCGACGGCTTCCTGCGGGGCGCCGAAGCACTGCGCGCGATCGTCCAGTCCGGGCTGCGGCCGGCGAACTGCCGCCTGCTCGACGAACTCGAGGCGCTCCAGACGGGCGCCGGCGACGGGTCGCACGCGGTCCTGGTGCTCGGCTTCGAGTCCACGGCGCACGTGGTGGACCACGAACTCGGCCTCGCACTGGCGATCGCACGCGAGCACGGCGGCAGCTGGGACGAGCCGTCCGCCGCGCGCGCCGGATCGGCCGGCGCCTGGCGCGAGGCGTTCCTGGCGATGCCGTACCTGCGCGACATGCTGCTGCGGCTCGGCGTGCTGAGCGACACGTTCGAGACGGCGATCACCTGGGAGCGGTTCCCGGCCTTCCACGCGTCGGTCCTGGGTGCGGCCCGCGAGGCGCTCGGCGAGCCCTGCCGCGTGACCTGCCGCTTCACCCACGCCTATGCGGACGGGCCGGCGCCGTACATCACCGTGATCGCCCCCGCGCGCCGCGGCGACGAGGTCGCGCAGTGGCACGAGATGAAGGCGGCGGCCGGTGACGCGATCATCGCGGGCGGCGGGACGATCACCCATCACCACGCGGTCGGCCGCGACCATCGCCCGTGGTACGACCGCCAGCGGCCCGAGCCGTTCGCCGCGGCGCTCGCCGGCGCCAAGGCCGCGGTCGATCCGGCCGGGATCCTCAACCCGGGTGTGCTGCTCGGCTGAGCCGCACACCGGCGTGGCAGGTCGTCGCGCGGGCTTGACAAACGGAGTGAGTGAGTGAATACTCACACCGTCGTGACCGCCGCGCCCGCCACCGCCCGCAAGCTCCAGACGGCCGAGATGCGCCGCGAGGACGTGCTGGCCGCCGCCCAGGAGCAGTTCGCGCTGAAGGGGTACTGGGGCACGCCGACGACGGACATCGCCAAGGCCGCGGGCATCTCGCAGGCCTACCTGTTCCGCCTGTTCCCCACGAAGCAGGAGCTGTTCATCGCCGGGGTCGAGCGCTGCATGGGGGCCGTGCGCGAGACGTTCGAGCACGCGGTCGCGCCGCTCGCGGGCGATCCGGACGCGATGTTCGAGGCGATGGCCCGGCGGTACGAAGAATTGCTGACCGACCGCACCATGCTGCTCGCGCAGCTGCAGGCGTACAGCGCCTGCGGCGTCCCCGAGATCCGCGCGGCCGTGCTGCACCACTACGGGCGGCTCGTGGACATGGTCCGCGAGACGACCGGCGCGGACGACGAGCGCGTCAGCGCGTTCTTCGCCACCGGCATGCTGCTGACGATCGTCGCCGCGATGGGCGCGCATGAGCTCGACGCGGACTGGGCACGGGCCCTCATGGCCGGCCACGACAAGGACTGCTGACCCTCGAAGGACGAGAAAGGAGCCACCATGCGTTCTTCAGACCACACAATGAGTGACCAGTCACACACAACGAATGACCGATCACACCCGCCGTTCCCGCTCGCGACGTTCCTCGTCGTCTCCGCGGCCCTGTTCATGGTCACGCTCGACAACCTCGTCGTGACGACGGCGCTGCCGTCGATCCGGGTGGACCTCGGGGCGAGCATCGAGTCGCTCGAGTGGACGGTCAACGCCTACACGCTGGCCTACGCGGTGTTCCTGCTCACGGGCGCCGCGCTGGGGGACCGGTTCGGGCGCCGTCGCATGTTCGTCGCCGGCGTCGCGATCTTCACGGTCGCCTCGGGGCTGGCGGCGCTCGCGCCGTCGACCGGGGCCCTGGTCGCCGCCCGCGCCCTGCAGGGCCTGGGCGCAGCGATCGTCACGCCGCTCACGCTGACGCTGCTGTCCGAGGCCGTTCCCGAAGGGCGCCGCGGTCTGGCGATCGGCCTGTGGTCCGGCATCAGCGGCCTGGGCGTCGCGCTCGGCCCGGTCATCGGCGGCGCGATCGTCGACGGCATCTCCTGGCACTGGATCTTCTGGGTCAACGTCCCGATCGGGCTGGCGCTCGTGCCGTTCGCAGCGCGCTCCCTGACCGAGAGCCGCGGGCCGAGCACGCACCTGGACCTGCGCGGCGTCGGCCTCGCGGCGTCCGGGCTGCTGGCGTTCGTGTTCGCCCTCGTGCGCGCGAACGCGCTCGGGTGGACGAGCGCTCCGGTCATCGCGGGCCTCGCAGGCGGGGTCGCGCTGCTGGTCGCGTTCCTGGCCTGGGAGGCGCGGGCGCCGGAGCCGATGCTGCCGCTGCGCTTCTTCCGCAGCCGCACGTTCTCGGCGACGAGCGTCGTGTCGTTCGCGATGTTCTTCGGCGTGTTCGGGTCGATCTTCTTCCTGTCGCAGTACTTCCAGACGGTCCAGGGCCGCTCGCCGCTGGAGTCGGGCCTGATGACCCTGCCGTGGACGGGGATGCCGATGCTCGTCGCGCCGATCGCGGGCCTGCTGTCCGACCGGATCGGGGCGCGTCCGCTGATGGCCCTCGGCCTCGCCTTCCAGGCCGTCGCGGTCGGCTGGCTCGCCGCGGTCTCGACCGTCGACACCGCCTACCTGACGCTCGTCCCGGCGTTCGTCCTCGGCGGGACCGGCATGGGCCTCGTCTTCGCGCCGGCCGCGAACGCGGTCCTGTCCGCGGTGCGACCGCAGGAGGCCGGGCAGGCCTCCGGCGCGACCAACACGATCCGCGAGCTGGGCGGGGTGATGGGCATCGCGGTGCTGGCGACCGTGTTCTCCGGCGCCGGCGGGTATGCCTCGCCGCAGGACTACGTCGACGGGATGACGGCGGCGCTGCCGATCGGAGCCGGGATCCTCGCGGTCGGCGCGATCGCCGCGCTGCTGGTGCCGGGGCGCCCGCACGCGGCCCGCGAGCCGGAGTCCCGGTTCGCGGAGGCGGCGGCTTCGGCCTGAGGCGGGCGCCCGCGAAGGGGCGCGGCGGGCGGCGGGCGTCGGTACCCTCGATGTGGTGAGCAGCTTCGAGGCCAAGAACCTCTCCGCGATCAGCGCCGCGGTGCAGCACCACAACGAGACCTGCCCGGTCCCGGCCAACGCGATCCTGCTCAATCCGGTCGATCACGAGCTGCTCGGCTGGGACGAGCTGCACGGGCTGCCGATCCTGCCCGACGACCACGTGCCGACCAAGCGCGTGCGGATCGACTGCGACGGTTCGGCTCACGGCATCGAGGACGAGGTCGCCGACGCGATCGCGCAGCAGACGCCGATGCCGATGGTCATCCCGGTCGGGCCCCGCGATCCGTTCGCCGATCCCGGCGAGCTGCCGTAGTCCGTCGGCCGGGTCCCTCCGCGCGCCCCCGGCCAGGGGGTGGCCCGCGATGACCGTCAGATATGGGGTGAAAGCGGGCCACCCTGTGGTGCGGGGCGGTTCAGGTGGTGCTGAGCAGCAGGGCGTTGCGTGACGGGTCGCTGATCAGGACGCCGTCCTCGCGCGCCTGCGGTTCCTGGCCGGCGTCGGCGGCGCGCGCGGCGGCGGCATCGCGCGAGGCCGCGTCGGGGAAGACGATCGTCGCGTGCCGCAACGTGGCCGAGCCGGGCGGTGCGGGCTCGGCGCCGCGGCTCATCCACGTGTTCGCCCCGATGTGATGGTGGTAGCGGCCGGCGGCGAGGAATGCGGCCTCGCCGCCGTACTCCGCCATCAGGTCGAAGCCGAGCACGTCGCGGTAGAAGACCTCGGTCGCCGGGATGTCGGCGACGCGCAGGTGGACATGGCCGACCGTCGTCCCGCTGGGCATGCCCTCAAAGGGCGTCGCCATCAGGTCGTCCTCGCCGAGCGTCTGCAGCAGCCGCTCGGTGTCCAGCGCGATCGTCGCGATCTCGACCTCGTCGCCCGTCCAGCGCCAGGCGTCGCGCGGGCGGTCGCGGTAGATCTCGACGCCGTGGCCATCAGGGTCGTCGAGGTAGAGCGCCTCGCTGACGAGGTGGTCCGACAGTCCGGTGAGCGGGACGCGATCGCGCCCGGCGTGGACGAGCCAGGCCGCGAGGTCACGGACGCCGGGGAGCAGCAGCGCGACGTGGAACAGGCCGGTGTGACGGCCGGCCGGCGGGGCGCCGCGGAGTTCCTCCAGGACCACGAGGTCCTCGCCGCCTGCGCCGAGGCGCGCGACCCCCGCCTCCTGCCCGTGCACGCGGAGGCCGATGCCGGTCGTCCAGAACGCCACCGACCGCTCGAGGTCGGAGGCGACGAGGTGCACCGCGCCCATGCGGGTCTCGTCGGGGACCGGCGTGATCGAGCGCGAGCCGGGCATGGTCTACCTCGCCGTCGCCGTGACGCGGGCCGCCAGCAGCGCGGTCAGGCGGCGGCGGTGTGCGCCCGCGCCGCCGAGGTACGCGGCGTCCAGCTGCGCGCGCTTGAACAGCCAGTGCACGTCGGCCTCCCAGGTGAAGCCGATGCCGCCGTGCACCTGGATCGCCGACGCGGTGACCTCGCGCCCGGCCTCGCTCGCCGCCGCCTTGGCGATCGACGCGGATTCCGCCAGGTCCACCCCCTCCAGCCCGGCGGCGTCCGCCGCCCACGCGCCCGCATAGGCGGCTGCGCGCGCGCCCTCGGTGTACTTGAGCATCTGCGCGCACCTGTGGGCGACGGCCTGGAAGGCGCCGACCGGTGTGTCGAACTGCTTGCGATCCTTGGCGTACTCCACGCTCATGTCCAGCGCGCGCTGGCAGACGCCGACGAGCTCGGCCGACACGGCGACCGCCGCCTTGTCGAGTGCGGCGCCGATGTCGCCCGGAAGGTCCTCGCCGCCGTTCGCGGTGACGCGCGCGAAATGGCGCGTCGGGTCGATCGCGTGGACCTGCTCGATCGTCGCCGTCTGGGGCGTCAGCAACCGCCCGGCGCCGTCCTCGACGAGCACGATCACCGCGGCGTCGCCCCCGTCGGGCACGAGTTCGCCGACGCCGCCCGCGGCCAGGCCGAGCGCGCCGGTGATCTCGCCGGCTGCGAGCCGCGGCAGCCACTCGGCGCACTGCTCCGGCGAGCCGGCCTCCTGGATCGCCACGGCCGCGAGCGCGGTCGAGAGCAGCGGGGTCGCCGTCCCCGCGTAGCCCAGCTCCTCGAGCAGGACGCACAGCTCGACCAGGCCGAGGCCCTGCCCGCCGTGCTCCACGGCGATCGCGATGCCGGGCCAGCCGAGCGCGCTCAGCTCGGCCCACAGCGACGCGTCGTAGACGCCCGACTCGGCCGCCTCGCGGACGCGCTCCCAGCTGGAACGCGCGGCGAGCAGGTCGTGCGCGGTGCGCTTGATCTCGCGCTGGTCGTCGTCGAAGTCGAAGTTCATGGCGTGGCCCCTAGCGGTTCTTCGGCAGGCCGAGCACGCGCTCGGCGACGATGTTCTGGAGGATCTCGGTCGTGCCGCCCTCGATGCTGTTGCCGCGCGCCCGCAGCAGCTCGTAGGCCCACGGCGTGCCGGCGGTCAGCGCCTCGGCGCCGACGATGTCGACGGCGAGCTGCACGAGCTCCTGGTTGGTCTGCGACCACATGAGCTTGCTCAGCGAGCCCTCGGGACCGGGCTGGCCGTACTTCTCGATCGCCGTCAGCCCGCGATAGCCGTTCAGGCGCAGCACCTCGGTCTTGACGTGCAGGTCGCCGATCCGGTCGGCGATGCCCGCGTCGTCCAGCAGACCGCGGCCCGCCGCCTCGTCGATCAGCCGGTCGAGCAGCTGGCGCAGGCGGATCTGGAGGAAGAAGCCCAGGCCCGAGCGCTCGTTCATCAGCGTGGTCAGGGCGACCTTCCAGCCGTTCCCCTCGCCGCCGAGCAGGTTCTCGTGCGGGATCCGCGCCTCCTGGAGGAACAGCTCGTTGAACTCGGCCTCGCCGGTGATCTGCTTCAGCGGGCGGACCTGGACGTTCGCCTGATCCATGTCCATCAGGAAGTAGGAGAGGCCCTTGTGCTTGGGCGCTTCCGGGTCGGTGCGCGCGACGAGCATGCACCACTTGGAGTACTGGGCGCCCGAGGTCCAGACCTTCTGTCCGGTGACGACCCACTCGTCGCCGTCGCGTACGGCGCGCGTCTTGAGCGCCGCCAGGTCGCTGCCCGCGTCGGGCTCGCTGAAGCCCTGGCACCAGATCTCCTCGGCGGTGAGGATCGGGTGCAGGTAGCGCTCCTTCTGCTCGTCGGTGCCCCAGAACATGATCGTGGGGCCGGCGAGCAGCAGGCCCAGCACGTTGGCCGGGAGCGGGGCCCCCGAGCGGCCGAGCTCCTCGAAGAAGATCGCCGACTCCGTCATCGTCGCGCCGCGTCCGCCGTACTCCGTGGGCCAGTGGACGCCGGCCCAGCCGCCGTCGGCCAGACGCCGCTGCCAGTCGCGGCGGTACGCGTAGTGCGCGTCCTCGCCGTCGGGCTCGGGCCCCGGCGGGTTGCTCTCCAGCCACGCGCGCAGTTCGTCGCGGAAGGCCATCTCGCGCTCGGAGAAGGTGAGGTCCATCGTGCGGCTCCTTGGGATCGGCGCCCGGCGCGGACGCTGGGGCGAACCCTAACTCGTCGCGCTCGCGCGCCCCGGCGGCAGCGAGGGGAGCCGGCCGCACGCGGCCGGTCGCCCGAAGCGGCCGGCAGGGCGACCGGTCTTCTCGCCCTGGGCGATCGCCGCACGTCATGCATGCACAAAGCGCCCAGGCCCCGATGAGAAGATGCAAACACCAGGAGTTTGTGCACTGACTCATTGAGGCCAAGTGCCCAAAGCGCCCAGCGCGACTCGCCCGCCGCTCCAACCAGCCGCGGACCGGGCGCGACGCCGACGGAGCACCGAAGCCCTGCGACTGACCGATCCCGCCGTCAGCCGACGACCAGCGGACGGCCGAAGGCACGCTCGAACAGCTCGACCTCGCGCGCGGCGGCCCAGCGCGCCACGGGCGCGTCGCCGTCGGCGACGGCCTTCAGGTGCACCGTGCCGTCCTTGCGCAGCGACACGCGTGTGTCGTGCACGACCTGGTCGCGCCCGCGCTCCAGGCCCTCGGCGATGCGCAGCAGCACGGCGCAGCGGTCGAGCGCGGCCGCGTCGCCCTTGCGCATCAGGGCCGCGAACGGGCCCGGGGAGGGCGTGCCCTTGCGGTGGTAGCGGACCATCTGCCCGATCAGCGCGACCTCGCGCGGCGCATAGCCGGGGAGCCCGGCGTTCAGGACCAGGTAGCGCGAGTGCTTGTGGTGGTCGTCGTAGTCGACGGCCACGCCGATGTCGTGCAGCATCGCGGCCGCCCACAGCAGCTCGCGCTCGGCTGCATCGCCGTCGTGCACGCCGCGCGCCGCCAGGGTGTCGAACAGCTGCAGCGCCAGGTGGGCGACGTGGTCCACGTGGACCGGCGCCGGGTCGTACTGGGCACGTAGGTTGACGACGCTCTCGCGGCGCACGTCGTCGAACAGCGGCTCGTCGCGGCCCGCGAGGTGGCGCTCGAAGAACACGCCCTCGCGCAGCCCCGCCTCGGTGACCTCGAGCTCGTCGACGCCCGTGTGCTCCAGCACGGCGTGCACCACCAGGGCGCCCGCGAGGATGATGTCGCCGCGCGCGGGCTTGATGCCCTCGACGCCGCGTCGCTCGGCGACGGTCATCCCGGCCAGACGCTCGACCAGCTCGCCGAGCGCCTCGCGCGGGATGCGGAAGCCCTGTACGCCGAACCGCGGCACCTCGAGCACGCGCTGGATGGCGACGCCGAGGTTGCGCACCGTCCCGCCGACGCCGACGAGCTGCGGTCCCGCGTCGCCGAGCCACGGCGCCTCGGCCAGCTTGCGCGCGACATGGTCGCGCAGGCGCGCCAGCGACTTGGCGCCGACGGGGTCAGGTCCGGGGAGGAAGCGCTCGGTCATCCGCACGGCGCCCAGCTGCCACGAGTCGCTGCGCTCGGCGCGCCGTCCGCGCACCTCGACGAGCTGCATCGAGCCGCCGCCGAGGTCGAGCATCAGGCCGTCGTGCAGGGACGACGAGTTGACGGCGGCGAGGTAGCCGTAGCGCGCCTCGTCCTCGCGCGAGAGGACGCGGACCGGCAGGCCGGTCCGCTTCTCGATGCCGCGCAGGAAGGCGCGCGCGTTCGTCGCCTCGCGGATCGCGCTGGTCGCCACGGCGTCCACGTCCTGCGGGCCGATCCCGGAGGCCTGCGCAAAGTGCGCGAACACGCCGATCGCCGCCGCGGCGCGCCGCATCCCCTCCTTGCCCAGCGCGCCGGACTCGTCGACGCCGGCCCCGATCCGGACCGGCTCGTAGATCTCGTCGGTGCGCCGCCACCAGCCGCTGCCGCCGGGCCCGCGGGGCGGGTTCTCGGTGAAGACGACGAGGCGGAACGAGTTCGACCCGAGGTCGACGACCGCGAGGCGCTCGTCGCGCCCGGGGTCAGGCACCGCGCTCGATCAGCTCGATCCGGTACCCGTCCGGATCGCGCACGAAGCACAGGCGCGAGCCGCCCTCGCTGACGGTGTACGGCGGACGCTCCGGCCCGATGCCCTGCTCGCCGAGCGCCGCGAGCGTCGCGTCCAGGTCATCGGCGGTGATGGCGATGTGGTTGTAGCCGGTGCCGAGGTCGTACGAGTCGACGCCGAAGTTGTACGTCAGCTCCAGGCGCGCGCCGTCCCCGGGCAGCCCCATGAAGACGTTGATCGCCTCGTCGCGGATCGGCATGCGCCCGATCTCCTCGAAGCCCAGTGCGCCGTAGAACGCGACGGACCGGTCGATGTCCCCGATCCGATAGCAGGTGTGGATGAGCTCGGGCATGGCCGCGAGCCTACCGCGCGGGTAGCCTGCGGGCATGATCCTCGAGCGCTCGCTGCACCCGCAGTTCCTGTCCAACACCTACGTCGTCGGGCAGGAGGGCGGGGATGCCTTCTTCGTCGACGCGGGCGGCCCGCTCGGCCCGCTCCTGGAGGCCGTCGACCGCCACGGGATGACGCCGACCCACGTGCTCCTGACGCACCACCACTACGACCACGTGTGCGAGCTGGACGAACTGCTCGGCCGCTGGCCGGACATCCAGGTGCTGATCCACCCGCTGGAGCGCGAGCTCGTCCCGCAGGCCACCGGCGACCTGACGCCGGGCGATCCGATCCACGCCGCGGGGCTCGAGGTGACGCCGATCCACACGCCGGGCCACACCGCCGGCATGGTCGCGCTGCTCGCCGACGGGCAGCTGTTCACCGGCGACACGCTGTTCCGCAACTCGGTCGGCGGCGTCCGCGCCCCCGGCCACACGACCTACGAGGACCTGCGCGACTCGATCATGGACGCGCTCATGGAGCTGCCGCCCGAGACGGTGATCCGCCCCGGTCACACCGACCCGACGACCGTGGGCGAGGAGTGGGAGACCAACGCGTTCATCCGCGTCTGGCGCGGCCTGGATCCCGAGGGCGAGGAGCCGTGCACCGCGATGGGGGAGCCGGCGACGCTCGTGCTGCTCGGCGACGACTACGACGGCGGGCACAAGGCCTGGGTCCGCTGGGCCGACGGGTCGGACGACATCGTCCCCGGGTCGCAGGTCACCCGGGGCGGCTGACGGCGCCGGGTCATGGCCATGGACGGCGACCGCGAGAGCGACGAGGGCGACGTCCCGTCGTCACGGCTGCGGCGTTCCGCCGCCATCGGCCGGCTCGCCGCGACGGAGGCCGCCAAGTACGCCGCGACGAGCGCGGCCAATCTGGGCCGCACGCCGGACGACGCCGCCGACGCCCTGGGCCGCCGGCAGCTCGACACCGCGCAGCAGATGGTGCGCGTCCTGGGCGGCATGAAGGGCGTGGCGATGAAGGTCGGCCAGATGCTCTCGGTCGTGGACCTGTCGGCGGTGCCGGAGGACTACCGCGACGAGGTCCAGCGGACGCTCGCCAGCCTGCGCGACGCGGCGCCGACCGTGCGCTTCAGCGAGATGCGGCGCGTGCTCGAACGCGAGTACGGACGCCCGCTGGCGGAGGTCTTCGCCGAGTTCGACGAGGAGCCGGTCGCGGCCGCGTCGATCGGGCAGGTCTACCGCGCCCGCCTGCACGACGGGCGCGAGGTCGCGGTGAAGGTGCAGTATCCGGGCATCGGCGCCGCCGTGCGCGCCGACCTGCAGAACCTGGGCCCGATGCTGCGCCTGGCCCGGCAGCTGGTCCCGGGGCTGGACGTCGACGCCACGATCGACGAGATCCGCGAGCGCGTCAGCGAGGAGCTCGACTACGAGCTGGAGGCCGGCAATCAGCGCGCGGTCGCCCGCCTGCACCGCGGCCACCCGTTCATCGTCATCCCCGAGATCGTCAGCGACCTGTGCCGGGAGCGCGTCGTCGTCATGGACTTCGTCCACGGCCGCGGGCACGAGCAGCTCTCGGGGCTGCCGCAGGCCGAGCGCGACCGGCTCGCGGAGATCATCTTCCGCTTCTACTTCGGCTCGATGTACCGCCACCACCAGTTCTCCGGCGATCCGCATCCGGGGAACTCGCTGCTGCTGGACGACGGGCGCGTCGCGTTCCTCGACTTCGGCCTGTACAAGCGGATCAGCGCCGCCGCCGCCGAGCGCGAGCTGGGCATCCAGCGGCTGGGCATCGAGGGCCGCGGCGAGGAGATGATCGAGTCGATGCGGGCCGCCGGCATGCTGCCCGATCCCGAGCGGGCCGACCCCGAGGCGATGATCGAGCAGTTCCGCACGTACGCGTGGTGGTTCACCACCGACGAGATCGTGCAGCTCGACCCGAGCCTGGCGACGACGATCGTGTTCGACTTCTCCGATCCGCGCGCCGGGCGGCTCCAGCAGATCCGCCATGAGCGGCTGCCTGCCGAGCACCTGCTCGGCAGGCGGCTGGAGATGATGACGCTCGCGGTGATGAGCGAGCTGTGGCCGCGAGCCAACTGGTACCGGATCGCCCGCGAGTGGCTGTACGGCGATCCGCCGCAGACCGAGCTCGGCCGCCTCGAGGCCGAGTACTACGCGGGGCGCGGATGAGGGCGTGGCTGCCCGGCGGCGGCGGCCCCGGCCCGCGTACGCGGCTGGCGCTCCTGCTGCTCGGCCTGGCCATCGCGTTCTCGCTGCTCGCGCTGTCGGGCTCGCTCTCCGAGGACGAGGTCCGCGACTGGGTCGACGCCTTCGGCCCGGCGGCGCCGATCGCCTTCATCGTGATCGCCTCGCTCCTGACCGTCGCGCTGTTCCCGGGGCCGATCCTGGCGGGGGCCGCCGGCCTGCTGTTCGGGACCGCCGCGGGGACCCCGATCGCGATCGCGTCCGCGACGCTCGGCGCCAGCCTCGCGTGCCTGCTGAGCCGCACCGTCGCCGGTGACGCGATCCAGGAGCTCGGCGGACCGCGGCTGATCGGCCTGGCCGCCTGGATCAGCCGTCGCGGGTTCGTCTCGGTGCTCTACGCGCGGCTCGCTCCCGGCGTGCCCTACAACCTCGTCAACTACGCGGCCGGGATGACGTCGATCCCGGTCCTCGTGTTCGCGGCCGCGACCGCCATCGCCACGGCGCCGCGGACGTTCGCCTACGTGGCGCTCGGCGGGTCGTTCGGGAACTTCGGCTCGACGGAGTCGATCGTCGCCATCGTGATCCTCGTGGTGATGGGCGTCGGCGGCCTCGTCGCCGTCCGGCGCGATCTGCGTCGCGAGCGGGCGCGGGCGTCGGCGGACCGCACGGCGCGCTGACAACACGGCGCCACCAGGACTCCGGCAGCGGTTCTGGGCCGATGTGACGCGGCTGTCATGGATTGGTCGCCCTTCCGTGTGCAGACGGTCGCCTTGCGCCCGCTCGATCAGGTCGCGGGGAGCTCCGTCGAACGGTTCCTGGCGCACCGCCTCGGCCCGGGGGACGGTGTCCGCCCCCGATTCCGACTCCCCAAGCTCGGGCGCGGCCTAGCGGGAGCGGTGCACGAGGCGGCCGCGCCGGTCGGACTCGCCGGGCGAGGGCAGCTCCTGGACCTGGAAGAGGCTCGTCGTGCCGGGCTTGCCGCTCGGGAGGCCGGCGGTGATGCCGACGCGGGCGCCGGGCTTCAGCCAGCCGAGTTCGACGACCCGCGCGGCGGCGTCGGCGATGAGCTCCTCGGTGATGTCGTGGCGGCGCATCGACGCCGCCTGCACGCCCCAGATCAGCGTGCAGCGCCGGACGGTCTCGCGACCGGGGGAGAGGGCGAAGATCGGCGTCGTCGGCCGGTATGCGGAGACCAGGCGGACCGAGCGGCCGGACAGCGTCGGCACGATCAGACCGTCGAGCTGGAGCTCGCGCGCGGCCTCGACCGCGCTGTGCGCGACGGTGTATCCCGGGTCGCGGCGGTCACGGGCGACGCGGGTCTCGTTCCAGACGGCGTAGGGCAGCTCGCGCTCGGTCCGGCGGGCGATCGAGTCCATCATCGCGATCGACTCGACCGGGTAGGCGCCGATCGCCGTCTCCTGCGAGAGCATCACCGCGTCGGTCCCGTCGAGGATCGCGTTGGCCACGTCGGTGACCTCCGCCCGCGTCGGCCGCGCGGAGCGGACCATCGAGTCCAGCATCTGCGTCGCGGTGATCGACGGACGGGCGTAGCGGCCCGCAAGGCGCAGGAGGAACTTCTGCGCCATCGGGACCTCCTCGATCGGGAGCTCGATGCCCAGGTCGCCGCGCGCGACCATGATGCTGTCGCTGACGCGGACGATCTCCTCGGCGTGCTCGACCGCCTGCGGCTTCTCGATCTTCGCGATCAGCGGGACGCGCGTGTGCTCGCGCACCGCGAGCACGTCCTCGGGCCGGCGCACGAAGCTCAGCGCGACCATGTCGACGCCGATCTTCATCCCGTCCGCGAGGTGGGCGAGGTCCTCTTCGGGAACCGACGGCAGCTCGTCGGCCGGGCCCGGGATGTTCAGGCCCTGCCGCGAGGCGATCATGCCCCCGAGCTCGACCTCGGTGTCGAACTCCCCGGACCCGGCGCGGACCGCGGTCACGCGCAGGCGGACCGAGCCGTCGGCCAGGTACACGGCCTCGCCGATGTCGACCGCCGCGGCCAGCCCGGGCCAGCTGACGCTCAGACGCTCGGCCGTGCCGAGCTCGCCGTCGGCGTTCGTCGTGAAGGTCACCGGGTCGCCGCCGCGCAGGACGATCTTGTCGCCGACGACCGGGCCGATGCGGATCTTCGGCCCCGGCAGGTCCTGCAGGATCGCCACCTGGCGGCCGGCGCGATTCGCGGCGGTGCGCACGAGCTGCGCCGTCTCGGCGTGCTGCTCGGCGGAGCCGTGGCTGAAGTTCAGCCGGGCGACGTCCATGCCCGCCTCGACCATGCGCAGCAGGACTTCGGGATCGCGCGATGACGGGCCGATGGTGGCGACGATCTTCGTGCGACGGTCCATGGTGCCGCATGACGCTAGCGTCCCGGCCCACCATGCCGCTGCTCTCGTCGCTCGGACTCGTCTCGCTGGCACTCGGCGCGCTGTCGGGCTGGCTCGTCCTCGCGCTGACCGAACGGCCCGACTGGTTCCGCGACCACGGCATCCCGGCCCCGGGGCGGTTCCGTCAGGCCCATCTGGACTGGATCATGATGGGGCTCGTCCTGATCGCCGTGCAGACGGTCGCGCCCGGCATGCCGGCGTGGATCCGCGGGTTCATCGCCTTCGGCACCATGGTCAACCCCGTGCTGTTCCTGCCGTTGGCGTGGGGGCCTCAGGTCAAGCAGCACCCCGTCTACAAGACCATCGGCATCGTCTCGTTCCTGTCGCTCAGCATCGGCCTGCCGGCGCTGGCGATCTGGGCGATCGGCTAGGTCGCTTCGGCGCCGGCGACGCGCAGCAGCCGGCGATCGAACGTCAGCAGCTCGGCGTCGTGCTCGAGCGCGGTCGCCAGGGACAGCGCATCCGGCAGCCGCAGGCCGCGGTGACGCGCGCGCAGCGCGGCGGCCGCTCGCGCCGTCGGGCGACCGACGGCAAGCACGGCGACGCCCGCGTCATCCAGGAAGGCATCGACCACGCGCGCCTGCCCGGTCGCCGATGCGTGGACGAGCGTCTCGGCATACGCGCCCGCGCCCATCACGAGCTCGTCCCGGCCGGCCGCGACCGCGGTGAGCAGGCGCACCGCGCGGCGATGGCTCGCATCCCGGTCGTCCAGAAAGGCGATGACGACGTCGGCGTCGAGGACCTTCACCGCTCCCACTCGTCCCGGAGCCCGTGCAGATAGCCGGGCGGGTAGCGCAGGCTGCCCGCGTAGCGCGCGATCAGGTCGTCGACGCGCTCGACCTCCACGCGGCCGGGCCCGGCCCGCCGGACGACCAGCTCGTCGCCCGGATGGATGCCGGCGTCGCGCAGGACGTCGACCGGCACGGTCACCTGATTCTTGGCGGACAGGCGCGGCATGCCTTTACTGTAGGACGTCTGACGTAAAGGCGCTACTCGCCCTTGGGCAGGTGCGCAACCCGCGGGCCCATCGCCTCACCCATCGCCATCAGCGCGGACAGCGGGCGGATCATCACCGTGAACGTCTGGACCAGGCCGTCGGCGTTCAGCACCAGGTGATCGAGGCCCTCCACGGCGCGTCCGTTGACGCGGGCGCGGAACAGCAGCGCGTGCGTGCCGTCGCCCTCCAGTTCGTCGGTGTACTCGAAGTCCTCGAAGACCTCGAACAGGTTCCAGAACAGCTCGGAGACCGCGTCGCGCCCTGCGAACGGCTTGAACGCGACAGGGCTGAAGAACGTGATGTCCGGCGCCATCAGCGCGGTCATCGCATCGGGGTCTCGCCGCTCGACGGCCAGGCGGAACGGATGGGACATGGCGGCAGCCTACGCGGCGAACCGCCCGCCGACGAGCAGTTCCCGCCCGTCGGCGGTCAGCCGGCCGCCCGCGCGCAGGTCGCAGATCAGGTCCCAGTGCAGGGCGGACTCGTTCTTGCCGCCCGTCTCGGGATACGAGCGCCCGAGCGCGAGGTGCACGGTCCCGCCGATCTTCTCGTCGAAGAGGATCGCGCCGATCGGCCGGCCGATCCCGAAGTTCGTGCCGATGCCGATCTCGCCCAGGCGCCGCGCGCCGTCGTCGGTCGCCAGGGCGTGGCGCAGGTAGTCCTCGCCCACCTCGGCGCTCGCGGACACGACCTCGCCGCCCTGGAACTCCAGCTCGACCCCGTCGACCTCGACGCCCGCCGGGGCGGAGGGGATCGTGAAGCGCACGCGGCCCGTCGCGCTGCCCGCGTGCGGGCCGGTGAAGACCTCGCCGCTGGGCATGTTGCGCCGTCCGTCGGAGTTGACCCAGGTGCGGCCCTTGACGCTGAGCGTCAGGTCCGTGCCCTCGGCCTCGATGCGCAGCTCGCGCACGCCGCGCAGCCGCGAGATCAGCTCGGCCTGGAACGCCGACAGGCCCTGCCACGCGGCCACCGGATCGGGCTGGTCGAGGAACATCGCGCGCTCCACAAACGCCGCGAACTCGTCGAGTTCCATGCCGGCCTGCTCGGCGCCGGCCGCGGTCGGCCACAGGGTCGAGCACCAGCGCTTCTTCATCGTCCGCTCGCGCACCGGCCGGCGCCCGCGGGCCGCGCGCGCGATCACCGCCGGGTCGATGCCGGCGAACTCGTGGCGGGCGTAGGGCGCCTGGATGCCCAGCACCGCGGTCAGGTCCTTGGCCTCCGCCATCGCCAGCTCGTCGAAGTCGTCCAGCTGCGGCGCGCGCGCGTGCTCGTAGAACCCGTGGGCCTGCCCCGGCAGCTCGACGTGGATCGTCGGCCACGCCTCGCGCTCCAGGATCGAGCGCTGCAGCTCCAGCAGCAGCGGCGTCGCCTCGGTCGTCGAGCGGATCACGATCCGCTGGTGCCGGCGGACCTCCAGGCAGTAGCCGGTGAGCAGTTCGGCGAACGCCCGCGGGTCCGGGCCGGCGGCGGTCACGGGGCCTCGAGGTCGGGGAACCAGTCGGCGCAGTGGGCGCGGAGGGTGTCGCGGACGAACCGGCGCTCGTCCGGCGTGGCCGCGCGCAGGCGCCGGAGCAGGTCGCGCTGGCCCTCTGTCGGGACGCCCGCGATCGTCCAGCGCACCGCGAGGCGCTCGAACAGGAACTCGACCGCCCGCTGCCAGGCGTCCTCCTGCGAGAGCACGTTGCCGCGCAGCACCTCGTGGTACTGCGCGCGGGTCTTGATCGTCATCACCGTGCGCAGCGTCAGCGCCACGCCGTCGGGCCCCGCGTGGTCGACCGTGGGGGCCTCGGGAGCCGGCGTCCGCTCGCGGCGGCGCGACCGCTTCCCCACTAGGTCGTCGCCGCGGCCGTCTCGAGCTGCCCGCGCACGTCGCCGCGCAGCGGCTCGGTGTGGCCCGCCCACGCGGTCAGCGGCTCGAGTGCGGCGAGCTTGCGCATCGACGCGCGTGCCTGCTCGGTGTCCCAGTTGAACGTGGCGTGGGGGACGCGGGCCTTGCCCTTCAGCCCCGTCTGCGGGTCGAGCGTGTAGAAGCAGTCGCTGACGATGGCCAGGCGGTCGGACTCGCGCCAGAGCCCGATCAGGCCGGGGGCGTGGCCGGGCAGGTGGATCACCTTGAAGCCGGCGACGTCGTCGCCCTCCTCCAGCGTCTCGCTGATCGTCACCGGCCCGCCGTCCCAGCTCGCCAGCAGCCGCGGCAGCAGCAGCCGGCCCAGCGGGTTGAGCTTCGAGTAGTCGAAGTAGTGCTCGCCCGCATCGCCCTGCGCGTCGTCCTTCTCGGCGGGGTGGCACAGCACCGGGACGCCGAGGCCCGCGGCGGCGCCGCGGTGGTCGGCGTGGCTGTGGCCGAGCACGATGCGCGTCAGCCCGCCGAGCTCCGCAGCGGCGAGGGCGATCGCACCGGTCATCGCGCGGACGCCGGCGTCGAACGCCAGGACGCCCTCGCCATCGCGCACGAGGTAGACGTTCATCGTCTTGCCGGGGAAGCCGCCGCGCAGCACCCAGACGCCCTCGGCGATCTGCTCGGGCCCCGACGTGCCGAGCTTCAGCCCGGCCTTCGTCTTGGCGTTGAAGGCGCGCTTCATGCCCAGCTCCTGGCGCGAGCCCTCGGGCGGCATCAGGCCCAGCTGGCGGGCGACGGTCATGCCGTCGGCGAAGGCGTTGTTCTCGACGATCAGGCCGTCGCGCACGATCAGGACGTCAACGCCCTCCAGTGCGAGCTTCGCGCCGTTCGGCTGGACGTGCTGGAACGGCGCGCCGGTGAACGTGCCGGTCGCGGTCCAGCGGACCGCGGCGCGGTCGTCCTGCACCGTCGTCTCGACGACCTCGAAGCGGAAGTCCGGGAACGGGGCGAAGATGCCCGTCAGGAACTCGCGGACGCCGTCCGGGGCCGTGGTGTCGACCTGGCCGCGGACGTTCTCGCGCCCGCCCGGCTTCCACATCGCGACGGCCGCGTCGAGGTCGTGGCGCACGAGCGCCTCGAAGTACGCGTCGGCGACGCGTGCGGTCTCCGCCGGATCGATGGCGCCCTCGTGGATGGTCTCTGCCTGCTGCACGTCCGTCATCGCGTTCTCCTGGTGAGCCGAGGTCTGCTGCGCAGGCTATACCGCCGGAACGGGTCTCGGCGCCCCTGACGGTAGGTTGGATCCCATGTCCGGCCCGGCCCGCAAGCGCGAGCTCGGCCGCGGCGAGCGTGTGGTGCCCGGGGTCTACCGGCTACGGCTCCCGCTCCCGTGGCCCGGCGTCCCCCACTGCAATGCGTGGGCGATCGCGGCCGGGGACGGCGTCGTCCTCGTGGACACCGGCATGCACGAGCCCGGGTCGTTCGCCCATCTGGAGCGGGCGATGGCGCAGGTCAACCTGCGCGTGGAGAACGTGAAGCTCGTCGTCTGCACCCACGCGCACTCCGACCACTACGGCCAGGCCGCGACGGTGATCGACCGCACCGGATGTGAGCTGTGGATGCACCCGAATCACGAGCACATGACCAAGGCCGCCGAGGATCCGGGCCAGGCGCTGGAGCGGCGGCTGGAGGTCGCGCGGCAGAGCGGCGTGCCCGCCGAGCCGCTGCGGGCCTACGCCGAGGCGCGCCGCGGCCAGGGGTTCGGCATCGCGCGCATCGTCGAGCCGGACCGCGACCTGCTGCCCGGGGTCGAGCTGCACACCGACCTGGGCACCTGGCAGGTGATCGAGACGCCCGGTCACGCGCCGTCGCACGTCTGCCTGTACCAGCCCGAGAAGCGCATGCTCATCTCCGGCGATCACCTGCTCGGCCGCGTCTCGCTCTACTACGACTACGGCTGGACGCCCGATCCGGCGGGGGAGTTCCTGCGGTCGCTGGAGGCCGTCGAGGACCTCGACGCGCGCCTGGCGCTGTCCGGCCACGGGCGCACGTTCACGGACATCAGCGGCCACATCACCGCCAACCGCCTGTTGGTCGCGGAGCGCCTGGAGGCCTGTCTGCGCGTGCTTGCCGAGCAGGGGCCGGTCACCGCCTACGACGCCGTCCCGCACGTCTACGGCGAGGCGATCACGGCGGCGAACGCCAACTGGTGGTTGTCGGAGACGCTCTGCTACCTCCAGCACCTGGAGGTCACCGGCCGCGCCGAGCGGCTGCCTGGGGACGAGGAGCAGGCCGAGCGCTGGCGCCCGGCGTCCTAGGATCCAGCCCGTGCGCATCGATCAGATCCTCGCCGCGGCCGACGAGCCGGTCTTCTCGTTCGAGTTCTTCCCGCCCAAGACGCCCGAGGGCGAGGCGAACCTCTACAAGGCGATCGCCCAGCTCCAGCCGCTGAACCCCGCCTACGTCTCGGTCACCTACGGCGCGGGCGGCTCCACGCGCGGGAAGACGCTGGAGATCGTCCAGCGCATCCGCGACGAGTACGGCCTGGAGGCGATGGCCCACTTCACGTGCGTCAACGCGACGGTCGGGGAACTGCGCGAGACGCTGGACGAGATGCGCCGCCTGGGCTTCGACAACGTCCTGGCCCTGCGTGGCGACCCGCCCGCCGGCGAGGACGTGTGGACGAAGACCGAGGGCGGCCTGGAGTACTCCAGCGAGCTCGTGGACCTGATCAACAGCGACTACGACTTCGCGATCGCGGCGGCCGCGTTCCCCGAGACGCACATCCATGCCAGCAGCCCCGAGGACGACCTGCGGCACCTGAAGAAGAAGGTCGACCTGGGCGCCGCGTTCCTCGTGACGCAGCTGTTCTTCGACAACGCGGCGTACTTCGACTTCGTGGACCGCGCCCGGGCGATCGGCATCGCGGTGCCGATCATCCCGGGCATCCTGCCGATCACGAACATCGCCCAGCTGCAGCGGATCACCTCGCTGTGCGGCGCGACGATCCAGCCCGAGCTGATGGCCGAGCTCGACGCCCGCGCCGATGACCCCGAGGCCGTCGCCGAGTTCGGCGTGGCCTTCGCGACGCTCCAGTGCGCGGAGCTGCTGGCCGGCGGCGCGCCCGGCATCCACTTCTACACGCTGAACCGCTCGCCCGCGACCCGCGCGATCCTCAGCGCGCTGAAGCTTTCGCGGCCGTGGGCGGGGGCGTAGCTGCGGGCTGCTTCAGCGCAGCCGAGTCTGGTCGTCGGCCACGATTCCCTGGCTGACGGCGAGCCGCTCACCGATCACGGTTCCGGCGGCCGCGTCGAGGTAGCCGACGCGCTCGGCGAGTACATCCTGTTCGGCCAGGAGCAGCGCCGTCTGCGGGTCGAAGACGAGCCGGCGCAGCATGTCGCGCGAATGCAACTCGATCGCGACGCCGCGTCGTCCGAGCGCGTCGCGCACAGCGCCGACGAGGCGGATGCCCTTGATGTATGCGGCCGCGCGGAACAGGCCTGCGCGGATGTCCGGCGGCACCGGCTCTGAGCGGAGCAGGTCTCCGATCGTCGCGAACACCTCTTCGTCGGGCGAGGGCCCGGCATCGCCGGCGGCAGCGAGCAGCTCGCGGTACATCGCACGACCATCGGTCGGGAGGTCGTCAAGCTGCTCGTAGCTGATCGTGCGCGACCCGATCGTGACGCCGTGATCCCCGAACGAGGCAGTCGAGACCTGGTCTGGCCGCGACCCAGTCAACAGCGGCCGACCCTGCTCTTCCCACCGCTTGCGGTCGCGGGGACCGAAGAACACCGGCGTGCCGAGCGTGCGCTCGACGTAGCGGCCGTCCCCGCTGCGGCCGGTCCACGTCGCGCGCGTGGACCGCGTGATCGCGGAGTACCCGGGCCCGTCACCGACGGTGAGCATGTAGCGCTGCTGAGCATCCACGTACCAGTACTCCCCCGGCGCGAGTGGGCGATCGGCGCGCTTCTCGGCCACGGACGCCACGCGCACCAGCACCGCTCGCGCGTCGGCCGGCGCCGGGTTCAGCGCGCTGTCCTCGCCGCCGACCGCGATTGCGAACAGCACCGCGGCCGAGCCGGCCAGACCGACTCCCCCGAGCACCAGCGGCCGCCGATGCCGGCGCCGCGCAACCGCGCCGTCAATCCGCGCCTGGAGCCTCGCGGCAGCGGCGTCGCGCGCGGCGTCGCTCGGTTCGTCGGTGACGTACAGGGCGCGGACGATCTCGAGTTCATCGATCTGGTTCACGACGCCTCCTTTCCGGGCAGGTTCGACTGCAGGGCACTGCGGGCGCGATGGATCCGCGAACGAACCGTGCCGACCGGGATCCCGAGGGCGAACGCGGCTTCCTCGTACGTCAGGTCTGCCCACGCGACGAGCAGCAGCGCGTCGCGGTCGCCGCGCTGTAACGCGGCGAGCGCGCGGGCCGCTGCCGGAGCAAGCCGCGCGGCATCGACCCGGGCGGCCGACTCGTCGTCGCTCGGTGCGCGAGAGGCAGGATCGTCGATGCGGGCGTAGGCGGCCAGTCGGCGTCCCTCGTCGCGACGCTGCCGCGCGACGAGGTTGGTGGCGATCCCGTAGAGCCACGGGCGTGCGTCGGGGTAGGCACCGTCGTAGCGCGCCCGGGCGTCGAACGCTCGGACGAACACGTCTGCCGCGAGGTCGTCGGCGAGGCTGGTGCCAACGCGCGAGACCAGGAAGCGGTGGATGGCCGTGAAATGTCGGGTGAAGATTGCGCCGAACGCGTGCCCGTCCTGGCACGAGGCGGCGATGACGTCCGCATCACTGCGGCCGGTAGCCGGCTCTGACGTCGTGACGAGCATGGTGTTGATATCCCGAACACTGACATCGGGTTCACGAGACGCGACGAGTCGATCGTCGGACCGTCCCGAGGCGCGTCGCCGTTCGCGCGCTGCAGTGACACAACCGACGGTTGTCTGTAGTCACATCTCTCGCTAACGTGACTACATGATCGAGATCGGCGTCAGAGAGTTCAAGCGCCACCTCAGCGCGTATCTCGAGCGCGTGGGCGCCGGCGAGTCGATCCGGATCACCAAGCGCGGGAAGCCGATCGCCGAGGTGAGTGGCGTGTCCAGCAGGCCTCGCTCAAAGATGGAGCAGCTGATCGCCGAGGGGCGCGTCACGCCGGCCAGCCGCCCGCTGCATTCCGTCACGCTGGCCGACCCGGTCAAGTTCAAGACCGACCCGGTCGGTGATCTCCTGCGTGAGCGGGAGGAGGAGGAGACGAGCGAGCGGATCATGCGCGAGTCCCTGGAACGTCGCGGGCTCGCGTGAGAATCTACGCCGATTCCAGCGCGCTGCTGAAGATCTACGTTCAGGAACCCGGCTCGGAACTCGTCACCAGGAGCCTGGCGCAGGCCCGCGAACTGGCAGCATGCCGCGTCGCGCAGACCGAGGTCGCCGCGCGCCTGCTGCACGAGCCTGAACCGGAACCGCTGCTCCGCCGTTTTGCCGATCTGTGGAAGGCGGTCAACGTCGTCGAAGTCGACGACCGCCTCTGCCGCAGCGCCGCGCAGCTCGCCTTCAGCCGCAACCTGCGCACACTCGACGCCCTGCACCTCGCCGCTGCGGTGGCGGTCGCCGACGACGACCTCGTCCTCGCCACCTGGGATCGCCGGTTGTGGGATGCGGCGCGCGCCGCGGGCATCGCCGTGCTGCCCGACGCCCGGCCGTGACTACTCGACCGACTCGGCGATCTCCAGCCGCTCGGCCACGGCGGGCTGCCCGTCGGACTTGGTCCAGCTGACGTCGATCGAGTCGTCCTGGCGGTAGGTGCCGACGCCCCAGGCGCCGAGGAACCAGCGCTTGCCGCTGATCTTGTCCTTCTTCAGGTGCTTGTCGAAGATCAGCGCGCCGTCACGGACCTGGAAGTCCTCGCCGGGCGTCTGGCGCACGCCGTTGACGTAGACGATGAACGGCGAGCGAACCTCTGGCGGGAGTGGGACAACGGACCGGGCCACGGTGAGGCATGATCGCAGGCGTGCCGCCCGAGCCGACCGCCTCTCCGATCGTCCGCGTCCTCAACCAGGACGTCCGCCGCTACCACCGCTGGTGCACGCCGTCGATCCTCGAGGGGCAGGAGCGGGTCGATGACTTCTACGCCTCCGACGTGTCGATCTCGGCCGGGTTCTTCGGCACGCTCGTCGATCACACCGGGATCTTCGGCGAGGCCGAGCGCTTCGCGGCGGAGACCCAGGGCGCCGATCGCACGATGTTCTCGGTCCACGGCACGAGCGGGTCCAACTGGATCGTGCTGCGGATGCTCGCGCTGGAGCGCCAGGACGCGCTCGTCCTCGTCGCGCGCAACATCCACCACTCGGTCACCAACGGGCTGAAGGCGTTCGGCCTGGACTTCCGCTTCCTGCCGACGCCGTACGAGCCGCGGTTCGAGGCGCTGCTGCCGCCCAGCGTCGACGAGATCCTCGACGGCCTCAAGCGCTACCCGGAGGCGGTCGCGGTCCTGTACACGAGCCCGACCTATGAGGGGCTCGCCGCCAACACGCGGGCGATCGCGGCCGCGGTGCACGAGGCGTCCGACCACGCGATGGTCATCGTCGACGAGGCCTGGGGCGGGCACCTGCACTTCCATCCCGACCTGCCGCTGAGCGCGATGACCGCGGGCGCCGATGTCGCCGTGCAGTCGACGCACAAGCTCGCGGGCGGCCTGCAGCAGACCGGGCTGATCCACTGGCGCGAGGCGCGCGTGGACTCCGAGCTGATGGAGGAGGCCTACCGCGAGTACGTCACCACGTCACCCAGCTACCACCTGCTCGCCAGCGCCGACGCGGCCGTCCGCACGCTCGCCGCGCGGGGGACCGAGGCGCTCGGCGACGCGATCGCTCGCACGCGCGAGCTCAAGGACGGCCTGCGCGCCGCGCTGCCCGACCTGGACTTCCTCGACGACCCGGCCTGGCTGGCCGACGTCGCCGATCACGCCGCCGGGGTGGACCTCATCAAGACGACGCTCGGCCTGGGCCGCTACAGGCTCTCGGGGTACGAGGTCGCCGAGGCGCTGGTGCAGCGCGGCATCGTGATCGAGAAGGCGGGCGTCAACACGGTCACGCTGATCACGACCTTCCAGCTCGGTGCGGCGGCCGTGCCCGACACGCTCAGGGCGATGGCCGACGTCCTCGGCCCGCAGACCCGCCCCGGCGTCGAGCGCCGCGAGCCGCCGGCCAACCCGTTCCGCGCGATGGAGGACCGCCCGCTGATGCACCCGTACGCGGCGCGGCGCTACTCCAAGTCGATCGGCCGCGAGGTCCCGCTCCGCGAGGCCGTCGGCAGCGTCGCGGCCGAGTCGGTCGAGGTCTACCCGCCCGGCGTGCCGCTGATCCTCGAGGGCTTCCGCGTCAGCGCCGACGCCGTCGAGTACCTGCTCAGCGCCCGCGACCAGGGCGGCTCGATCGTCGCGCGCGACACGTCGCTGACGACGCTGCGCGTGCTGTAGGTGGATGGCGGCGTCCGGGCCTGGAGTGCTGGTGCTGCGCGAGGCGCTGCGGTCTCGGCTGGTTGGGTGAACGAGGCGATTGCTCATCGCGATTCGATGGCCGCCGGGCGTGAAGGTGGGAGTTTGTCCGGTGGTGCCGGACAAACTCCCGGGTAGCCCGAGATCGGACCCGATGTGAGCCCGTCCTACGGGAACCGGGCCGCCCATGGCTCGGGCTCGACACGCGCCAGGCCGATCGCGAACGAGATCGTGTGGTACCAGCCGGCCGTGATGACGAGCTCGAGCAGCTCGCCCTCCGAGAAGTGTTCGCGCAGCTGCGCGAACAGCTCGTCCGAGACCGTGCTCGTCGCATGCAGTTCGCCCGCGAGGCGGAACACGAGCTCCTCGTCGGCGTCCCACAGCCCGGCCGGCAGGTCGCCGCTGACGGTCGAGGCGAGCTGCTCATCGCTGAAGCCCAGTGGGCCGCCGAAGGCGACGGCGTGGACGCCCCACTCGTACTCGGCCCCGCAGAGCACACACGTGCGGTGGATCATCACCTCGCGCAGCCTCGGCGCCACGAGGCCGTGGCCGAGAATGCCGGCGCCGAGCGGGCGCATCCGCGCCGCGAGGCCGGGGTGGTGCGCGAGCGTGCGGAACAGCCTCAGCGGTTCGATGCCGCTGCCCGGCGGCATCCAGCGATCGAGCATCGCGGCGGTGTCCGGCTCGTACGGCGGCTCGAGCGGGGCGATGCGGGACGTGGGGTCGGGCATCGGGTCTACACTCCTGCTTCGTAAATCGAAGCGCAGACGGTAGCGCTTCGGAAAACAAAGCGCAACGCCGATGCCCGCGACTCCAGCACCACGACCCGGCAGCCCCGTCCGCGGATCCGCGTCGGGCAAGCCCGTCATGGCGCTGCTTGACCTGCTCGGGCGACGCTGGGCGCTCCGGGTGGTGTGGGAGCTGCGCGACGGCCCGCGCACGTTCCGCCCGCTGCAGTCGGCATGCGGCGGCGTCTCGTCCTCGGTGCTGACCCAGCGGCTCGCCGAGCTGCGCGACGCCGGCATCGCCGAGGCGGGGGAGTCGGGCTATGCGCTGACGCGCGAGGGTCGCGAGCTGCTCGTCGTCTACCCGCCGCTGGAAGCCTGGGCCGTGCGGTGGGAGCGCCGGTCGCGGTCGTAGCCTGTCCGCCGTGGCCGCCGACGACCTCGCCTACGCCGTGCGCCGTTCGGACCGGGCGCGCCGCGTGCGCGTGCGGGTCGAGCCCGATGGGTCGGTCGAGGTCGTGCTGCCGCGGCGCGCGCGCGAGCGCGAGGCCGAGCGCGCCGTTCGGGAACTGCGGCCGTGGATCGACCGTCGTCTCGCCGACGTCGCCGTCGCCCGCCGGGCGATCGACCGCCCGGCCGGCACCGTGCCCTACCTGGGGACCGCGCTGGAGCTGCGCGAGCAGGCCGGCCGGACCCGCGCGCACCGCCGCGGCGACACCCTCCTCGTGCCCTGCGGGGCGCCCGGGCGGCCCGCGCTGGAGCGCTGGTACCGGCGCACCGCGCGGGCCGAGATCGAGCCCCGCCTGCAGCTCGCGTGCGCCGCGCTGGGCGCCGAGCACACCGCGCTGACGATCCGCGACCAGCGCACGCGCTGGGGCAGCTGCTCGCCGGCGGGCGCGCTGGCGTTCAACTGGCGCCTGCTGCTCGGGCCGGAGGCGGTGCTCGACTACGTCATCTGGCACGAGGCCTGCCACCTCGTCGTCTTCGACCACTCGCGCACGTTCTGGGACCTCGTCGAACGCCACGCCCCGGACTACCGCGAGCCGCGCCGCTGGCTGCGCGACAACGGGGCCGCGCTGGTGCTGTGACGCGGGTCGCGGTCGTCGGGCACGTCGAGTGGGTCGAGTTCGCCGTCGTCGACCACGCGCCGCTGCAGGGCGAGATCGTCCACGCGTCGCAGACCTTCGCGCTCCCTGCCGGCGGCGGCGCGGGCGCCGCGCTCGGCCTGCGCAAGCTCGCCGGTGCCGCGACGTTCCTGACCGCGGTCGGGGCCGACGCGCTGGGGGACACGGCGCTCGGCGAGCTGCGCGCCCGCGGCGTCGAGGTGCACGCCGCGCGCCGCGCGGACGAGCCGACCCGCCGCTGCTGGACGCACATCGACGCGGAAGGGGAGCGGACGATCACCGTGCTCGGGCCGCGGATTGCTCCGCACCGCGCGGACCCGCTGCCCTGGGACGAGCTCGCCGGCTGCGATGCCGTGTTCTTCTCGGCGGGAGACGCCGACGCGCTGCGGGCGGCTCGCGCCGCCCGGGTCCTCGTGCTCACGCGCCGGGCGCTCGACGCCGCGGTCGCGGCGCAGGTCGAGGTCGACGCGATCGTCTCCAGCGCGACCGACCCCGGCGAGCAGGGCGACCTGTCAGCGCTCGTGACCCCGCCCCGGCTGGTCGTCGAGACGGACGGCGCGCGGGGCGGACACTGGCGCGACCGCGACGGCGCCGCCGGGACGTGGGTCGCTGCGCCGCCGCCCGGTCCGCCGGTCGACGCCTACGGCTGCGGCGACGCGTTCGCCGCGGGCCTGACCTTTGCGCTCGGCGCCGGGCTGCCGATCGCCGACGCGGCGGACCTCGGCGCGCGCTGCGGCGCCGCCTGCCTGGCGGGCCGCGGGCCCGACGCCTGGGCGGTCACGCCATGAGCGCTCGACGCAGCGCCTCGTAGGCGTTCTCGCCCGGCAGCGCGGCGACGATGCTGCGGCGCACGCGTCCGGTGAAGGCCTCGGTCGTGCCGTCGCCGCGCACGTCGACGCCCGCCCGGACCCCACGCCCGGAGACCTCGCCGCGGACCGCGACGAGCTCGCCGGGCTCGTAGGTCCTGGCGATCCCGGACGCGGGCCGGCGCCGCGAGCTGCCGGACAGCGCGCGCAGTTCGAACTCGAGCAGGTCGAGCGCGGGTTCCAGCGCATCGCGCCTGAAGCGCTCGGTCTTGCCCTCGCGCCGGATCGTGACCTTGAAGCTTGCCACGGGGCGCGAGGCTAGATGATCGCGCCGCGCCACCGCGGCGCGCGGTTCGCCCACCGCGCGCGGTTGTGGGCGCTGGGAGCACCACAACTGCGCGCGGTAACGCGAAAACCGCCGTGCCGCTACGCGGCCAGTTCCCCGACGACCTCGTCCGTGGCCCCGTCGTGGCGGACGTGCAGGCGCTCGGAGATGCGCTCGAGGAGGCGGTGCGCGGCGACGTTGTCGCCGAGCAGCGTCGCGGTGAACCGGCGGATCCCGCGTTCGCGGGCGGCGTCGGCGACGGCGACGCCGAGCAGCGTGCCGAGGCCCAGACCGTGGAACGCGTCGCCGACGAGCACGGCCACCTCGGCCGACTCCGGCGCATCGACATCGCGGACCCATCGCGCCACGCCGATGATCGCCTCGGGCCGGTCGGCGAGCACAGCGACCTCGGCGTAGTGGTCCTGCAGGTCGATCTCCGTCAGGTAGCGCAGGTCGCTGCCCGTCAGCCGTGGCTTGGCCGACAGGAAGCGCCGGCGCAGCGACTCGTCCGAGACGTGGGCCATCGCGGCGGTCAGGCGCGCCTTGTCGTCCGGTGCAATCGGGCGCAGGGCGACGGCGGTGCCGTTGGGCAGGCGGGTGAGCACGACCCCGACGGTACGCCGATGCGGCGCCACGGCTGTGAGCCTGCGCACAGCCGCAACGAACCGGTCACATGTCGCTCAGCGCTGGGCGATCGGCAGGTAGTCGATCCCGCGGCCGCCCGTGTAGATCTGGCGCGGCCGGGCGATCTTCTGCTCCTTGTCGTCGATCATCTCCAGCCACTGCGCGATCCAGCCGCTCGTGCGCCCGATCGCGAACATGACGGGGAACACCTCGACCGGCAGGCCGAGCGCCTCGTAGATCAGGCCCGAGTAGAAGTCGACGTTCGGGTAGAGCTTGCGGCTGATGAAGTACTCGTCCTCGAGCGCGATCTTCTCCAGTTCGGTCGCGATCTGGAGCAGCGGGTTGCGGCCCGTCACCTCGAACACGTCGTCGCAGGCCTTCTTGATGATCGTGGCCCGGGGGTCGTGGTTCTTGTAGACGCGGTGGCCGAAGCCCATGAGGCGCTCGTTCCCGGCCTTCACGCCCTCGATGAACGCCGGGATGTTCTCGGTCGAGCCGATCCGCCGCAGCATCCGCAGCACCGCCTCGTTGGCGCCGCCGTGCAGCGGCCCGTAGAGCGCCGCGACGCCCGCGGCCACGGCCGAGTACGGATCGACGCCGGACGAGCCGACGCTGCGCACCGCGCTGGTCGAGCAGTTCTGCTCGTGATCGGCGTGGAGGATGAAAAGGATGTCGAGCGCCCGCTCCAGCCGCGGATCGGGCTGGTACTTCAGCTCGGTCATCTTGTAGAGCATCGAGAGGAAGTTGCCCGCGTACGAGAGGTCGTTGTCGGGGTAGACGTACGGCTGGCCGCGCATGTGCCGGAAGGAGAAGGCGGCGAGCGTCGGCATCTTCGCGATCAGGCGCACGGTCTGGATGTGGCGGCTGCCGTGGTCCTCGATGTCCTTCCCGTCCGGGTAGAACGTGGACATCGCGCCGACGGCGCTGAGCAGCATCCCCATCGGGTGCGCGTCGTGCCGGAACCCCTGCATGAAGCTCTTGATGTTCTCGTGCACGAACGTGTGGATCGTGATCTCGTCGCGCCACGCGTCGAGCTGCGGCTGCGTCGGCAGCACGCCGTTGACGAGCAGGTAGGCGACCTCGAGGTAGGTCGAATGCTCGGCGAGCTGGTCGATCGGGTAGCCGCGGTATTCGAGGATGCCCTTGTCGCCGTCGATGAACGTCACGCCCGACCGGCACGAGGCGGTGTTCATGAACGCCGGGTCGTACGACATCAGCCCGAAGTCGTCGTCGTCCACCTTGATCTGGCGCAGGTCGACGCCGCGGATGGTGCCGTCGGTGATCGGCAGCTCGTACGTGCGGCCCGTGCGGTTGTCGGTGATCGTGAGGCCAGCGCCCTCGCCGGCCCCCTGCGTCTCGCTGCTCATCGTCCGGTCTCCTCGGTCAGTGGCCCGTCATGCGCATCCTATGCGCGGACCGGCGCTGCCCGCGAGGGATGATTCAGCGACGGCGCCAGAGCCGCCCGAAGCGCTTGGCGCGGGCGTTGACCTGGAACTCGGCACCGCCCTTCGGGTCGGCCTGTGGGAGCGACGCGACACCTCCGGCATCCAGCGTCAGCGTCACGCGCAGCTCGGCGATGCGCTGCACCTCCGGCGCGTCGACGAACCGGCGCCCCGAGGGGGTGTCGAGGATGAGTCCGTCGAAGATGTGCTCGCGCTCGTTGTCGAGCACCTCTCGCACGGTGCCGACCGGCGTCCCGTCGGCGGCGACGACCGGCGTGCCCAGCGGCAGCGCTCGGTAGGAGATCGCGACGCCGTCGTCGCTCATCACGGGGCTAGCCGAGGTAGACGGTCAGGCCGCCCGCAACGACGGTGAGACCGACGGAGATCGCGATCAGCAGCCGTGCGGCACCGGCGGTTCCGGGGAAGCTCGCGGACTTCTGCCCGACCGCGAACAGGACGATCGCCCACACGCCGAACAGGCAGCCGACGATGTAGAAGGCCGTCTTGCTCTTCTCCTCCTCCGCGGCGGCGGCGAGGAGGCTCACGAACGCGTGCACCATGACCACGACGCTATCGCAGGACGGCGACGGGGGTCATGCCGCTCCGCCCGCGAGCTGCGCGGGGCCGGCCGGATGGGGGCGGTGGGTGGGATCGAATCGCGATTCGGTGGCCTCGACCTGGCCGTGGTAGTGGCTGCCGAGCT
>JBKJRO010000043.1:0-2689 GCA_046594555.1 Solirubrobacteraceae bacterium
CATCATCACCCTCCGGACGGGCGGCAGCGGCAATGACCCGCTCAGCGGGCTGGCCGGCAACGACCTGCTGTGCGGCGGCAGCGGCAACGACACGCTCAACGGCGGCGGCGACGGCGACGGCGACGGCGACGGCGACGGCGACGGCGACGGCGACGGCGAAACGATCGCCGGCGGCATGGGCAACGATCGGATGACCGGAGGCGCAGGCGCCGACCGCTTCAGCGGCGGACCGGGCACCGACATCGCGACTGACCTCAACGCCGCCCAGGGCGACACCCAGGACGGCACGGTTCCCTGACCACAACCCCTGACCCTCGGTTCCGTAGCCGGGCGGGCGATCCTCCGGATCGCCCGTGGCTGCTGGGTGTCTGCCGCTGTCCTCCGTCGCTGGGGACGGATACGGGGACGACTGTGCGACCCGCAACACCGCCCCCGACCCGGCTAGCTCGGGCGGAACCGGACGATCGAGCTACCTGCCGCGTAGAACTTCCCATGGTCGTCGGCTGCGATGCCGTAGCCGTCTCCTGACGGGTTCTGGATCGGAAGCGACGAGGATGCCGCTACCCGCTCGATCATCGGCCGCGACGGTCGTCCAAGACTCGAACCTGCGACGTACATTCCCGACTCGACAGCGATTGACGGGCCGCCAGCGGAGCTATGCCTTGACGGCGAAGGTCTGCCACTGGCCGGGGACACCCTTGAGCTCGTGCTCCCCGCGGTCGATCAAGGTCTGCGCTGAGCCGATGGTGAGGTCGCGAACGGTGCTGCTGACGAGCACCTCTCCGGCTCGGGCGAGGCCGCTGATGCGGGCGGCGATGTGCACTGCGAGTCCGCCGACGTCGTCGCCCGTAAGAAGCTCGCATTCGCCGGTGTGCAGACCGGCGCGAATCTCTAGATCCAGCTCGCGGATCCGGTCGCGGATGGCGGTGGCGCTGCTGATCGCGCGGCTCGGCCCGTCGAACGTTGCGAGCGCCCCGTCGCCGAGCGACTTCACGAGGCGCCCGCGGTGGCGCTGGACCTCCTCGCGCACGATGGTGTCGTGGCGAGCCAGCAGGGACCGCCACGGCCCATCGCCAAGCTGGGCTGCTCGCTCGGTTGAGCCGACGATGTCGGTGAACAGCACGGTGGCGAGGACGCGTTCGCTGACGACCGTTTGGTGTGCGCCGGTCAGAAACCGCTCGATCTCGGCGAGCATTGCCTCGCGGTCGCCGGCGAACAGGACCGAGGTGCTGCCCGGAAGCTCGACAAGCCGGGCACCGGGGAGGTGATCGGCGACGTAGCGTGCGTGTCTCGGGTCGATCTGGCGATCGTCGACGCGACGGAGCACCAGGGTCGGGCATTGGATGCTTGGCAAGGCGCTGCGCACGTCGGTCGCGCCGATCGTCGCGCGCGTTGCTGCCGCGCTCCCGGGCCCCATGCAAAAGCGCTGGTAGCGCGCCCACCTGCGGACGGCCACCGGTTCGTCGAGGCCGGTCGGCGGATGGGTCGCCTCGGTTCCCCAGGAGGCGACGATCTGGCGCGTGCGCTGCTCCCAGCGCTCGGCGCTTTCGGCGAACTCATAGCCGTCGCCGCTGACCATGCGCGCCATCGGGTTGAACAGCACCAACGCGCGGACGCTTTCTGGGTGCGCAGCCGCGAACATCGCCGCCACCCCGCCGCCCTCATTTGCTGCGAGCAGCGCGGGGCGAGCGGACCCGGCGGCGCGAGTGACGGCAAGCACGTCGTCTATCTGCGCGTCGAGCGTCGCGCCCGCGGAGCCCTCCGACATCCCTGAGCCTCGCCGATCAAAGGCGATCAGCCGCGCAAAGCGGGCCAGCCCTCGCAGCGTCTCGGCGATCGCGGGCTCCTCCCAGCCAAGCTCGACGTGCGAGAGCCAGTTGGGCACGATCACGAGATCAAGCGGCCCATCACCGATGACCTGATACGCGATGTGCACGTCGCCGCTCACCGCGTAGCGAGTCTGGGCTTCCATCGCCCGAGCGTAGTCCTCGCGTCGCAAGGCGCGCCTACGCGCTCGCTCCGCATGTTGCGACGCCGAATGAAAATCCCGCCCGCGTGTCTGAAAAGGCGTAGGTTCGTGTTGCGCCCACGCACAGTCCGGCAGGAATCGAGACCTATGCCTTCCTTGGAACATCCGCCCAGCCAGCCGCTGCTGTACACATGTCACTACCAGGCCAGGTTCGGCTCGCTACACGCGTGCGCGAAAGCCCATAATGCGCTCGACAAGGCCGGGATCGAGCACAGCAGCCAGGTGTTCGGCAAAGGCCGACCGATGGGGATCGGCACGACGGGCACCCGACCCGAGCTCGCACGAATCAGCGGGCAAGAGAAACTGCCTGTGCTAGCACTGCCTGACGGGACGACCATCGCCGGATCGGGCCCGATCTCCGCCTGGGCGACGGAACACGGGCGCTGACGGCACGCTGCGCTCGGCGGCGCTCCGACCCTGAGCCGGATCTCGCGCGCCTGAGCACGGTTGGCGCGTTCGGCGTGTAGACGCTGGCGCCCGGTGCGTGCCGGGGCTGAACGGAATCGACACGAGCAGGGCCGCGACGAATGCGACCAGCACGACGTACAGGGCTTTCATGGGAGCGCACCCGCCGCGACGAGCACCACCCGGTAGCGCTCCGCCCAGCCCGTACGTGGGCGGGCGGCAAGGGCGCGACAAGGGCGCGCTTGTCGGCGGTGC
>JBKJRO010000049.1:0-14512 GCA_046594555.1 Solirubrobacteraceae bacterium
GGAGACGGTTCCGGGAGACGAACTCCCCGCAACGTGCGTCAGAAACGCCGAAAGGCCCGCTCACGCGGGGCTTTCGTTCAAGCGGCTGAAGAGACTCGAACTCTCGACCTTCTGCATGGCAAGCAGACGCTCTAGCCAACTGAGCTACAGCCGCAAGAGGGCGGAAGTATAGCCACGGTCCGGTCGCGGACGTCGACGACCGTCCGGTACGGTCCCGCCATGCCCCAGATTCCGCTCACCACGCCCGACCGGATCCAGGCGAGCATGCTCGGCCCGATCCTGGGACTGCCCGCGCGCGCCAAGATCGCGCTTTCGGGCGGCACGCCCCACATCGCCGACGGCCAGACGCTGGATCCCGAACTGCAGTTGCTGTTCGCGGTCCGCAAGCTCCAGCCGCAGCCGAACTTCTCCGACGTGTCGCCGCGTGAGGCGCGGCTGCTGATCCGTCGCGAGGTCGGGCTGTTCGCCGGCCACCCGCTGGCGATCGGCCGCGCGGACGAGATCCGCGTCGCGGGCGCCGACGGCACGCTGGCCGCGCGCCGCTACGTGCCGGAGGGTTTCACGGCCCCCGGCCCGGGGCTCGTCTTCTTCCACGGCGGCGGCTGGGTGATCGGCGACCTGGACACGCACGATCAGACGTGCCGCTTCCTCGCGCAGCGCGCGGGCGTCACGGTCATCTCGGTCGACTACCGCCTCGCGCCGGAGCACCCGTTCCCGGCGCCGGTGGACGACGCGATCGCAGCCTTCCGCGACATCGCGGAGCACGCGGCCGACCATGGCCTCGATCCGGCCCGGATCGCCGTCGGCGGCGACAGCGCGGGCGGCAACATCTCCGCGGTCGTCAGCCAGGTGACGACGGCCGAGAAGGGCCCGGCGCCGGCGTTCCAGTTGCTGATCTACCCCGCCGTGGACGCGACGCGCGAGTGGCCGAGCTATGAGCTGTTCGGGGAAGGCTTCCTGCTGACGAGGGACGACATGCGCTGGTTCTGGGGGCACTACCTGCCCGCGGAGGCCGACAGGTCCGACACGCGGATCTCGCCGCTGCTGGCCGATGACCTGACCGGGCTGCCGCCCGCGTACGTCACCACCGCCGGTTTCGACGCGCTGCGCGACGAGGGCGAGGCATACGCCGAGCGCCTGCGCGAGGCGGGCGTTCCCGTCACGCTGCGCCGCCATCCGGGGCTGGTCCACGGGTTCGCGAACCTCGTCGGCAAGGGCCGCGCCGGCGCGCTGGCGATGGCCGAGGCCGCGGGTGCGCTGCAGGTTGCGCTGGGTCCCGCCGCGCAGAAGCCCAAGCCCAAGCGCCGGCGCACCGCGGCGGCAGCTCAGACCGACTAGTACGCGCGGCCGGAAGTTCCATGCGTGTCGTCGGCGCCTCACCGCGTCTGACGGCACGCACGAGCTTGCACGTGCCACCGGCACGCGCTGCACTCGCGCGCACCGTCAGCCACGACGATCCGCTCGCCGATTCCGCACGGAACCTGCGGCCACCCGCACTAGCGCAGACCGCCGGCCGCGGCGGCGAACGCCCGCCAGCGGTCGTGCTCGGCCGGGTCGAGCAGCCCGGCACCGGGGGTCGTGCGGTCCGCCGCGGTGTACCGGGCGATCGCGGCGACGTCGTCGAGCACACCGGCGCCGACCGCGGCGAGCGCGCTGACGCCCAGGACGGTCGCGTCGGCGCCGGCCGATCCGACGGCGGCGCCGATCGCCCGTGCCTGGAGCTCCAGCAGCAGCGGCTCGTTCGTCAGGCCGCCGTCCACCCGCAGGTCGAGCACCGGCATGGCCTCGCGGATCGCCTCGACGATGTCCGCGACGCGCCACGCGATCCCGTCGAACGCGGCCCGCGCGATGTGGGCCTTCGTCGTCGCCCCTGTGATGCCGCTGATGACGGCGCGCGCCTGCGGGTCCCACCACGGTGCACCCAGGCCGGCGAGGGCGGGGAGGACGCGCACGCCGCCCGCATCCGGCACCGACCGCGCGAGCTCGCCGAGCGCGGGTGCGTCGGCCGCGAGCCCGAGCTGCGCGCAGAGCCAGTCGAGCATCGCGCCCGCGGCGAAGACGCCGCCGTCCAGCGCGAAGGTGTCGCGGCCGCCGATCCGCCATGCGACCGTGGGGAGCAGGCCGCCGGGGATCGGGTCCGGCAGGTCGTCGCCGACGTTGGCGAGCACGAAGACGCCGGTCCCGTACGTCGCCTTGACGGTGCCCGGCACGACGCAGCCGTTGCCCGCGAGCGCCGCCTGCTGGTCGCAGACCCGCGCGCGCAGCGGCAGCTCGCACGGCCAGGACGGGTGGGAGAGCGTGCCGAGGTCGCCGGCCGTGTCGGCCACCGCGGGCAGCGCCGCCGGCGGGACGCCGAAGCGCTCGCACAGCCACGGATCCCAGCCCGGCGTGCGCAGCGCGTGGAGCATCGTGCGCGACGCGGTCGACGGGTCGGTCGCGAAGCCGCCGCCGAGCCGGTCGCAGAGGAACGCGTCAACGGTGCCCAGCCGCAGCGTGCCGGAATCCGCCGCGGCGGCGACGCCCGCGTCGTGGCGCAGCAGCCAGGCGAGCTTTCCGGCCGAGAAGTAGGGGTCCGGCGGCAGGCCGGTCAGCCGGCGGATCGCGGCGAGGTCCTGCGCGTCCAGCTCGGACAGCACGGACTCCGCGCGCTTGTCCTGCCAGACGATCACGGCCGTCAGCGGGGCGCCGGAGGCCGCATCCCACGCGAGCACGGACTCGCCCTCGTGCGCCAGGCCGGCGGCGACGACCGTGCACGGCGCGCCCGCCAGCACCTCGCCGACGGCGGACACGACGGCGTCGAGGATCGCGAGCGGATCCTTCTCCACCCAGCCTGGCCGGGGGTGGCTCACGGGCACGCTGCGGCGCGCCTCGCGCAGCGGCCGCAGTTGCGCGTCGAACAGCGCGACCTTGACCGCGGTGGTGCCCTCGTCGATGCCGAGCAGCAGCGGCGCGCCGGTCATGCGCCCGCCCGTGCCGCGAAGTCCGCGGTGCGGGCCCACCACGGGCCGTCGAGGCCGATTCCCGGCGGGGCCGGGCCGGGCACGAGCGGCGCGGGCTCGCCGAGCGGGACGCCGAGCTCGGCCACCAGCTCGCACAGGCGCTCGGCGATGCCCACCGACGCCGTCAGCCCGGTCGAGCGGATCGCCGCGGCGTGCACCAGGCCCGGGCAGGACGGCGCGTGCCCGACGACGTAGTTGCTCCCGACGCCCGCGGGGCGCAGCCCGGCGTAGCGGCCGATCGGCGCGGCGCCCGCCAGGTCGGGCCGCACCTGCGCCAGCTTGTCGCGCAGCTCGGCCTCGGCGCCCGGCCGCACGGACCAGTCGTACTCGTCGTCCTGGTCGTGCGCGGTCGGGCCGCAGACGACGTGCCCGTGGATCGTCGGGAACAGGAGCAGGCCCTTCGTCGTCGCCGAGGGGACCGGCAACCGGATCGCCTCCAGCGGGCCGGACGGCGGCGCGTCGAACACGAGGAACTCGCCCTTGCGGGGGCGGATCGTGAACCGCGCGTCGCCGCCCATGCGGGCGATGTCGTCCGCGCCGAGGCCGGCGCAGTTGACCAGCGCCCGCGTGCTGATCCGGTGATCGCCCGCGCGGACGACGAGCGCGTCGCCGTCACGCTCGACCGCCTCGACCGCCGTATCGACGAGCACCTCGGCGCCCGCGGCGATCGCGGCGCCCGCAAGGGCGAGGGTGAAGGCGACCGGGTCGGTCACGCTCTCGCCCGGGACGAGCAGCTCGCCCTGCGGGCCGCGCCCGACCTCGACGCCGTTGGCGCGCGCGTTCGCCGCCAGCGCGTCCACGCGGTCGAGTTCGCCGTCGTCGCGCGGGCGCAGTACCGCGCCGCAGCGCAGCACGGGAACGCCGAGCGCGTCGATGATCGCGTCGCGCGGCGCGGCCGAGCGCAGGATCAGCTCGGTCTCCAGCTCGCCGGGCTTGGAGTCGAACCCCGTGTGCAGGATCCCCGAGTTGGTGCCGCTGGCCTGCAGCGCCAGCCCGGGCAGCGCCTCGACCAGCACGACGGACGCTCCGCGGCGCGCCAGGGCGAGCGCCGCGGCGCAGCCGACGACCCCGCCGCCGGCGACCACCACATCGACCTCGCGCGACGCCATGCGGGCGACCCTACCGGCGGGGTAGGGTGCGCCGATGACCATCCAGGTGATCGAGCATCGGCTGCACATCGCCGCGCCGCCCGCGCAGGTGTGGGCGACGATCTCCGACACGCGCCGCTATGCGGAGTGGGTGCCGAACACGCTCGAGGTCGTCACCGCCAGCAGCGAGGTCGCCGACCTCGGCGTCACGTACACCGAGCGCAACCGGATCTCCGGCCCGCTGACCGGCCGGTCGAGCTGGCGCGTCACCGCCTGCGAGCCGCCGCGCCACGCGATCCACGACGGCGAGGGCATCTGGGTCGCGAAGTCGATGCGGCTCGAGATGACGGTCGAGCCCGACGGCGAGGGCACCGCCTACACCCACACCTTCAGCTACGAGCCCGGGCTGGGACCGCTCGGCCCGCTCGTCAACCTGGGCCTGAAGCCGTCGCTGACCGGCGACATCCGCCGCACCGCCGCGGCACTCAAGGCGCTGTGCGAGTCCGAGGTGCCGGCCGCCTGATGGACCGCCCGTTCCCGGCGGTCCCCGGCGTCGAGGTCGAGCACCGGTTCGTGGAGGCGCGCGGCGTGCGGTTCCATGTCGCGGTCGCCGGGCCGGCGGACGGCGAGCCGCTGCTGATCGTGCACGGCTGGCCGCAGAACTGGTTCACCTGGCGCAAGGTGCTGCCGCAGCTCAGCGAGCGGTACCGCTGCTACGTCCCCGACCTGCGCGGGATGGGCTGGAGCGAGGCGACGCCGCTCGGGTACGACAAGGAGAACCTCGCGACCGACATGCTCGCGCTGATGGACGCGCTGGGCCTGGACCGCGTGAAGCTGCTCGCCCATGACTGGGGCGGCTGGGCCGGGTACCTCATGGTGTTCCGCGAGCCGGGCCGGATCGAGCGCTTCGTCGTGCTGAACATCCCGCCGCCGTGGGCGCGCGACCCGTCGCTGCTGCACACCGTGCTCAGCGCGTGGCGCGTGCTCTATCAGGTGGTGCTCGCCACGAAGCGCGGCTCCGGACTCGTCGGCGACGAGCGGCGCGTCGCGGCCGGCATCCGCCGCGGCTTGGTGGACAAGGACGCGATCAGCGACACCGACCTGGCGCAGTTCACCGGGCCGCTGGCCGAGCCCGGCCGCCGGCACGTGACGCGCGAGATCTACCGCACGTTCCAGCGCGAGGAGCTGCCCCAGCTGCTGCGCGGGCGCTACGCCGACACGCCGCTCAGCGTGCCGACGCTGCTGATCTTCGGCGAGCAGGACGTGGTCGTCACCGGGCGCATGATCGACCACGCCGTGCGCCCGGGCGACCCGCTGGAGATCGTCCGCGTGCCGGACGCCGGGCACTTCGTCGCCGACGAGCGACCGGACATCGTGGCCGAGCGCGCGCTGGCGTTCTTCGCGGGTCGCTGACGCCCCAGGGGCCGGGGTCGGCCGCCAGCTACGGTTCGGTCATGCCCGACGCCCACCGCGTCCCGCGCTCGGGACTGATCCTGCTGCTCGCGTGCGCGGCGCAGTTCATGGTGATCCTGGACGTGTCGGTCGTCAACGTCGCGCTGCCGTCGATCCGCGACGGGCTGCACTTCTCCGAGAGCAGCCTGCAGTGGGTGGTCAGCGCCTACGCGGTCCCGTTCGCGGGCTTCCTGCTGCTCGGCGGGCGCTCCGGCGACCTGCTCGGGCGCAAGAAGATGTTCATCGTCGGCGTGGCGCTGTTCACGCTCGCCTCGCTGCTCGGCGCGCTGGCGCAGAGCGAGGCCCAGCTGATCGCCGCGCGGGCGCTGCAGGGGCTCGGTGGCGCGGTCGTTGCGCCGGCGACGCTGTCGATCATCATGACCACGTTCGCCGAGGGTCCCGAGCGCAACCGCGCGCTCGGTGCCTGGGGCGCGGTCGCCGCGGCGGGCGGCACGGCGGGCGCCCTGGTCGGCGGGCTCCTGACGGGCCTGCTCAGCTGGCGCTGGATCTTCCTCATCAACGTGCCGATCGGCCTCGTGCTGGTGCCCGCCGCGTGGCGCGTCTTCGTCGAGAGCCGCGGATCGATGGAGCACCGCAGCTTCGACGCCGCGGGCGCCGTGTCGATCACGCTCGGGCTGAGCGCGATCGTCTTCGGCATCGTCAACATCGACCGCTACGGCTGGACCGCGTGGCAGGTGCTGGTGCCGTTCCTGCTCGGCGTCGCGCTGACGGGCCTGTTCGTCCTGATCGAGGCGCGGTTCGCGAAGGCGCCGCTCGTGCCGCTGTCGATCTTCGCGTCGCGCACGCTGACCGGGGCCAACGTCGCGGTCGTCCTGATGGGCAGCTCGATGTTCGCCCTGTGGTTCTTCCTCTCGCTCTACATTCAGCAGGTGCTGGGGCTGACGCCGATCCGCGCCGGCCTGGCATTCCTGCCGATGACGCTGACGCTGGCGGTGACGGCGACCCTGGCGCCGAAGCTCATCGCCCAGTTCGGCGTGCGCAACACGCTGACGCTGGGCCTGACGCTGATCGCGCTCGGATCGCTGCTGCTGACGGGCATCTCCGCGACCGGGAGCTGGGCGAGTGACGTGCTGCTCGCATCCGTCGTCGCGGCGCTGGGCTTCGGCCTGTCGTTCGTGCCCGTCACGATCGCCGCGGTCACCGGCGTTCCCGGGCGGCTGGCGGGTCTGGCGTCGGGCCTGGTCAACACCTCACGCCAGCTGGGCGGGGCGCTCGGCCTGGCGGCCCTGTCCACGTTCGCCGCGTCGCGCACGTCGTCGTTCGTCGAGGCGCACCCGGGCGCGTCGCCCGTCGGCGGGGCGGCGCTCACGCACGGCTATCAGGGCGCGTTCGCGCTGGCGGCGGGGCTGGCGCTGTGCGGCGCGATCGCCGCCTACGTCCTGCTGCGCGGGATGCCGGCGCCGGGTCGCGCCGGAACGGTTGCGGCCGAGGAGGCGTCGTGACCGCGCGCCTCTACTCGATCCGGCTGTCGCATCCGTCGCTGTGCGTCGCCGGCATGCTGCGCCAGCAGGGCGTGGCGTTCCGCGAGGTCGTGCTGCCCGGCGGCCTGCACCCGGTCGTCCTCTGGGCGCGCGGGTTCCGCGGCCCGACCGTGCCCGCGCTGCGACTCGCGGACGGCACGCGCGTGCAGGGGTCGCGCGCGATCGCCGCGACGCTCGACGAGGTCGCTCCCGAGCGTGAGCTGTTCCCCCTCGACCCGGAACTCCGCGCACGGGTCGTTGAGGCCGAGCGCTGGGGCGAGCAGGTCCTCCAGCCGATCCCGCGCCGGCTGATCCGCCGTGGCCTGCGCGACCACCTGCGCCAGCGCCAGTGGTTCGCGGAGGTCGCCTCGCCCTTCCCGGCGCCGAAGTTGACGGGCGTGCTGCTCACGCCGCTGGTGCCGCTGTTCATCGCCCAGGCGGGGGCGACGAGGGAGCGCATCACGCAGGACCTGGCCGAGCTGCCGGGCCTGCTGGACCAGGTGGACGCGCTGCTCGCCGACGGCACGATCGGCGGCGAGCAGCTGAACGCCGCCGACTGGCAGATCGGCACGACCGTGCGGGTGCTGCTGGCGTTCGAGGACGTCGCCGCGCTCGTCGAGGGCCGGCCCGCCGAGGCGCACGCGCGCCGGATCCAGCCCGACTATCCGGTGATCCCCGCGGCGCTGTCGGCCGCTCCGTAGGCGTCGCATGGCCGGTTCCGTGCTGAACACGGGACCGGCCGCAAGCCCAGCAAGGCGACGACCGGAATCGAACCGGTGCCGTCGCCTAATCGACTGTTTCCGGCGTTTCTGCCGTTCCCCGTTTGGGGACCGGCGTGGTCGGACCTGCCGTAGAGCCCCGCTCGGAGACGAGCTACGCCGGGGGCCGGGACTGCCCGCATTGCGGGCGCTCCCGGTACATGACGCCGGAGGGCTACCTGATCACGTGCAAGCGCCGTGACTGCGCCGGTTTCTCGACGCAATGGGCGCGGGACCAGGCGACGCGACTGAAGCACAACCTCCCGGCATGGGGACACTTCCAGTCGCTTGTCACGCTCACGGCCCCGGGGCGGGCCGTGCTGCCGTTCGCGACCGACCTGTGCGGGCACCCGGCCGACGGGTCGGCTTGCACCGGGCCGAAGGGCTGCGTCGTACGCCCGATTCAAGCGGAAGAGTGGAATCGCGAGGTCTATGCGAAGTGGCAGCGCGCACTGCGCCGCGCGCGGCTCTACGCGAAGCGGCACGGCATCCGCGTCACCGACCTCAAGGTCCTCGCGTACGTCCCCGAATGCGAGCGTGGGGTCATCCACCTACACGTTGTCATCGGGTGGAAGGGCACGGTTCGCCCGGGTGAAGTCCGCTGGTTCTTGTCGCGGCTCAAGCGTGAGGCCGTACGTGAGGGCTTCGGGCGACAGTTCAAGGCGACCAAGCCGACCCACGGCGGCTCGGCGCAGGTCGCTTCCTACTTGGCGAAGTACCTGACCAAGGGCGGCATGGAGGCGCTGAAGGTCGTCCCGCCCCGAGTGCAGCCGGTCTTCGTCTCGCCGGTCCTGACGCGGCGGACGGGCATCACGATGCGGTTCTTGCGGCTGGCTCGGCGAGCCTGGCATGTGTGGGGTCCGCGAGACTACGCGGACCTTGTGAAGTTCTTCGCTTGGGCGGCAAGCTACGGCGTCGATCCGTTCACCTGGCGGCGTCTGCGTCCTCCAAGCCGTCCGAGGCCGGAACGGCCGTGGGAGCCGTTGGGAGCCCGTCCCTCGCCGGTCTGTGTGGCCAAGCAGCTCCCGCTCTTCTAGTTGTGGCGAAGGTGGTGCTGCAGGTGGTCGTCTGCCCGGCGTCTTACGGTCCTGCCGTGAGCTGGGCCAACGCACTCACCGTCGGCGGCGCCGCGCTGGAAGTCGGCGGACTGTCGATGACGCTGGCGGACCAACTCGGTGTCCAGCGCCACTGGTTCCCCGAGCACACGCCATGGCGCAAGCGTTGGGGCGCACGGCTCAACGCATGGTGGCTGCGTCGCACAGACTTCATGCGCCGCCCACACCCCGCGTATCCGGCCAACCTCCACGGTGCAAGCGCAGCCACGGCTACTGCGTCGGGCAGCCTGAGTGTGGTCGGCATTGCCAATCGACTAGTCCCCACGATCGGTGAGCGTGTGGACCGCCTGGCGGACGCACTCGCGGCGCATGAGGCGAACACTGAACGAGTGGTAGCGGCCGTACGCACGGAGATCACCGAGATGGACCGGGCTACACGCAAGCGGTTTGAGCAAGAGGCCGATGAACGTCGGCGCGAACACGATGCTGAGAGGGAGGCCGTCGGGCGGTCGCTCCGGTTCCAGCAATGGGGCTTCGTCTTGTTCCTCTTCGGCGTGGGGTTCAGTGCTTGGGGTGGCGTGCTCGGCAACGGGTGATAACCGCGTCGGACGCTCCTAGCGCGGCTGCGGATGCGCGCGTCGCGCGCGCCGCACCCGCGTGAGTGCGGGGCTCGCGCGTTGGGTCGGGTTGGCTCGGCTCGCATCGCTCGGGGTCGTTGGCGCGAACGGGAGCTGCACCCGCTGCGGCGGGGTCCCCAGGGGCGCAGTCTGCCCCGGGGACCTTTGGCGAGCCGCCGCGAGGGTGCGCTGCGAGCGGTCGTGCGGGCGGCTCAGCCGCCCGCCTTGAAGCTCTAAAGCACACAAGGCACAGGTGAGAGAAAGAAAAACAGAAGAAGAGCATGTTCGGGGTAGGCTCACGTTGTGACCGAGGGCAGTCGGACGCCAGTCGCTGCTCGTCGGGCATTCGTGTTGGACCGCAGGCGGCAGCAGGTTGGATCAGGAGCCGGTCTAGCCGTCGCCGGGCTGACGCTGTGGTTTGCGGCGGACCGCCGATGGGCGCTCGCCGCGGCCTGCGCCGGTGTGGCCGGTGGGCTGCTTTGGTTGAGCGGTGTGTGGGTCAGCCCGTGGAGTTCCGACGCTTACGCGCGTCGGGTGACGAACGCTTGGAACGAATGGGCAAATGGTGCCCAGTGGGCGTACGACGATTTCACCGCCCGGACTCCCTGGCTCAGCACCCGCGTGCAGCGAGTGAGTCCACCGGGGGCCTACGAAAGAGAGCACTCACGGTTGCTAGAGCTGCTGTCTGAGGCGGAGATCGTGCGCGCAGACCGCTCGATCCCGTTCCCGGAGCGAGCGGGGCAGGTAGTTGTGGCTGCCCAATCCTTCGATGACTCGGTTGAGCGCCTCCTTGGCGAGTCAACGAGGGGCGACGAACGGCGCTACGCCATGGCCCTGCGCGACGCCCGCGACCGCGACCTCGCCACGTACGCGCGGGCCACGGTTAAGGCCGAGCGCGCGACTGCGAAGGTGCTGCGGAAACTGTCGCGTCTGCGGGTGCCGCACTGTGCCAAGGACGACCACGTTGCGCTGGTTCACGGGTTTGAGCTGTACCTGGCGGCGGCCGAGCGCTACCACGCGGAGTGTCAGCAGCATCTAGTCGACGAAGCGGTGGACGCTGCAAACAGCATGGAGATGGCTGTGGTCGCTCTCAAGACGGCCCGCCGCGGGCTCTTCGCGAGCCTCGACTACGGTGCGCGCTGGCCTGACGGGGACCAGGGGCGAGCCCGTTGACTGTGGCGACGCGCAACGGCTTGACCTCACAGTCCCCGGCGGCAACCAGGTTGCTCAGTGGTCAGATGCTCATGGTGCCAGTCAGTTTGCTGCTTCTTGTAAGGAACTTGACAAGGACCGAGATGAGCCTTACCTTGGTTGCTCATGTCGCGGAGCAAGGATCACAGGCTGCACGAGAAGGGGCGCGCACTCGTCAGAGGCTTGCACCTGAGTGAGCTGCAGGCTGCGGGGGCAGCGCGCTCGCTGGCTCTGCACCAGGCCGAGCTTGAACTGGATCGCGTTGCCCGCCTTCTGCCTGACGCGCTGCAGGCCGGGATCAGCCTGGCGGAGATCTCACGCGTCGCGGGCGTGAGTCGCCCGACGCTGTACGAGCTGCGAGCGCGGTACGGGGGATCGGTCGGTGACATGCGACTGGCGGTTCTGCAGACGCTTGCCAATCACGGCGCGATGGGTCCCGACGAGATCGCCGAACGCGTCGGCGGCGACGATCAAGAGCGGGCGCGCGTCCTGGCGGACTACGTCGATCGCGAGGTGGACGTGGATGCGGGCGAGGATGGCGGACCTGTCTACCTGATCACCCCCACCGGTCTTGACCTGCTCGAGCATTGGACGTTCGCGGAGATCGAGGAAGAGCGCGAGAGGGAGGAGTCGTGAAGCTGACGGCGGCCATCGACGCGTTCTGCGATGACATGCTCGCCCAGGGGCGGATGAACTCAGCGTCCACCGAGCGCTCCTACCGCAGCGTGCTCAATCGGCACGCGACGGATGTGGAGAACCGCGATCCGCGCTACGTCGGGCGCAACGATGTGAAGCGGACGCTCCGCCGGTGGCCGAACCCGAACACGCAGCGCACGAGCCGCTCGATCCTCGTGAGCTTCTACGACTGGGCAATGGAAGAGGGGGTGCGGAAGGACAACCCGGCCCGTCAGACGCGTCGGCCGAAGAAGCAGCCGACGGACGTGTACCGCCTGACCCGCGCTGAGGCCGCGGCGATGTTGCTCGCGACGAACACGCGCCGTGAGCGCTGGGCTGTCTATCTGATGTTCTGCGCGGGTCTTCGGAACGCTGAGGTGCGCGGGCTGCAAGGCCGGCATTTTGCTCGCCCGGGGGTGATCTGGGTTTCTGGCGACATCGCGAAGGGAAAGCGCCCGCGGACCGTACCCGTCGTTGCCGAGCTGGAGCCGATCGTCGCGGAGATCCGGTTCAACATCGCAGCGGACGAGTACGTCCTGCCGTCGCAGCGGTTTTCCGATCCGCCTGCTAACACGCAGCGTTCTGACCTACGATTCAAGCGGTCGTCGTCTCAGGCTCTGCGCAGCCTGGTCATGGCGGTTGGGAACCGCGCGGGCATCGCGGCGCACATCCATCCGCACCTGCTGCGGCACGCGTTCGCCGATCACATGGCACGTCACGCGGGGGCGAGACACACGCAGTTTCTGCTCGGGCACGCGACCCTTGCGACCACTGAGACGTACCTCGGAAGCCCGACGCACGAAGAGCTCGCGGGCGCCGTTCGCGGGTTCACGTTCGCCAGCGCGGACCGAACAGACGTTCTAGGGGGTCCGGAAGCACCCGAAACGGCCAGCAAGGCGACGACCGGAATCGAACCGGTGTACACGGCTTTGCAGGCCGCTGCGTAGCCACTCCGCCACGTCGCCAGACGCTCGGCAGCGTAGCGACCCCGGCGGCCGTGCCTGCGCTGGCGCGCCCGGGGCTGTGGCAGACTGGCGGTTCGCGTTTTTCGCCCAGGAGGGGCCTGCATGTCCGCTGTCGTCGTTCGCTCCGTCGTCCGTTGCGCCCGCGCCGTTGTTCCCGCGCTTGCGCTGCTGCTCGTACTCGCGCCCGTAGCGCTGGCCGGCGGGACCGTCAACGGCGGCGGGTGGCCCGAGTCCAAGGACATCCAGCGGCTGCACTACGAGTTCGGCCCGATCACGGTCAAGCCCGGGCAGAACACGATCGAGAACACGTTCATCAAGAAGGAGAAGCCGAAGGTCGACGGCTTCATCATCCGCGCGCGGCCGGACCTGGTGTACATGGACGGCAAGGTCCCGCCGGTCGATGTGATCCACCTGCACCACGGCGTCTGGATGAACCTGTCGGGCACGTCGCCCGCGGCCCCGCTCGCCAACATCGAGCCGATCTTCTTCGGCGGCGAGGAGAAGACGGTCTTCCAGATCCCGCGCGGCTACGGCTACGCGTACAAGGCCTCGGACACCTGGCTGCTGAACCAGATGATCCACAACAACACGCCGAACGCGACGAAGGTCAAGCTCGTCTGGGACCTGGACTTCATTCCCGCGATGAGCAGGCTCGCGAAGTCGGTCAAGCCGGTCAAGCCGCTGTGGATGGACGTGCGGCGCGGCTGGGGCTACCCGGTCTTCGACGTGCTGCGCGGGACCGGGTCCAAGGGCACGTTCACGTTCCCCGACCAGGCGAAGGACCCCTACCCGGACGGCGTCAAGCAGAACGAGTTCGCGATGCCGTTCGGCGGGACGATCGTCAGTGCCGTCGGCCACCTGCACCCCGGTGGCCTGACGGACAACATCGACATCGTCCGCCCGGGATCGACCGCGCCGAAGGCGAGGAACTGCGCCCGCGTCGCGGCCAACGCGCTCGGGACGGCGACGAAGCGCACGTGCGTCACCGGCAAGCCCGGATCGGTCGCCGACTCGGTACGGATCTTCCAGTCCAAGGCGAAGTACTACGACCCGGCGGGCCCGGTCTCGTGGGACGTCTCGCTCACGGCCTCGCGCCCGGACTGGCGCGTGAAGGTCAACAGCGGCGACACGGTGCGCATCACCTCGACCTACGAGAACAAGAAGTCCGCCTGGTACGAGAACATGGGCATCGTCCTGCTGTTCGTCGCCAAGGACGACAGCACCGGCATCGACCCATTCGCCAAGGCCGTCGACTGGCGCGGCGTCCTGACGCACGGCCACCTGCGCGAGAACGACCACCACGGCGGCGACTTCAAGACGTTCGTCGACGCGCGCACACTGCCCGACGGGGCGGAGACGACGACGGTCAACATCAAGGGCTTCCAGTTCCTGCCCGGCGACCTGGGCCGGCTGTCCGATCCCGGGAACGGCCCGGGCAAGGTGCCGGTCGTCACCGCCGGCCAGTCGATCCAGTTCGTCAACCAGGACAACTCGGCCTACGAGTGGCACTCGATCACGACCTGCGCTGCGCCGTGCAACCGCTCGACGGGCATCTCCTACCCGCTCGCCAACGGCACGACCGGGCTGCAGTTCGACTCCGGCCAGCTCGGGTTCGGCCCGCTCGGGCTGTCGCCCGCGGCCAACACGCTGACCTACCAGACGCCGTCCACGCTTCCGGTCGGCACCTACACGTACTTCTGCCGCGTCCACTCGTTCATGCGCGGAGCATTCCGGGTGAAGGCGAAATCACCGCCGGCATGACCCGTGCGGCGCCTTCGCGCGGACGCCGTACCCCGCCCGCCCGCTGCTATCTTTGCCGCTCCCAGGGCGATTAGCTCAGCTGGGAGAGCGCCTGCTCGACAAGCAGGAGGTCACTGGTTCGAGCCCAGTATCGCCCACTCGCGAAGCCCCCGACACCACGGGGGTTTCGTTGTTTCCGGGGCGACTGAGGTACCAACGAGGTACCAGTTGATCCGGCTGTCGCGCGCAGCGTCATGGCGCGCTTGAGGGCCTCGGGTGGCGCACGCGCCACGAGCGTGACAGGATTGGCCCGGCAAGCCCAAACAGCGAAGGGAGCCGCAATGTCCGGGAGTGTCTATCGCGTCACCGAAGTGATAGGTGTCAGCAGCAAGTCGTGGGAGGACGCGGCCAGCCAGGCGGTCGAGGTGGCCGCGAAGTCGGTTCGCGACTTGCGCGTCGCGGAGGTAGTCCGGGAGGACGTGACCATCGAG
>JBKJRO010000044.1:0-31451 GCA_046594555.1 Solirubrobacteraceae bacterium
CGGCCAGCATCTCCTGGTCGAACTCGATGTCGACCTCGCCCTTGCGCAGCGGCACCTTGGCGATCGTGCGCACGCCTGGGCCGGGCGGGATGCGGATGCAGCGCAGCGGTGCGATGACGCCGCGGCGCGAAGCCTGGGCCAGGTCGAACCGCGAGGTCTGCGTCGGGAAGAGGTCGGTGACGTGGCGGGCGATCAGCGCGCCGGTCGCCGTCATGCCGATGAAGATCGGGCCCGTCCACTCGCGGATCGCGGCGCTGGTCTTCTCGCCGAGGGCGGTGTGGGCCTCGTCGCAGATGACGATCGTGTAGGCACTGGAGATCTGGCCCGCATTGCGCACGAACCACTGGTAGGTCTCGACGGTGACCGGGCCGTCGGCGCGGCCCTTGTCCTCGCCCAGCAGCGCCTCGTGGATGCGGTCCGAGTAGCCGCGCGTGCGCAGCTCGTCGTTGAACTGGTCGACCAGGTTGCGGCGGTGGGTCAGGATCAGCACGCCGCCGGTGCGTGATGCCTCGACGAACCCCATCGCGGCGACGGTCTTCCCGGCACCGGTCGCGTGCTCGAACCAGAAGCGCTTGTGGGCGTTGGGATCGTTGAGGACGGCGGCGTCGATGTCGTCGTCGGTCTCGTCCTGCGCCTCGAACGGCGTCTCCTCCTCGTCGAGCGCCGCGGCCTCGGCCTCGGCCTCATCCTCGTCGTCGTCCTCGTCCTCCTCGTGCTCGGCGTCGAGCTCGGCGAACTCCGCTGCGAGTTCCTCGTCGTCCACCGGCTGGGCGGACTCGTCCGGCTCCTCGTCGATCGCCAGCACCGGCGCGGCGGCTTCGACCACGCCGTTGCCGTTGCGCAGCCGGTCGGCGAGCAGCGCGGTCAGCGTGCCCGAGAGCGCATCGACCTGATGCGGGTTGAGCGTCGTGCCGTCGGCGAGGTGCGGCTCCTCCTCGCTGAGCAGCCGCTCGAGCCCCAGCAGCAGCGACCAGTCTCGGCGCCAGTGCGTCGAGGGCACCTTCTGGCCGCCGGCCATCTCCGCCAGGGCCGCGTCCAGCGCCTGCCGGCGCGGCGCGGCGGGCGCGAGGGCGACCGCGGCGTCCTCACCGGCGTGGACGAACGTCTCGCGCGTGAACGTCTCGGCGCGTGCGACATCCGCCGCGGAAGGCGCGGCTCCGGCAACGGCTGCCGTAGTGCGATCAGCCATGAGTGGCCAGCGATTCAGAAGGGCGGCTGGGACGCAGGAAACCTGCGCGCGTCCCGGCGTCAGGACCCGGTGGACGTACCGGCGGTTCTCGCGGGCGATCCCTCCCTGCGATCGACGACCCTGCGAGTGCACTTCAGGATATCGCAACGGACGGCACATCCGGCCCTCGCGCGCAGGCGCTGTGCGATCCTCAGCCGATGCGCACCGTCCTGCTCTTCGCCGTCATCATCGCGGCCGGCGTCGCGATCGGCGTCGGGCTCAAGCAGGCATCGAGCAACGATCCGTCGCCGCTCGCGAGCCGCGCGATCCACCCGAGCGCCGCCGACGTCCGCGCCGCGCTCGGCGGCGCGCCCGCGCCACTCGCCGCGCTGCACGCGCGCGCCGACCGCATTCTTCCCGGTGGGACCAGGCGCCTGCGCGCGGAGCTCGCCGCGCTCAAGGGCCACCCCGTCGTCGTCAACTCCTGGGCGTCGTGGTGCGGGCCGTGCAACGCCGAGGCACCGATCCTGCAGCGCGTGGCGCTGAAGCGGGGCAGGTCGGTCGCGTTCCTCGGCATCAACGCCAAGGACAACCGCGAGTCGGCGAAGCGCTTCCTGGGCCGCTACCCGATGACCTACCCGAGCGTCGAGGACCCGGACGGCTCCGCCTACGAGAGCCTGCGCGTCGGCTACCTGCCGTCGACCGTCTTCATCGACCGCACGGGCAAGGTCCGCATCGTCCATTCAGGGCAGTACACGAGCGACGCCGACCTGAACGCGGACATCGACCGCTACGCGGTCCGCTCCGGATCGTGAGCGCGCAGGTCCGCGCCGTCCGCGACGCCGGCGAGCTGCAGGCCGCGCTCGACGTCCGCCGTGCGGTGTTCATCGACGAGCAGGGCGTCAGCGAGGCCGAGGAGATGGACGGCCGCGACGACGAGGCGCTGCATCTGGTGGCCGTCGATCCCGGCGGCGAGGTCGTCGCGACCTGCCGCCTGCTCGCGGCCGGGGAGAAGATCAAGCTCGGCCGCGTCGCCGTCCTCCCCCGGGCGCGGCGCCGCGGCCTCGCCCTCGCGCTGCTGCTCGCCGCCGAGCCCCACGCCGTCGCCCTCGGCGGCGAGCGGATCGTGCTCGGCGCCCAGACCTATGCACTGGGCCTGTACGAGCAGGCGGGCTACGCGGTGACCAGCGACACGTTCCTGGACGCCGGGCTGGAGCACGTCTGGATGGAGAAGCGGCTCGCCTGAGCCGCGCGCCGGCCCGTGGTCCTCATCACCCTGGTGATCATCGCCGCGGTCGGCGCCGGCGCGGCATCCGAGCACCGCTGGGGCGACGGCGCAAGGCGGGCGGGGGCTCACTCGCTCGAGGTCCTGATCTTCGGGCTGATCCCATTCGTCACGTTCTTCACGGTCTCGCACGTCAGGCTGACGACGGGCGTCGGGGCGGGCATCGCGTTCGCCTGGATCGAGCTGGCGGTCGTGACGACGATCGCCTACGTGATCGGGTCGCGGACGCTGGGCCTGACGCGACCCTCGACCGGCGCGCTGATGTGCGCGGTCGGACTGGTCAACACCGGCTACCTGGGGATCCCCCTGATCGCCACGCTCATCGGCGGGACCACCGCCGTCGGGCAGGCGATCACGTTCGACGTCCTGGTCACCGCGCCGATGCTGCTGCTCGTCGGCTTCGGCATCGGCGCCGGGTTCGGCACCCGCGCCGGGGCCACCCCGCGCGAGCGGCTGCGCGGGTTCGCGCTGCGCAACCCGCCGCTGTTCGCGTTCGTGGCGGCGCTGCTCGCGCCGGCGTGGGCCACGCCGGAATGGGCGCGCGAGACGGCCGCCGTGGCCGTGCTGCTGATGGCGCCGCTCGGCTTCTTCGCGCTCGGCGTGAACCTCATGCACGAGCAGGAGGAGGGCGTCCGTGTGTTCCCGCCGCCGGTCACCGCGCCCGTCGCGACCGCGCTGGGGCTGCGGCTGATCCTGGCACCGGCGATCATGCTCGCCCTTTCCACGCTCGTCGTGCGCGTCCCCGACGCATTCCTGATCCAGGCGGGCATGGCGTGCGGGATCAACGGGCTGTCCGTCGGGCACGTGTTCGGCCTGGACCTGCGGCTGTCGGCCGGGGCGATCGCGTGGAGCACGCTCGCCGTCGTGACTGCGGCATCGGCGGTCGCGGTCGCCGGCGGGCTGTAGATTCGCGCCCGTGCGCGCCCTGGTCCAGCGAGTCTCCCGCGCCGCCGTGCGCGTCGGCGGCGCGACGGTGTCGGACATCGGGCCGGGGCTGCTCGTCCTGCTCGGCGTCACCCACGAGGACACGGAGGCCGGCTGCGACCGCCTGGCCGACAAGGTCCGCACGCTGCGGATCTTCGACGATGCGGACGGCCGGATGAACGAACCGCTCGGTGATCGCGAGGTGCTGTGCGTCAGCCAGTTCACGCTCTACGGCGACGCGCGCAGGGGCAACCGGCCGGGATTCACGGACGCCGCGCGGCCCGAGGTCGCCGAACCGCTGTACGCGCGCTTCTGCGACCGCCTGGGCGCCCGGCGCGGGGTGTTCGGCGCGCACATGGAGGTCGAGCTGGTGGGCGACGGGCCCGTCACGCTGCTCGTCGAGCTCTGAGCTCGCGCACCCTCTAGCCTCCTGCGCCATGCCGCCCGAGTCACGCCAGGTGCCGCGCTTCGCGGCCGAGCCCCCGCAGGAACTGGATCCATACGGCCGCTGGGGCGAGCGCCTGCGCGGCGAGGTGCTCGCCGCGTGCCTGCGGATCGACACCTCGGAGATCGGGGACCTCGGGGAGGTCGGCGAGATCACGTGGTACCCCGACCGCACGTGGCACGGCCGCACCTATCTGCCGGCGACCGCGCGGACGTCGACGGGCCTGGAGGTCTTCGCCCACGTCAGCTGGGCCCGGACCGGGGACGACGACGCGCCGCAGGACCTCGACGCGCGCGCCGACGCGACCGACGAGACGGCCGAGCGCAATCCGGACTGGACGATCGACCTGTGCGACGAGGTCGTCGGGGCCTGGCGCGGCGAGGACGGCAAGGTCGCCGCGATGACCCTCGTGTGGGGCAGCCCGATGATGGCCGGCGGCGCGATCGTCACCGGCGAGCTGGCCGACCTCGCGGTCGACCAGTGCGTTCTGATCGACGGCAGGTTCACGCTGCTCGCCCCGGACGACTACCGCGGCGACACGCTGGACGTGAAGCTCTTCAGCGACCGCGGCGTCGAGCTCGCGCGCGAGTCGCTGTACGAGGACGGCTGAGCATGGAGCTGGAGGCCGCGATCCGGGGGCGCCGCACCCACAAGGCGTTCGCCCCCGAGCCGGTCGGCCGGCCCGAGCTGGAGGCGCTGTTCGACCTCGCCCGGTGGGCGCCGAGCCACCACGTCACCAACCCGTGGCGCTTCCGTGTCCTCGGTCCCGCCGCGCTCGCCCGGCTCAAGGACGCCGCCGGCCCCGACGCGGCCGCCAAGCTCGATCGCGCCCCGACGCTGATCGCCGTGTCCCAGGTCATCGCCGACGACCCCGTGCAGGACGCCGAGGATCGCGACGCCACCGCGGTCGCGGCGTACATCGTCCTGCTCGCCGCCCACGGCCGCGGCCTCGCCGGCTACTGGCGCACGCCCGCCGTCCTGCGCGAGCCCGAGGGCCGAGCCGCCCTCGGCATCCCCGCCACCGAACGCCCGCTCGGCCTCCTCCACCTCGGCCACGCCCGCCAGGACCAGCGAGCACCCGACCGAGCACCGGTCGCCGCCGTCGTCACGTACCTCGACTGAGGCCGCAGTCGACCACAAGAGCTCAAGCCCCGAGCCAGGTTCCGACGGCGGGCATCAAGGGGAAGCAGGGGCCGGACCGCGACCGCGCGCACTTGCGGTGCCTCCAGCGCTCACAAGTGCGCGGGGTCGGCGTGTGCGCGGCGGACGCTCCGCGCGGGGACCCCGCGGAGCGCCGAGCCGGCCGCGTCCACGTCCACGACCCCGGGACGCCGCGGGCCTCAGACGCCAGCCGTCGGAACGCTCGCGGCGATCTCTTCGCCCGACAACGGAAAGTGACAGGCCGCGACGTTCCCCCCGTCCTTGACCTGCAGCTCCGGCTCGTCGATCGAGCAGCGCCCCTGCGCCTTCGGGCAGCGGGTGTGGAAGCGGCAGCCGGGCGGCGGCGCGGTCGGTGACGGGACGTCGCCCAGCAGCACCTGGCGCTGCTTGAGCTTGGCGAGCACCGGGTCCGGCACCGGGACCGCGCTCAGCAGCGCGCCGGTGTAGGGATGGCGCGGGTGCGCGAACAGCTCGTCCCCGGTCGCCAGCTCGACGAGCTTGCCGAGGTACATCACGCCGACGCGGTCGCAGATGTGGCGCACGACGCTGAGATCGTGCGCGATGAAGATGATCGTCAGGCCGAGCTCGCGCTGCAGCTCGGTCAGCAGGTTGATGATCTGCGCCTGGATCGAGACGTCGAGCGCCGAGACAGGCTCGTCGGCGACGATCAGCCGCGGCTTCAGCGCGATCGCGCGGGCGACGCCGATCCGCTGGCGCTGCCCGCCGGAGAACTCATGCGGCAGGCGGTTGTAATGCTCGGGGTTGAGCCCCACGCGCTCCATCAGCTCCTGCACGAGCACGCGGCGCTTGGCCTCGTTGCGCTCGATGTCGTGGATGATGAACGGCTCGCTGATGATCGAGCCGACGGTCTGCCGCGGGTTGAGCGAGGCGTACGGGTCCTGGAAGATCATCTGCATCTCGCGGCGCAGCGGCTTGAGCTGCGAGGCCGACAGCGGCGCGATGTCCTTCCCGCGGTAGCGCACGCTGCCGGACGTCGGGTCGAGCAGGCGGGTGATGAGCCGCGCCGTCGTCGACTTGCCGCAACCCGACTCTCCGACGAGGCCGAGCGTCTCGCCCTCCATGACGTCGAAGCTCACACCGTCGACGGCGCGCACCGCGCCGTGCTGGCGCTGGAACACGACCCCCTTCTTCAGCGGGAAATGCTTGACGAGGTCGCGGACGACGACGAGCGGTTCACCGGTCATGTGGCGCCTCCGGCGGTCTCGGTCGGGGACGCGGCGGCGGTCTCGGTCGGGGACGCGGCGGCGGTCGCAGGTTCCGGGGCGATACCGGCAGCCGCCAGCGCCGCCTCGGGCGTGCTTCCGGCCTCCAGCGCCTTCCAGACCTGACCGCGCATGGGCGGCGGAATGGTGCAGGCCGCGAGGTGGTCCGCGGCGATTCCGTCGAGCTCTGGAACCGCTGCGCGGCAGACGTCCCGCGCGTACGGGCAGCGCGGGTGGAAGGCGCAGCCCTCGGGCCGCAGGATGAGCGACGGCGGGCGGCCGGGGATCGGCGTGAGCGATTCGCCGCGTGGGAGGTCCAGACGCGGGATCGAGTGCAGCAGCCCCCAGGTGTACGGGTGCTGCGGCGCGGCGAAGATGGCCTCCTTCGGCCCGCGCTCGACGATGCGCCCCGCGTACATCACCGCGATGTCGTCGGTGACCTCGGCGACGACGCCCAGGTCATGCGTGATCAGGACGATCGCTGTGTCGAACTCGCGCTGCAGCCGCTCCAGCAGCTCCAGGATCTGTGCCTGAACGGTCACGTCGAGCGCGGTCGTCGGCTCGTCGGCGATCAGCAGCTTGGGATCGTTGATCAGCCCCATCGCGATCATCACGCGCTGGCGCATGCCGCCGGAGAACTCGTGCGGATAGCTGTCGATGCGCTTGCGCGGCTCCGGGATGCCGACCAGCCCGAGCATCTCGATCGCGCGATCGCGGGCCTGGGACTTGGAGACGTCGCGGTGCACGCGCACGGCCTCCACGAGCTGGTCGCCGATCTTGTAGAACGGATGCAGCGACGACATCGGGTCCTGGAAGATCATCGCGATCTCGCCGCCACGCAGCCGGCGCAGCTCGTCATCGCTCGCCGTCAGCAGGTCGCGGCCCTCGAACAGCACCTGCCCGGAGATGCGCGCGTTCGGTGCGAAGCGCGTCAGGCCCATCACCGTCAGCGACGAGACGCTCTTGCCCGACCCGGACTCGCCGACGATGCCGAGCGCCGTACCGCGGCCGATCGAGTACGAGACGCGGTCGACCGCCTGGACGGCGCCGTCGTCGGTGTCGAACGTGACCGTGAGGTCGCGAACCTCGAGCAGGGGCGTCCGGTCGGCCATCAGTAGCGCACCCGCGGGTCGAGGAACGCGTAGACCACGTCGACGATGAGATTGAGGAAGATGATGAAGAAGGCGCCCATGATGACCGTGCCCTCGATCGTCGGCAGGTCGCTCTTCTGGACCGAGTCGAACGCCAGGCGCCCGATCCCGGGGATGTTGAAGACCGTCTCGGTGAGGATGGCGCCGCCGAGCAGGATGCCGAGGTCGAGGCCGAGGATCGTCACGATCGGCGTGATCGCGGAGCGGACGCCGTGGCGGAAGATGACGGTGCGCTCCTTGACGCCCTTGGCGCGCGCGGTGCGGATGTAGTCCTCGGCCAGGACCTCGGTGAGATTGGCGCGCAAGAACCGTGCGTAGACCGCGGCAAACGACGCGGCGAGCACGATCCAGGGCAGCAGCAGCGATGTGCCCACCTCGATCGGGTTGGTGAACAGCGAGCCGCTGGTCGGGTAGCTGCCCTGGCCCTCGAAGATCGGGATCACCCCGATGTCCTTGGAGAACAGGTACAGCATCACCAGGCCGAGCCAGTAGACCGGGGCCGAGATCGCGACGAGCGCAAGGCCCATGGCGGTCTTGTCCATCCAGGTGCCGCGCTTGACTGCGGCGAGGATCCCGATCGGGATGCCGACGAGCAGCCACAGCACCATGCCGCCGAGCGCGAGGCCCGCGGTTGCCGGGATCCGGTCGAAGATCTGCGCCCGAACCGAGATGTTGTTCTGGTAGCTGTAGCCGAAGTCGAAGTGGAACAGCAGGTCCCGCAGGTAGATCCAGTACTGCTCGTACCACGGCTTGTCGAGCCCGAGCGTCTTCGTCAGCGACGCGATCAGCTCAGGGCTCGCCCTGCGCCCCGCGCGCAGCAGCACCGGATCGGCGGACGGCAGCGTCGTGAAGATGATGAACGTGATGAAGCTGATGACCAGCAGCAGGACGAACATCCAGAGGACGCGGCGGATGATGAAGGCGAGCATGGTGCGGGTGGGCGGCTGCGCGAATGCCCCGCCGCCTGGGATGGGCGGCGGGGCCTCGCGTCAGTCGGTGTCCTGGGTGGTGATCGCGCCTACTTGACCGAGACGAACGCCATGAACGGGCTGTTCGCGTAGTCGTCGACGACCATCTGGACGTTCTTCGACCACACGATCGGCGTCTGATCCCAGACGAACGGGATCGCCGGGGCGAGCGCCGTGACCGCCAGGTTGACCTGCGCCCACGCCTTGTCCCGGTCGGGACCCGGCGCGATCCCGTTCGCCTTCGCGATCAGCGCGTTGACCTTCGGGTCGTTCAGCTGCGGCCAGTTGCTGTTGTTCGACGGGTTGATCGCCTTGCCGCTGAACGTCGGCTCGAGCAGCGTCTGCGCGTCGTAGTAGTCCTTGAAGAACCCGACGTTCGGGCAGATCGCGTACTTCGACGCCGGGACGCTGCAGAACTTCGTGTACAGCGTGTCCTGCGGCACGACGCGGAAGTTCAGCTTGAAGCCGAGCTTCTCGAACTGCGACTGTGCGCTCTCCGCCGTCTTCTTGCCCGGATCCGCGTTGCTCGCGATCGTCAGCAGCTTCTCGCTGCCGGTGTACTTGCCCGACGGGTAGCCGGCCTTCTTCATGTACGACGCCGCAAGCGCCGGATCGCCGGTCTCGCTCTGCAGGTAGTCGAACTGCGCCGGGGCCTTCAGCCCGCCGCTCTCGGTGTAACCCGGGAACGCCGGCGGCAGGTAGCCCCAGGCGATCGGCCCGATGATCTTGCCGCCGCGCGTCAGGCGCAGCGCCGAGCGGTCGAACGCGGCGAGGACCGCCTTGCGCACGTTGATGTTGTCGAACGGCTTGACCGTCGTGTTCATCGCGATGTAGCGGGTGCCGCCGCCGGGCGAGAACGCGACCTGACTCCGGTTCCTCGTCAGGGCCGTCTTTAGGACCTGCGCCGGCGGAATGCCGTCACCCTGGACCAGGTTCTGGCCCTGGAGGATGCGGCGGCTGGCGACCGCCCCGTCGTTGTTGCCCTCCTGGATCTCCCAGCTGTCGAGGTAGGCCGGACGGAAGTCCGTCTTGGCATCCCAGTTCGGGTTGCGGATCGCCTTGATCGACTTGCCCGGCTTCCAGCCGGTCAGCTTGCCCGAGGCGTCGTTCTCGACCTGGTAGGGGCCGGTGAACACGACGTGCTCGTTGTAGGTCGACGGGTTCTTGGCGTCGAACTTGCCCGCGTACTCCTTCGGCACCGGCATCGTGATCGGCATCACGAGTGCCGCGGCGACAGCGCGCGCGGTCGGCAGCGTGAGCTTGAACACGATCGTCGACTTGTCGGGGGTCTGGATCCCTGAGATCGGCTTGATCCCGGTCGTCGGCGCCTTCGGTGCGCCCTCGATCGCCGAGAAGTACGACGTCGCGTAGCCGTTCGGCACGTTGGCGCTGAACGCACGCTCGAAGGCGTACTTGACGTCGGCCGACGTGACCTCGCGATTCACCGGCGGCGAGAACTTGATCCCGGGCTGCAGCTTGACGGTGATCGTCTTGCTGTCGGCGGAGACCTCGGGCTCACCGGCGGCGATGTCCGGGATCTGCTTCTGCCCGGTCGCCGGGTTGTAGTAGTACAGCGCCCGATTCACCGAGTAGGCCACCTGGTACCCGAAGGTGTAGTAGACGCCACCGGGATCCATGTAGTCCACGTCGCCGGCGGCGAGGGCCGTGACGGACCCGCCCTTCTTGCCCTTCGCGACGGCTGAACCTGAGCCGCCCGAGGACTTGTCGTCGTTGCTGCTGCCGCATGCGGCGACACCAAACGACAGCACTGCCATGAGGCAGGCCACGAGCGTGAAGCGCTGGCTTCTCGGGCTCATGCGTCGTCCTTTCGATTCGTAGTGCACATCGTGTTCTCCTCCGCAGGACACCGATTCATCGTCCTGAAGTCTTGGGGTTGAGCGCGTCTTGCAGACCGTCGCCGATCAGGTTGAAGGCAAGGACGGTCAGAACGAGCGCGAGGCCCGGGAAGGTCATGTACCACCAGGCGCTGTCGAAGATCTCCGTCGCGTCGGAGATCATCGCGCCCCAGCTCGCGGTCGGGGGCTGCACGCCGACGCCGAGGAACGAGAGCGCCGCCTCGAACAGGATGTTCGTCGGGACCAGCAGCGTCGTGTAGACCATGATCGGCGCCACGAGGTTCGGCAGGATGTGCCGGAACATGATCCGCCGGTCACTGGCGCCCATCGCCCGCGCCGCCTCGACGAACTCGCGCTCGCGCAGCGACAGCGTCTGGCCACGGATGATGCGTGCCATGTAGGGAAAGCTCGGCAGCACGATCACGAAGATCACCACCGGAACGCCCGGGGAGATGCGGAACACCGCGTTGCCGCGGAAGATGAGCCACAGCGCCAGGCCGAACAGGATCGTGACGACCGGCGCGATCAGGCGTGCGCGGGCGTCGACGCGCGTGACGTTCATCCCCCTGCGGCTCGTGAGCACGAGTCCCAGCGACAGGGCGAAGAAGATCACGACGCCGATCGCCGCGATCATCGACCCGGCAGTCTTCCCGGGGATCTTGCAGCCGTCGCCGAAGGCGCACGCCGCGCCCAGGCCGAGCGCCAGCAGGAACACGGGGAAGGCGAGCATCACGTCCATGATCCGCGAGAGGACGGTGTCCCAGACGCCGCGGTAGTAGCCGGCCAGCATGCCGAGCGTGACGCCGATGACCACCGACAGGAAGGTCGCGAGGAAGGCGACGAGCAGCGACACGCGGGCGCCGTAGACGGTGCGGCTGAAGACGTCCCGGCCGAGGCCATCGCTCCCGAAGTACAGATGCAGCGGGAAGCTCGGCGGGTGCGCCGAGCCGAAGTCGTCCAGGAACTTGGTCGACTGCTCGTTCGGCGGGTGGGCGCCCGTGATCGAGACGATCTGCCCGGCGAAGATCGCGACGAGGATCAGGAAGACGATGAACAGGGCGGACACGAGCGCCACCTTGTCCGTCCGGATGCGGCCCCAGAAGAGCTGTAGCGGCGAGCGCGCGGCGATCTGCGCCGCCGTCTCGGGCAGGGAGACCGGGGCCTCGCCGGCCTCGAAGAGCTGCTCGGTCGCACCGGTCGTCATGACCGGGCGCAGTCGCGATGGCGGTGTGGGGGAATGTCCGGTCTCCGAGGGAACCCGGCGGATGCGGGCGCCTGTGACACGCTACTCGCGCACGGGGAGGTCCCGTCGCGGTCCTTCAGAGGCAGACGTTCGCCGTCGCGGCCCGTTGGCCTGCCTGTATGTGCAACGTGGATCCCAGGCCTCTACCCTGCGCGGGCCGGTTTCAAGCCCCGATAGCTCAGCTGGATAGAGCGTCCCCCTCCTAAGGGGAAGGCCCCTGGTTCGAATCCAGGTCGGGGCATCCGTCCGGGAGGACGCCCGCCGGCGCTACGCCGGGCGGTCCGGGCGCGAGGGGTGGACGTCGTCGATCGTCGTCAGCGCGATGTAGGGCGCCCCCGCCGCCCGCGCGATCCGCTCGCCCCCGCCCGCAAGGCGGTCGAGCACCGCGACGACGCCGACGATCGTCCGGCCCTCGGCCTGCAGGGCCTCGATCGCCGCGAGCGTCGAGCCGCCGGTCGTGACGACGTCCTCGACCACCAGGCAGCGGTCGGCGGGCGTCAGCAACGGGCCCTCGACGCGTCGCGCGAGCCCGTGCTGCTTGGTGTCCTTGCGGACGAAGAAGGCCTTGACGTCCGCCCCGCCCGCCAGCGCAGCGCAGGCGATCGGGTCGGCGCCCATCGTCATCCCGCCCACCGCCGTCGCGCCGAGGTCGCGAGCATGGCCGGCGACGAGCTCGGCGAGGGCGCGGAACCCCGCCGGCAGCAGGATCGCGCGCTTGGCATCCACGTAGTACTGCGCGGTCGCCCCGCTCGTCAGCACGACCTCGCCGAGCACCAGCGCGTGGGTCTGCAATTCGGCGATCAGGCTCTTGCGCGCGGACATTCGTGCCGATGCTATCGCCGTGTTCGAGCGCCCACTGCGGTACCTGGCGATCACCCTCGGCGCGATCGTCGCGCTGAGCTTCGGCCTGTTCGCGTGGGAGCAGACGCGCAAGGCGTCGGACGCGACGTCGGCGGCGATCGCGGCCGGGGCCGCCGCTGCGCAGGTCGCACCGTCGCCGACGCAGGAGCGCACCCGCGAGGCCGCGCACACCACCGCCCGCGAGGTGATCGACGACGCCGACGACATCCTCACGATGCCCTTCGCCAACCTCGTCGCCGGCTTCGAGAGCGGCTGGGCGCGACGCGGTGTCTCCGGGCTGCTCGCGTTCCTCATCTGGGGCGTCGGCCTCGGCTACCTGGCGCGGTACTCGGCCGGCAAGGCGAAGCGCAGGCGCGCGGCACACCACGAGGACCACGGCCTCTATCCCGAGCGCCGCCCCAGGGTCCCGGGCGCACCCCCGCCAGGCTACGAGTAGGCCTAGTAGACGTCGACCGGGGTGCCGAGCCGCACCCAGTCGTAGATCGCCTGGGCGTCCGGGATCGGCACCCGCAGGCAACCGTGGCTGGCGTTGTAGGCCGGCACGTCGGAATAGCCGTGGATCGCGTACCCGCCGATGAAGAACGACGAGTAGTACATGAGGTGCGCGTTGTACCCCGGCGTCCTGGAGTAGACCCGGAAGCTGCCGCGGACGGTCGGCGTGGACGGCTTGCCCGAGCTGGTGGGGTAGATCCGCTCGACCTGGCCGTCAGCGCCGATGAGCGCGATGACCTGGTGGGCGATGCTCGCCTCGACGTGCCTGCCGTGCGAGGGGAAGCGGGGGTGGAACGCGCCCTGGCCCCGGGCCAGCCGGCGGTAGACCTCGCTGTCGGCGACGAACGTGCGCGGCAGGCCGGTCACTTTGCGGAAGGCCATCACCGCGCGGGCGGTGCGCGCGTCGAACAGCCCCCGCCGGCCGACGACGTAGCCGAGCGCCGCCAGTCGCCGCTGCAGCACGCGGACCGCGAGCCCGGCGGCGCCCTGCTCGGCGTGGAGCGCGAGGACGTCGACCCGGACCGGCGGCGCGACCGCCGTCGCCAGCGCGTCGGTCCGCCGGTGGCTCGCCTGGACCGTGACCCGCCCGGGCTGGTTCATCGTGACGCCGAGCTCGAAGCGCCCGGCGCCGCCTGCGCGCCGGATCGCCAGCTCGCGCACAAGGATCTTGCGGTTGTGCCGGTAGAGCCGCACCGTCGCCTTCTGCCCCGGGACATACGACTTGAGGGTCCCGCGCACCACCCAGCGCTCGCCCGCGAGGATGCCGCCCGGATCGGCGCTGCGGACGACGAGCCGCAGCGTGCCCTTCGCGGGAGCGGGAGCGGGCACCGGGACGGGTGCCTGCGCCGACGCGGTGGCCGGCATGGCGAGCGCCGCGGCGATGATCAGCAGTGATGCTCTGCGCACCGGGGCGATCCTATGCGCTCGCGCGGAACGATCCCGCGCCGGCGTCGAGCCGCTCGACCGCGCGCGCGCCGAGCGCGATCAGGCCCAGAGCGCCGGCGGCGACGGGCAGGATCTGCCAGTCCCAGCCCTCCGCGGCGCCGAAGGCGATCGAGTTGTTGACCGCGTGGGCGCCGATGGAGGGATACAGCGAGCCGGTGCGGTCGTAGATCACACACAGCGCGACGCCGAAGAACGCCAGCGGTATGAGGAACACGACCTGCGTACTGCCGAGGTGGATGGCCCCGAACGCCATGCCGGTGACGATCGCCGCCGGCCACATACCGCGCCAGCCGCGCATCGCCGTGAAGAAGTAGCCGCGGAAGACGAACTCCTCGGCGATCGGCGCCACCACGCAGACCAGCAGACCCACGCCGATGACGGCCAGCGTGCTCTCGTCGAGCCCCAGATCGTCAAGCAGGTTCGACGTCGAGTCGTGCGCGTTGGTGATGGCGACCCAGACGGCCGTGAAGAGGAAGAACGCGACCAGGCACGCGGCCACGTAGCCGACGGCCGCCCCCGGGGACTCGGGCCGGCGCAGGCCGAAGTCGGCCGGCCGCGCACGGCCGCCGACGCGGGCGAAGAACACCGCGGCGGCGATCAGGCTGACGTCCTGCAGGACGGTCGCCGCCAGCGTGACCCAGCCCGGCGTGTCGTCCAGCGACGCACCCCCGATCGCGGCGATGATGCCCAGCCCCAGGGCTGCGGCGAACGCGCCGGCGAACCCCAGCAGCAGCGCGGCCCAGGCGGTCCACGGCCGCCACGGCAGGCGCGTGCCGGCGCCGTCGGGCAACTCCGGGAGCGCTCCGGGGGGCGCGGGGTGGTGCGGGGGGCCGAACCCCGGCGGCGCGACGGACATCTCCGCGGACGTTAGCCGGATCGACGGAGCACGCAGGCCGCGGCCAGCTCGGCCAGCGTCTGGATCACGCGCGCCCCGTCCGCAGGCCCGCCCGCGCCATCACGGTCGATCAGCACCGGCTCGATGCCCGCGGCCCGGGCTCCGGCGACGTCGGCGACGAGGTCGTCGCCGACGTGCAGCGCGTCGGCCGGATCGATGCCACCGAGCCGCTCGAGTGCGCGCAGGAAGAGGTCCGGCGCCGGCTTCTGCGTGCCCTCCTGCGCCGAGGTCAGCACGACGTCGACGCTCGCCGCGAGGCCGGTGCTCGCCAGGACCTCGTGCAGCGAGACGTCCCAGTTGCTGACGACCGCGAGCCTGACGCCGCCGGCCCGCAGCGCGGCGAGCGCCGGAGCGACGTCATCGAACGCGCGGAACCGCAGGCCATCGAGCAGCGCGTCGTGCACCGCGTCGTCCCCCAGGCCGGTGACCGGCGCGCCGAGCGCTTCGGCGAACACGCGCGCGCAGCGCCGCCGCAGCTCCGCCAGCGAGGCGGCGTCAACCGCCACGTGGTGCTCGGCGCGGTAGTACGCGATCTCCGCCTGCAGCGCCGCGCCGACCGCGCGCGCGTCGGTCTCGACGCTCCGCGCCCGGAGCGCGCGGAGCAGCCCGCCGACCGGGTCGTCGAGGTCGACGAGCGTCCCGAGTGCGTCAAGCAGCACCGCTCGAGGGGCATGCGCCGGCTCGGCCATCCGCAATGCCTATCACGGCTGCCGCGAACCGGCGGACCGCGGCGGCGCGGTCACTATCGTCTGCTGTCGGTCGGCGTGCGCTCTTCGTGTCCGGCAGGACCGGCGCCCGCAGCCTGGAACCCCTTTCTGGATGTCCCGCCGCGCTCGACAGCTGCGCCGCCGCCGCGCCCGCGGGGGTGGCGGACGCCTCCTCTTCGGTGCCTTCGGCGCCGTCCTCGGCCTGCTCGTGATCGGCGCCTGCGCCGGCGTCGGGTACATCGCCAGCCTCGCCGCGAGCGCGCCGTCGATCGGGGAGCTGAAGCCGGTGGATCAGGGCGCCATCTCGATCGTCTACGCCTCTGACGGGAAGACGCGCCTGGGCTACATCCAGGGCGACACGCTGCGGTCGCCCGTGTCCGCGTCCCGCATGCCGCTGAGCGTCCGCCAGGCCACCGTCGCGATCGAGGACCGCCGCTTCTACCAGCACCGGGGGGTCGACTTCGAGGGCGTCGTTCGCGCGGCGATCAAGAACGTCTCCAGCCACAAGACGGTCCAGGGCGGCTCGACGCTGACGATGCAGCTGATCCGCAACCTGTACCAGGGCGATCGCTCGCGCACGCTCAAGCGCAAGGTCCGCGAGGCGAAGCTCGCGTCCGAGCTCGAGGACCAGCATCCCGGACGCCGCGGCAAGGAGTGGATCCTCACCCAGTACCTCAACAACGTCCCCTACGGCACGGTCGGCGGCCAGACGGCCGTCGGGATCGAGGCCGCCTCGCGGGTGTTCTTCGACAAGCCGGCCCGCCGCCTGACGCTCGGCGAGTCGGCGCTGCTCGCCGGCCTGCCGCAGGCGCCGTCGGACTACAACCCGTTCCTCGACGAGCAGGCCGCGCGCGAGCGCCGCAACCAGGTCCTCCAGCAGATGGCCCGATCGGGCTACATCAGCGACGGGCAGGCCGCGGACGCCCGGCGTGCCCCGCTGGGCGTCAAGAAGAACGCCTTCTACGCCAAGCGCCGCGAGAGCTACTTCTTCGACTACGTCCGCCGCGAACTGGTGCGGCGCTACGGCGAGCAGCGCGTGCACGAGGGCGGGATGCGCGTGACGACGACGGTCGACCTGAAGCTCCAGCAGGTCGCGCGCCGCGCGATCGCGGCGAAGCTGCCCAACCCCGGCGACCCGTCGGCCGCCCTCGTCAGCATCGATCCCAAGTCGGGGTACATCAAGGCGATGGCGTCGTCGTCCGACTACGGCGTCTCGAAGTTCAACCTCGCGGTCCAGGCCCGCCGCCAGCCGGGCTCGGCCTTCAAGGTCATGGTGCTCATGACCGCCCTGCGCAACGGCGTCGACATCAACCGGACGACCTACGTCTCCAAGCCGCTGAAGTTCGTCGACGAGGCCACGGGCACGCCGATCGACGTCCAGACCGACGACCATCGCTACAGCGGCCGCACGACGCTGTTCCAGGGGCTCGTCCGCTCCGACAACACGGTCTACCAGCAGGCGGACCTCGACCTCGGGCCCGAGAACGTGCGCCAGACCGCGTACGACATGGGCATCACGAGCCACCTCGACGCCTTCCCCGCCGAGGGCCTGGGCGGCCTCCGGCGCGGCGTCTCGCCGCTCGAGATGACGCGCGCGTACGCGACGATCAACACCGGCGGCTGGCGGATCACGCCGATCGCCGTCAAGAAGGTCGTGCTGCCGGGCGGGCGCGTGGACACGTCGCTCGCGCGCCGCCACCGCGTGAAGGTCTTCACGGACGGCGAGACGGCCGAGGCGACGAAGGCGATGGAGGCCAACGTCCAGGGCGGCACCGGGACGCGCGCGCAGCTGAGCGGCTGCCCCGCCGCGGGCAAGACCGGCACCACGAGCAGCTTCACCGACGCATGGTTCGACGGCTTCACGACGTCGCTGAACACGGCGGTCTGGGTGGGCTACCCGGAGTCGACCCGCTCCATGGTCGCGGTGCCGGGCTACGGCGAGATGTTCGGCGGCCTGGCGCCGGCCGAGATCTGGCACGACTTCATGGCGTCGGCGATGAGCACCCGCAACTGCAAGCCGTTCCCGGAGCCCAAGGAGCCGTTCGTCGCGGTCCCGTTCTTCGGCAAGTACGCGACGACCGGGGCGCCGGGCGGCGCGGTCGACACGCTCGCCGCAGGCACGACCGGGCCTGCGGCCCCGGCCGGCAAGGACGGGAAGAAGCAGGGCAAGGACGGGAAGTACCCGCCCGACAAGTACGAGTCGCCGCCGCAGAAGGCGCCGAACGTGAAGCAGCCGAAGCCCGCGCCCGCGCCGGCGCCCACCCCCGGCGTGCCGTCCTCCGGCGGCACCGCCGCGCCCTCCGGCTAGGGCGGCGCTGCTACCGTCTGCGGTTCATGGCGAAGGAAGAAAAGGTCGAGTTCGAGGGCGAGGTCGTCGAGGCACTCCCCAACGCGATGTTCCGCGTGCAGCTCGACAACGGTCACAACGTGCTCGGTCACGTCGCCGGCAAGATGCGCCGCTACCGGATCCGGATCCTGCCGGGCGACCGGGTGCGCTGCGAGCTGTCGCCGTACGACCTCGACCGCGCGCGCATCGTCTACCGCCACCGCTAAGCCCGGCGACGATGGGTGAGCGCTCGCTGATCACCGCGATCAGCGCGCTGCTGGAGCCACGCTCCTCGCGCATCATCCGCTGGACCGGCGACGACGCCGCCGTCGTGCGCTCGCGGCCCTACGCCGTCACGAGCGTCGACATGATGGTCGACGGCGAGCACTTCGACCTCGTCCACCCGCGTGTCACGCCGGCCGACATCGGCCACCGGGCGCTGGCCGCGGCGCTGTCGGACCTCGCGGCCATGGGCGCCGAAGCCGGTGAGGCGTACGTCGCGCTCGGGCTGCCCCCGGGCCTGCCCGAGCAGCGGATCCTGGAGCTGGTCGGTGGGATGGAGGACCTCGCCCGTGCGACCGGGACGACCATCGCCGGCGGCGACGTCGTCCGCGCGCCGGTCCTGGTCGTGTCCGTCACGGTGACCGGCTGGGCCGACACCGCGCAGCGGCTCGCCGGCCGCGACGGCGCGCTGGCGGGCGACGGCGTCTACGTCAGCGGGACGCTCGGCGGCGCGGCCGCGGGGCTGGCGATCCTGCAGGAGCGGGCGACGGGCCCGGACGAGCTGGTCGCGGCCTTCCTGCGCCCGCAGCCGCAGCTCGAGCTCGGGCGGCGGCTCGCACGCGGCGGGGCCCACGCCCTCATCGACCTCTCCGACGGCCTGGCGACCGATGCCGACCATGTCGGCATCGCGAGCGGCACCTGCCTGGAGATCGAGCTCGCGGCGCTGCCGCTGCCGGCCGGACTGCCGGCGGTCGCCGCCCGGCTGGGCACCGATCCCGCGGTGCTGGCCGCCACCGGCGGCGAGGACTTCGAGCTGTGCGCCTGCCTGCCGGACGCGCTCGCCGCGTCCTTCCCGGAGCTGACCCGCATCGGCACGGTCCGTGCCGGTGCCGCCGGAGCGCGGTTCCTGGACGCCACCGGGTCGGCGGTCGCCGTGACGGGCTTTGAGCACCGCGTCGGGTAGGGCTCGTCTCCACCGGTTCCGGGGCTCACCGGCGGCGAGACGTCCGTCGGCTGCGCGGAGCCCGCGGCTGCGCGAGCGAGCCGCGCGGTCAGGCGGCCGCGGGCCGCTGCGGCACGATCAGGCGCGCGATGTCCGGCACGCGCAGCAGCGCCTCCGCCACGGCGATCGGGTCGATGGCGTAGTGGCCGTCGGCGATGGTGAGGCGGAGTCGAGAGAGATCCATCACGAACGTCATCGGATCCGCGGGCCCGCGTTCTTGAGGTCCGTCGGCAGACGTCCTAGATCCGTCCAGGCGCCGTCCACGAGTCCTACCGCCGGCGGGCGGACGAGGTGCCCCCGAGCGAGCCGGGGCCGGCGTAGGTGACCGGGCCGCGCACGGTCACCTGCCGGTGGGCGCCGGCGCGCCCCGCGCGCAGCGCCGCGAGCACGGCCCCGACGGCAGCGCCACCCGCGAGCGACCAGCCCGCGGCGACCGCGACGCCGAGCTGCCCGCCCGCGAGCGTCGTCAGCGCGTACCACGGGACGTCGAGGAGCCCGACGCCGAGCTGGCTCGCGACGGACTGGGCGAGGACGAGCGCCGGCAGCAGGCCGAGCAGCACGGCGGTCAGCGCCGGCCCGCGGCGGGGCTGGTCCTCGCGCCCGGGGAGCACGAGCCACAGCAGCGACGGGGCGACGAAGGCGAGCGCCGCGTATGGATTGAGGACCCAGGCCACCCCACCGCAGGCGGCGACGACGAGCACAGGCGCCAGCGCTCCGCCGCGGGCCGCGTCGTGCGCGGCGCCGAGCCGCCGCGCGAGTGCCGGCTGCAGGACCAGATAGCCGAGCGCGAGCACGACGACCGCGCAGATCAGCGCCACCGCGCCCCGACCGTCGAGGGGCACGGCGCCCGGCGCGCCCGGAGGTGCGGTCGCCGCCACGAGGCCGAGCAGGCCCTCGAGGCGCACGAAGCACCATGCGAGCAGCAGCGGCACCGCGAGTGACAGCACGTAGGCGATGCCCGGCCACAGCGGCTCGCCGCGCCGGCGGCGGCGCGCGACCGCGTCGCCCAGCGTCAGGAGCGCCGGCAGCAGCAGCGCGGCGACGAGCAGGCGCACCGACCATGCGGGCAGCTGCTTGCGCGCGATCACGAGGTCGCGCGATGCGCCGCCGCCGACGCCGGGCCCCTCGTCGAGCGCGGTCACGGCCCGGAGCAGCCCGCGCCCCACGCGCTGCACGCGATCCGGGTCCACCGGCGCACCGGGCCGGGGGGCACGCTCGCCGCTGACCGACAGCCGCAGCGACGCGAACGCGTCCTGCAGCGCCACGCCCTGGCCCGAGAGGCTCACGGGGAACGCGAATCGCGCGAGCTGCGCGCGCACACGGGGCGACCCGCCGTCCGTGTCGGCCTCCTCGCGCAGGGCGAGCGCGAACGTCCGCGTGAGCACCCCCGGCGAGGCGCCGGAACCGTTCGACCACGGGACGATCGTCAGCGCCCCGGTCGCCGGCCCGCCGATGTCGCCGATCTCGATCACGGCGTCGACCGGCCGCGGCAGGTGAGCGACGAGGTCGCGCATCCCCGCCTGGCCGCCGGTGCCGCCGCTGACCGAGGCGAAGGTCACCGTCCGCCGCGGCGAAGCCTGGGCGAGCACGCGCGCCAGCTCCAGCAGCGTGGCCGTGGCGGTCATCTGCGCGCGGCCGCCGCGGCCGACCAGGTCCCGTGCCGCGACGAGCACGATCTGTCCCGCCGGTCCGCTCCCCGGCCGCTGCGCGATCACGGTCACGAGGGCACGGTCACCGTCCACCGTCTCCCCGTGGACGACCCGCCGGGCGACGCGCACGCCCGGCAGCAGGCTGCGCAGCCGCCCGCGCACCGCGTCGGCGAGCGCGGCATCTCCTGGCGACCCCGGGCGCCGCGAGGGGTGCGCGGCCGCGAGGCGCGCGGCATCCGCGGTGACCCGCGCCGGCTGGAAGGCGTCGGGCGCGAAACTGGTGCGCAGCGGCTCCGGGCGGTTCTCGAGCGAGAACGCCACTACGATCAGGGCGAGCAGCACCGGAAGGGCTGCCGCGCGGAGGACGCGCAGGTCGAGCATCGGCGACCGGGAGGGTAGAGCGGATCGGAACCGTACCCTTGCGCGCAGAGACCGATGGCCGATCGTCAGCCCCGCATCCTGCTCGTCGACGACGAGCAGCCGATCCAGGACCTCCTGTCCTTTCCGCTGCGCAAGGACGGCTACGAGGTCGTTCAGGTCATGGACGGCCTGGAGGCGATCCGCCGCTTCGGCGAGCAGGTCTTCGACCTCGTGATCCTTGACGTCATGCTGCCCGGGATGGACGGCCTGGAGGTGTGCCGCTGGCTGCGCGCGCGGAGCGCGGTGCCGATCATCATGCTCACCGCGAAGTCCGACGAGATCGACACCGTCGTCGGCCTGGAACTGGGAGCCGACGACTACATCACCAAGCCGTTCTCGGTCCGCGAGTTCCGCAGCCGCGTCCGCGCGGCGCTCCGGCGCGCGTCGATGGCGCCCGATCGCCAGGACGAGGAGCGCGTGCTGACCGGGCACGAACTGCGCATCGAGCCGTCCAAGCGCAGCGTCCGGGTCCGCGACGAGGAGGTCGCCCTGACCTTCGTCGAGTTCGAGATCGTGCACGCGCTCGCCGGCAGCCCGGGGCGCGTCTGGACGCGTGAGCAACTGCTCACGCGCGTCTGGGGCGACAGCGCCTACCGCGACCCGCGGACCATCGACGTCCACATCCGCCACGTCCGCGAGAAGCTCGAGCGCGACCCGCGCGAGCCGGAGTACGTGTTCACGGTGCGCGGCGTCGGCTACCGCTTCCGCGACGTCCACGAGGACTGACCGCCGCCGATGCGCTCGATCTCCGGTCGTCTCGCGCTCCTCTTCCTCGGCGTCGCCTTCGGCGCCATCGCGATCGTCTACCTGGGCGTCGTGCCGCGGCTCGAGAGCACGCTGATCCACGATCGCGCCGACCGCCTGCGCGAGGCGTCGGCGCGGCTGTCAGGTCCGATCAAGACCGCGATCGATTCGGGCGCGCCCGTCACGCGTGTGGACGCGACCGTGCGCGAGGCGGCCGACGCGGCCGCTGCGCGGGTGACACTGCTCGGCGTCAACCGCGGGTCCTTCGGGCCGCAGCCGTTCCCGAAGTCCGACTCCTACGCCGGCGCCGACACCGGCGACCTGGACTTCGTCGCCGCGACGGCCGCGATCACGAGCGGCCGCGCCGAGACCGGGGTCGAGTCGGGCCGGATCGGCCGAGTCGTCGAGGCCGCCATGCCGCTGCGCTTCCGGGACCCGGAGACCGGCCGCGACGTCCTGGGCTCCGTCGTCGTCTACACCGCGTCGCTGCGCGACGTCGAGCGCAACGTCGCGGTCGTGCGCAGCCGGATCCTCGTGGCCGCCGTGGTCGCGCTGCTCGCGGCACTGCTCGCCGGCTGGCTCGTCGCGCGGCGGCTCGGGCGCCGGGCCGCGCGGCTGGAGCAGGCCGCCAACCAGGTCGCCCGCGGCGACTTCACGGCGCAGTTCGCGCTCGACCGCGACGACGAACTGGGACGGCTCGGGCGGGCGCTGGACCAGATGCAGCACCAGCTGGCCGAGCTCGACCGCAGCCGCAAGCGCTTCATCGCGACCGCCTCGCACGAGCTGCGCACGCCGATCTTCTCGATCGGCGGCTTCCTCGAGCTGCTCGAGGACGAGGACCTCGACGAGGAGACGCGCGAGCGCTTCCTGGAGCAGATCCGCGGACAGGTCGCCCGGCTCGGCAAGCTCGCGACCGACCTGCTCGACCTCTCACGGCTGGAGACCGGCGCCGTCGAGCTGCGGGTCGAGGAGACCGACCTGCAGCGGCTCGCGCGCAGCGTCGCGGACGAGTTCCTCCCGGCGCTGGGGACTCACGACTCGGCCCTCGCGCTCGACCCCGGCGCACCGGCGGCGCTCGTCCGCTGCGATCCCGCACGCGTCGCGCAGGTGCTGCGCATCCTGCTGGACAACGCGATCACCCACACCCCGCCCGGCACCGCCATAGCGGTCGCCGCACGCGACACCGGCGCGGGCGGGGAGCTGACGGTCACCGACCACGGACCGGGGATCCCGCGCGGCGAGATCGCGCAGGTGTTCGAGCCGTTCGTGACGTCGAACGGCACGACCGGCTCGGGCCTGGGGCTGGCGATCGCGCGGGAGCTGGCCGGCCTGATGCGCGGCGAACTGCGCGTCGCGAGCCGCCCCGGCACGACGACGTTCACCCTGCGCCTCCCGGCCTGAACCGCGGCGGCGCCGAGTAGGCTCGGAGGCCGTGCCCGACGCCACCGCACCGTTCGTCCTGGTCTCCAATCGCGGCCCCGTGACGTTCGACGACGACGGCGCCGTGCGCCGCGGCACCGGCGGTCTGGTGACGGCGCTCACCGGGCTCGCATCGCACCGCAGAGCGGTGTGGGTCGCGAGCGCGATGACCGATGGCGATGTCGCGCGCGCCCGGGAGGCGGGCGACCGCGCCTTCGCGGTCCACATCCCCGGCGGCGGGGACTACGACGTGCGGCTGGTCGAGAGCTCGCCCGACGCCTACGACCGCTTCTACAACATCTTCGCGAACCCGATGCTGTGGTTCATCCAGCACTACCTCTGGGACCTGTCGAACGCGCCGGACATCAGCCGCAACGAGATCGAGGCGTTCGAGTACGGCTACAACGTCGTCAACGAGGACCTGGCGAACGCGGTGCTGGAGGAGATCGAGGGCCGCCCGGAGCCGGTCGTGATGGTCCACGACTACCACCTCTACACGCTGCCGGCGCTCGTCCGGCGCGCACGGCCCGACGTCTTCCTGCACCACTTCGTCCACATCCCGTGGACGCAGTCGGACTCCTGGCGCGTGCTGCCGGGGCGCATCCGGGAAGAGCTGTTCCACGGCCTCCTGGCCAACGACATCATCGGCTTCCACACGCAGGCCTACCGGCGCAACTTCCTGCAGTGCTGCAGGGACCTGCTCGACCTGCCCGTGGACTTCGACCGCGGCGTCGTGCACTTCGGCGGGCGCGAGGTCTGGGTGCGCAGCTATCCGCTGCCGATCGACGCACGGGCGACGACGGCCATCGCGGCATCGCCGCGCGTCACCGAGTTCGAGACCGAGCTGCTGCGCCGCCGCCGCCAGTCGCTGATCCTGCGCGTCGACCGCGCCGACCTGTCGAAGAACATCCTGCGCGGCTTCACCGCCTTCGACCTGTTCCTCGAGCAGCACCCGCGGTTCCGCGAGCAGGTGACCTTCCTCGCCCAGCTGATGCCGTCGCGGACGGACGTGCCGGAGTACGCCGAGTACCTCGGCCGCATCGAGGCGCTCGTCGCCGTCGTCAACCACCGGCACGGCACGCCGGACTGGATGCCGATCCACCTGAAGCTCCGCGACGACCTCGAAGAGGCCGTCGCCGCCTACAAGCACTACGACGTCCTGCTCGTCAACGCGATGTTCGACGGCATGAACCTCGTCGCCAAGGAGGGGCCGCTGGTGAACCAGCGGTCCGGCGTCTCGATCCTGTCCGAGAACACCGGGGCGCACGAGGAACTCGGCGAGTTCGCGCTGAGCGTCAATCCCTTCGACGTGCAGGAGCTCGCCGATTCGATCCACGCGGCGCTGACGATGCGCGAGAGCGAGCGGCAGCGCCGGATGGAGGGCCTCAAGCGGATCGTGACCGCCCGCTCGCCGGGCGACTGGATCGACGATCAGCTCGCGGACATCCGCGAGAAGGCGGCCTCCGGGCGCTGAGGTCCGATCACGCCGGCCAGCCGAACTCCCGCGCGGGCGCGGCGGGGTCGGGGGGCGGCGCGGCCGGGATCGCGGGCGGCCGACTCTGCGGCGCGATCACCGGCCGGATGGCAGCCGGCCGGCGGTGCCGCGCACGGTGACGGCGATGCCTGGGGCCGGGACGGTGACGGCGATGCCTGGGGCCGGGACGGGGGCGCGAAACCCGCGGCCCAGGGCGTGCAGCCCGCACCGCGGAACCCGCGGGGCGCGCGGCGGCGGCCGGGGCGGTGAGCGGAACCGGCGTCGCCGAGGGGAGCGAGGGCGGACCCGGCGACCCGCGGAGCGCGACCAGCCCGAGCACCGCCAGGGCGAGCGTGAACGGCAACGCGGGGCGGGTGTGCCAGGGACGATCCACGACCGTCAGAGGCGCGCGCGGCGGCCGTGCTCCCCCAGGGACCCCTGCTACCCTCGCGTCTCGCTCATGGCCGCTCCCGCTCCCCGTTACGACCTCATGCTGCTCCTCGATCCGAAGGCCGAGGACGCCCAGCGCACGAAGATCCGCGCCGACGTCCGCGCGCTGATCGAGAGCGAGGGCTCGCTCGACGAGTCCTACGCGTACGGCACGCGCCCGCTCGCCTACGAGATCGAGAAGGGCAAGGAGTCGGAGTACGACCTCCTGCAGTTCCAGGGCCCCGCCGGCCTGCTGGAGCACCTGCAGCGCACCCTGAGCATCACCGACGGCGTCACCCGCTTCCGCATCATCAAGCAGACGCCCGGCGCCCCCCCGGCTCCGGATCTCAGCCAGGCATCGACGGCCGCTGCGGCCGCCGAGGTCCAGGCCGAGGCCGCCGCCGAGTCGCGCGCCTGATCGCCCGCCGCGGCTTTCGCGCTCCGCTCGGCGCCCGTTCGCGTCGTCGGTGCAACAAGTTCCCGCAGGATGCGGCCTGTCCCCCTGCTCGCGCCGGGTGCGGGTCTAGACTCGCCCGGCACCAACGATCTTGACGTCCGGCGAACGTCGTTCGCCCCCGAAAGGAGCCCCAATGGCGGCCTCGAACATCAACCGCGTGATCATCACCGGCAACCTCACGTCCGACCCCGAACTGCGCTCGCTGCCCAGCGGCACGTCCGTCTGCAAGCTCCGCGTCGCCTGCAACACTCGCCGCAAGGACGGCGCCAGCGGCGAGTGGGTCGACAAGCCGAACTACTTCGACGTGACGGTCTGGGGCGCCCAGGGCGAGAACGCCGCGCGCTACCTCTCCAAGGGCCGACCGGTCGCGATCGACGGTCGCCTGGAGTGGCGTGAGTGGGAGTCCCCCGACGGCGGCAAGCGCCAGGCGGTCGACATCATCGCCGACGCCGTGCAGTTCCTCGGCAGCCGTGACGACGCCGGCTCGGGCGGCTTCACGCCCCGCGCCGACGTGCCGGTCGACAGCTCCGACTTCGCCTCCGCCGGCGCGCCCGTCAGCTCCGGCCCGGTAGCGCCCTCCACCGACGACATCCCCTTTTAGAGGACGTCTCGCCCCCGCCGTCGTTGCCGTGGCCGGGTCTGTGCGTTCGCACGATCCCCGGTCACGCGCCTCGGCGGGAACGACGATTCGCGCTCTAAACCCAGCCGGTCTCGGGTCTCCTCTGTCGTTCGCGGCCAGCTTGCTCGAGCACTAGCACGCGTGTCGGACCGTCGTTTTCGAGGTCTTGTCATACTGTGGGCTCCGCGCGCTCGCTGACGGCGCGCTTTTTCACGTCGACGTACCCACATCTTCCGAGGATCTCATGGCGAAGCAGCGCAACAGCAAGCCCCCGCGTCGGCGGGACAAGCCCGGTGCCGGCGGCGGACGCCGCAAGCCGTGCCTGTTCTGCAAGGACAAGGTCGAGTACGCGGACTACAAGGACGTGGCGACCCTCGGGCGCTACACCTCCGAGCGCGGCCGCATTCGCGCCCGCCGCATCACGGGCCTCTGCCGCCGCCACCAGAGCCAGGTCGCGACCGCCGTCAAGCGCGCCCGCGAGCTCGCCCTGCTGCCGTACATCGCGGAGGCCACCGGCGATGACCGTCCCGACCGCCGCGGCCGCGGCCGCGATCGCGACCGGGAGCGCTAGTCATGCCCGAGGCGATCCTCCTCGAGGACATCGAGCAGCTCGGCCAGAAGGGCACCGTCGTCGAGGTCTCCAAGGGCTACCTGCGCAACTACCTGCAGCCCCGCAAGCTCGCCCAGCCGGCGACGAAGGCGACGCTCGCCGCCGCGCAGCAGATGATCGCCGCCGCCGAGCGCGCCCGCGAGCAGGCCGCCGTCGAGTCCCAGGGCCTCGCGCTGCAGCTCAGCAACACCGTCCTCACGATCGCCCGCCAGGCGGGCGACGACGGCCGGCTGTTCGGGTCCGTCACGAACCAGGACATCGCCGAGGCCATCAAGGAGGCCCGCGGCGTCGATGTCGACCGCCGCAAGATCGAGCTCGAGGAGCCGATCAAGCAGATCGGCACGTACATGGTGGACCTCGAGCTCGAGGGCGGCGTCAAGGCCGTCGTCAAGACGATGGTCGTCGAGCAGTAGCCGCTCCGCGCAGCTTCCTCCGACCTTTGTGACAAAGCCGCGCGCTTTGCGGGTTTCGTCCCCCCGGGGCGCCCGCCGGCGTTGCTAGGTTCGCCGGGCTGATGACGACGCCCGACGGATCCACCCTGACGCCGCCCGCGCCGCCCGCAGCGGCAGCCGGCGCGGTCCCGCCGCACTCGATCGAGGCCGAGCAGGCCGTCCTCGGGGCGATCCTCCTCTCCGAGCAGGCGCACTACACGTTCGTCGTCGAGGAGAGCCTGAAGTCCGAGGACTTCTACCGCGGCCGCCATCGCGCCATCTTCGATGCGATGCTCGCGCTGTTCGAGCGCAGCGGCGAGATCGACGTGCTCAGCGTCACCGAGGAACTCAAGTCGCGCGGGACGCTCGAGGACGCCGGCGGCTCCGACGAGGTCGGCCAGCTGGTCACGGCCGTCCCCGCCGTCGGCAACCTGCGGCGCTACGCCGAGATCGTCAAGCAGCTCGCGCATCTGCGGCGCCTGCTCGACGCCTCCTACCGGATCCAGGCCAGCGTCCTGGGCCGCGACGGCGAGCCGCGCGACATCCTCGAGGCGGCAGAGCGGACCATCCTCGAGATCCGCGACGGCGACAGCGGCGAGGACTTCCGCCCCGTCGGCGACGTGCTCCACCACGAGATCACGCGCTGGCAGGACCTGTCCCGCAGCGGGACCCAGCTGACGGGCGTCCCGTCGGGCTTCGAGGACCTCGACACGATCACCGGCGGCTTCCAGCCCGGCAACCTGATCATCCTCGCGGCCCGCCCGTCGATGGGCAAGTCGGCGCTCGTGACGAACTTCGCCGAGAACCTCGCGTTGCACAAGACGACCCCGGGGGCCGTCGCGATGTTCTCGCTCGAGATGTCCGAGAGCGAGCTGGCCCAGCGGTTCGTCGCCTCGCAGGCGTCGATCAAGGGCGACGACCTGCGCAAGGGCAAGGTCAAGGAGGACAAGTGGGAGCGCGTCCTCAAGGTCGCCGGCGACTACGAGAAGAGCAAGCTCTACGTCGACGACTCCTCGGACATCGGCCTGCTCGAGGTGCGCGCCAAGGCGCGGCGCCTGCATCAGAGCCTGCGCGACCACGGCGGTCTCGCGCTGATCATCATCGACTACCTGCAGCTGCTGCGCCCCGACGGGCGGTACGACAGCCGCGTCCAGCAGGTCGGCGAGATGAGCCGCGGGCTGAAGATCCTCGCCCGCGAGCTGAGCGTCCCCGTGATCGCGCTGTCACAGCTGTCCCGCGGTGTCGAGTCGCGCACCGACAAGCGCCCGATGCTGTCCGACCTGCGCGAGTCCGGCCAGATCGAGCAGCACGCCGACCTGGTCATGTTCATCTACCGCGACGACTACTACAACCGCGAGGACTCCGAGGACCCGGGGGTCAGTGAGCTGATCATCGCCAAGCACCGCAACGGCGGCCTGGGCGACGTGCGCCTGACGTTCCAGAACGAGTACCCGCGCTTTCGCAGCATCGCCCGGGACGCCGCATGAGCCAGCGCTGCGCGCTGGGGATCTGCGACGGCTCGGGCTGGATCGACGACGAGGCGACGCGATCGGTCCGGCCGTGCGCCTGCCGCCCGCAGCTCGTCGCCACGCGGCGGGTCAGCGCGCTCTCGGCGACCATCCCCAAGCGCTACCGGGGCGTCTCGTTCGACCGCCCGCCGGTGACCGACATGCCGGGCCCGCAGGTGCAGATCGTCAGCCGCTACGCGCGCAACGTCGGCGAGCGGCTCGACGCGGGCCGGGGCCTGTGGTTCTTCGGCGGCGTCGGAACCGGCAAGACGACGCTCGCGATGCTCGTCTCCCGCGCGGCGCTGGACAGCGGGCGGACGGTCGCGATCTACTCCCTGCCGCGGCTGCTGGCCGAGATCCGCGCGACGTTCGATGCCGACGCCGAGGGCGCGTACGTACAGCTGCTCGACCGGCTGACCGAGGTCGACCTGCTGCACGTCGACGACCTGGGGGCGGAGAAGACCAGCGCCTGGGTCCTGGAGCAGCTGTACTCGATCATCAACGCGCGGTACGAGGCGGAGCGCTCCGTCGTCGTCACGACGAACCTCGACGCGGCGGCGCTGTCGGAGCAGATCGGCGAGCGGACGGTCTCGCGGCTGGAGGAGATGTGCGAGATGGTGCCGCTGTTCGGCCGCGACCGGCGGCGCTTCGAGGCGACCGACCTGCGCGACCAGGGTTCCGCGGACCCGGCGGCTGCGCCGCCCTCACCGGCCGACCTGCGCCTCGCCTGAGCGACCGACCCTGAGGGCCGGTCCCGCCCCGCCCCGCCTACACTGCCTGCGTCATGCCGAGCATCGTCGTCGTGGGCGCCCAGTGGGGCGATGAGGGGAAGGGCAAGGTCGTCGACCTCCTTGCCGAGCGCGCGGACGTCGTCGCGCGCTTCCAGGGCGGCAACAACGCCGGTCACACGATCGTGCACGGCGACACGGTCTGGAAGTTCCACCTGATCCCGTCGGGGATCCTCTACCCGGCGACGACGTGCGTCATCGGCAACGGCGTCGTGATCGATCCGGGCGTGCTGATCGGCGAGATCGACGGCCTGCGCGAGCGCGGCGTCGACGTCGGCGGACTGAAGATCAGCGCCAACGCACACCTGATCATGCCCTACCACCTGATGCTCGACTACGCGGGCGAGGCGAAGCTCGGCAAGTTCGAGATCGGCACCACCAAGCGCGGCATCGGCCCGGCCTACGCGGACAAGGCCAACCGGCTCGGCATCCGCGTGCAGGACCTGCTCGACGAGAAGATCCTGAAGAAGAAGATCATGGCCGCGCTGGAGCCCAAGAAGCTGCAGCTGCGCCCGTTCGAGCGCGACCCCGCGCTGGACCTGCAGACGATGACCGAGCAGTACCTGCTGTTCGGCAAACGCCTGGAGCAGCACATCGCCGACACCTCGGCGCTGCTGCACCGCGCGATCGACGAGGACCACCTGATCATCTACGAGGGTGCCCAGGGCGCCCTGCTGGACATCGACCACGGCACCTATCCGTTCGTCACCTCCTCCAACCCCGTGGCCGGGGCCGCCTGCGTCGGCACCGGCGTCGGTCCCAAGGACATCGACGAGGTCTGGGGCGTCGCCAAGGCCTACGCCACGCGCGTCGGCGCCGGCCCGTTCCCGACCGAGCTCGACGACGACCTCGGCGAGGAGATCCGCAAGCGCGGCGGCGAGTTCGGCACGACGACCGGGCGCGCGCGGCGGACCGGCTGGATCGACCTGGTCGCGCTGCGCTACGCCTCGCGGATCAACGGGCTGACCGGCCTGGTCATCACGAAGCTCGATGTGCTGAGCGGCTTCGACGAGCTGCAGATCTGCACCGCATACTCCGGCCCCGACGGCGCCGAGTACGACAGCTTCCCGTACCACCAGACGGTCCTGCATCACGCGCAGCCGGTCTACACCCGGCTCCCCGGCTGGACCGACGACATCTCCGGCTGCCGGGCGGAGAGCGACCTCCCGCAGGCCGCCCGCGAGTACCTGCGGTTCATCGAGGAGACCGTCGGCGTCCCGATCAAGCTGCTCGGCGTCGGGCCCGGCAAGGACCAGGTCGTCTGGTTCGGCGAGCTGCCCGTCGCGCTGGCGGCGTAGGGGCGCCGCCTCGCCGCAGGTGTCCCATCCTGGTCCCGCATGCCGGGGTCTATGCGGGACACTTCGCCCGCGTAGGATTGCGCCGTGCCGTTCACGCTCAGGAACGTCAAGGAGGACGTTGAGGACATCGGGTCCAGGTTTGACGGCGCGCCTGACCTGGAGTTCCGCTTGGCGACCAAGGCGCTCGAGCTCGCGGAATCCGGGATGAGCTACCAGCGCGTCCCGCCCGGCTGTCGCTTTCCGTACGGCCACACGCACAAGAAGCAGGAGGAGGTGTACGTGGTCCTGAGCGGGAGCGGGAGGATGAAGCTAGACGACGAGATCGTCGAGCTCAACGAATGGGACGCGGTGCGCGTCCCGCCCGGTACGTGGCGAGGCTACGAGGCCGGACCGGAGGGCCTCGAGATCCTCGTCATCGGCGCGCCCAGCCTCGGCGATGCTCCGCGCGAGGACGTCGATGGCCGGCGCGACTGGTGGGCTGACTAGCGCCGTCTCAAGGACCGCGTGCAACTGCGGTTCCATGAAAATCAGATGGTCGCTGGCGCGGCGGGGAACCGGCGCGTTGTGTCGTCGCCCTCGACGGTGTGCTCCGCCGGCGGTGCCGGGGTGGCCCGGTCAGCCCGGCGGCAAGCGCTCGGCGTCCGGAACCTGCCGGATGACCTTCGCGGGCGTGCCCATCACGAGGGCGCCCGGCGGCACGTCGCGCGTGACGACGGATCCGGCGGCGACG
>JBKJRO010000150.1:0-16552 GCA_046594555.1 Solirubrobacteraceae bacterium
TGGCATCTGCGCAGCGAGTCGCCGCTGTCGTTTTCGCGCGAACGAACGCGTCCCGGTTGTGGCAAGGGGCCCGTTGGCAACCGTGAGTGCGGAGCTGCCGTGCGGATTCGCAGGCGCCGGTCAGCCCGCGCGCCTGGGAACGCAGGTGTGGTACCGGCGCTTTCCCGCCAGCCGCCGGCCGCTCGCATCGGTCGTGACGATCCGAATGGTGAACGTGCCCTTCGGCAGGCCGCGCAGGTCGATCGGCAGCCCGAGGGCCTTCCCGCGGACCGTCCGCACCCGCGTGCCGTTGAGCGTGATCGATGCTGAGACGATCTTGTTCTTCGCCACGCCGCGCAGCCGGATGCGGAACAGGCGCCGGCTCACGCAGGCCTTCGACGAGGGCAGCGTCGCGACCTCGGTGATGGCGACCGTGACGGGCGCGGCCTGCACCGGCGGCTTGGTCTCCGGCGGGATCACAGCGGGCGGCGACACGATCGTGCTTGTGACGCAGCTGTTGGAGTCCGCAGGAGCGCTGTCCCCGCCACTGTTGTGCCCGACGACGCGACAGCGCAGATCATGGCCGACATCACCGGCGCCGAGGGTGTAGGTCGCCGCGGTCTGCCCGTCGATCAGCGTCCCGTCGCGTGTCCAGGCGAAGGTGAACGTCGGCGCGCCGGTCCAGGTACCCACCTCGCAGGTGACGACGTCGCCGGGATGCCCCGCGGCCGGGATCGACGGTGCGCCCGCGTTGGACGGCGGGGTGCGATTGACGAGCACCGTCGCGCCCTGACCGTCGTACTGTGCCGAATAGGTGACGCCGCCGGCCACGGCGCCCGTCAGCGCGGAGAACGTCCCGCTGCGCGACGCCGCCCCGGAGATGACCTTGAACGTGTCCGTCAGGGCCGGTGTGAAGCTCCCCGAGTGCAGCGCCAGCGTCCCGTCGAGCATCGCGGCGCCGCCGACGAGCAGCTGATCGAACTGCGTGCCCGGCAGCGTCCCGCTGAGATCGACGTCGAGCGTCCCCCCCGAGGCCTGCGTGTAGTCGCCCGTCAGGGTCAGCGTGCCCGGGGACGTGCCCGGCGCGACTGAGCCGCTCGTGTTGGTCAGACTTCCGGCGATCGTCCCGCCGCCCATGAGGACCCCGCCGAGGAGCTGCGGGTTCGCGCCGAGCGTCGCGCCGGCGTGCACGTTCGTCATGCCCGCGGTCTGCGTCCACGCATAGGACGGATGGCTGATCGTCCCCGTCTGCAGGTCGAGGGTGCCGGCGTTCTCGAACGGCACGTTGAACGTCGCCGTACCGGCGCTCGTCTTCCTGATGATCGTCGCCGCGTTGTGGATCAGCCCGGCCGAGCAGCACACGTCGTGCAGCGCCGTGACGTCGCCGCTCACCGTCAGCGTGCTGTTGTTCACGAGCGATCCGACGCCGGCGCCCCCGAAGCCGATGGTCCCCGACGACCACGTCGTCTGCACGTTCAGGTTGACCGTGTGACCATCGTAGATCCCGAAGCTTCCGGCCAGCGTCGCCGGCGCAGCCGTCGCCACCGTCGTCGTCGCCGAACTGCGAAACGAGCCTCCGGTGATGCTCGCGGTGCCGTTGAGGCCGAGCGTCCCAGTGCCCTGCCGGGAACCCGCCGTCATGCTGAAGGCCCCGGCGATGGCGGAGCTTGCGTCCAGGGTGAGAATCCCGCCGCTGATGGTGAGATTCGCCGGGTTGAACGTGGCGCCCACCGGCACCGTCAGGGTGCCGGCGGCGACGTTCACCGTCCCGGCGCCGGTGAGCTGGGCGGTCGCCAGCATCGCGTAGCTGGAGTTGGTCCTGAGCTCGCTGCCGGCCGCGATCGAGAACGAGCCGCCGCTGACCCCGCCGTACTGCCCGACGTCGAGCCTGCCGGTCGACACGCTCACCGACCCGTCGTTGTCGAAGGGCACGTTCATCGCGATGTCCCCGGTGCCCGACGACCGCGTCATCGTGCCGGTCGACGTGTTGTGCACGCGACCGACGTCGCAACACGCGGTGTGGCTGAGGAGCGGGCCGGCGCCAGTAACGCTGAGCGCCCCGGCGTTCTCCAGGGTTCCTACCCCCGCGCCGCCGAACCCGAAGGCGCCCGCGGACCAGGTCGTCGGGCCGTTGAGCCTGAGGATCGCGCCGCCGAAGAGGTTCACCCCGGAGGCAATCGAGGAACTGCCTGAGCCGACGGTGAGCGACTTGGCGTTGTTGAGCGTCAGGCCGGTGCTGGCCGGGATCGAGATGCTGTTGGCGAAGCCGTTGGCATCAGCGGTGAGGGTCGCCGAACGGGCGAGGACCACGTCCTCGGTCGCCGTCGGCACATGGCCCTGGCTCCAGTTGCCGGGCGTGTTCCAGACGCCGTCACCCCCAACCAGCAGCGTGTTCGTGACCGCTTGTGCGGGGGCGGCGCCCAGCAGCGCAGTGACGACCACAATCGTGGCGGTCACCGTGTGCCGACAGCGGATCGCCGTGGCCGTTCTCATCTCGCTGGGCACACTACCCCGGGCGGGAGCTCCCGCGCCAACCACGACGCGCAGGAGCCCACTGGTTGCCTCTGAAGGGCTGGGACCACACGTCATCATGAACGGGCTCCCGACCACGGTGGTACCACCGAGGTACCCGCACCGTGTCGGTCCAACGCGTGCGTGCCTGTCTGCACGCCGGCGAGCAGCGGACAAGACGGACGCTTTGGACACCATGACACGCCACCTGCCCGGTTCGAGTCCGGGTCTCGCCATCTTCCGAAGGCCCCGTTGCCGCGGGGCTGCACAGTGAGTCTTGTGGATTCAATTGAGTGCCTGCTCTATCTGTTGGGGGAGGCGCGCGGAGCGTCTTAGACCTGTGCGGCCAGCTCGTCGCGGAGTCCCAGCGCCATCTGCTCGACGGTGTCGCAGGGGACGATGCGAAGCTCGCGGAGCCTCGGGCGCACGTCGGCCGCCTCCTCGCCGTCGAGGTCCTCGTTGAGTCGCCCGCCGATGAACACGGCCGGGTTGATGCCGCGGCTCTCGAGCTCGTCCTGCAGCTGCCGGCCGAGGCTGAGCGCCATGCCGTTGTAGGTGGAGAGTGCGATGGCGTCCGCAGCCGTCTCGACCGCGACCTTCGCGATCTCGGACGACTGCATGCTGGTCCCGAGATCCGTCACCCGGGCCCCGCACAAGGTGAGGACCTCCGCGAGGACGAACAGGCCGTACTCGTGGACATCGCCGGACGCCGCGACGACCCGGATGCCGCGCAGATCAGGAAGTCGCCCGTTCTGATGGAGGTTGCGGACCACATCGTCCTTGCGCTTCAGCAGCCGGACCAGCGTGTCCGACTGCTCCACGGGAGCGAAGCCGCGCGGGTAGCCGGAATCCGGCGCGCCCGCGTGGAACAGTTCCTCAATCGCGGACGCACCGAGCCGCCGGGTGGCAAGCAGAAGCTGGAGCGGATCCTCGACGTCGACACCGATGCCGGCGAGTCCCGCAAGGATGTTCTCGAACACCTGCCTGCCGCCCGCGACGATGCGGTCCCGCATCTCGTAGATCGGACCCCAGTCGATGATCCCGGGGCACGCGCGGGCGCGCTGCTCGGCCTCGCTCGCGATGACGAGGGAGTCGATCAGCTCATCGACCGTGGGAATCCTCGTCGCTTCCGACACGGGCGTGGCGTGGACGGCGCCGCCGGTCGGATGCTTCAGCTCGCGGGCAATCGTGTACATGACGTCGGTGGCGACGATCACGGCGTTCCGGTCGAAGTCCTCCTCGGTGCCGAACGAGTTCGTGTCCCCGTGTGTGAAGGCCGGCGGCACGCGACGGGTGTTGATCGCGTCCATCGCCAGACCGAACGCCTGCTTGCGCAGCGGATCGGCGAACGTCGAGCCGTGGCTCTGCGAATGAGCTGCGCCGATGAGATCCTCGGCCAGGTGGCGCTGGAACATGCACCACCCGAGGGAGGTGGCGAGATCGTGGAACGACGCGCAGAAGCCATCCTCCGTGTACGCGTCCAGCACGACGCCGTCGGGGCGCTTCTGCGCGATCATCGCCACCGCCTCGAGGCACGCCGTCATCTGCCCGACGTCGTCGTCCCACAGCGGATAGCCGTACTGGTGCTGCGCGAAGCTGCCGATGTAGTTGATGCCGGCGCGCATCGCCGCCTCGGTGTTGATCGTCGCGGCGGGGCTGCCGACGCAGTGGTCGTTCCACGACGGCTGGACCGGCGTGTCTTGCGCCGAGCCCACCCAGTCGGCCTCCGTGTACATCATGATTCCGGTCTCGGCGAGGGCCTGCTCGCGGAGGCCCGGCGGCAGGCCCATGCGGCGATCGGGGATCAGGGACACGCGGTCGAGCGTGAAGCCGCGCCGCTGTCCGCCGGCGACGATCTCGTTGATGGCCGCCCCCGTCTCGGCCCACGTCTTGTAGCCGAGGTTGATGTACGTCGTGATCGTCCCATCCTCACGGCAGCGCTCCTTGTACTCGCGCTCGCTCGCGACTCCGTGCATCGCCACGTACCGCGAGCGGCCAACGGGAATCGCCTTGGCGCGCTCCTTCGCGGCCCGCACGAGCTCGCGCCCGTCGGGCAGGTCGGACGGGACAAGTTGTTCGACGTCGACCTCAGGCGCTGACATATCGCTCCTTCTCGGTGGTGGGGAACACCGCAAGCTCGGCGGCCAAGAGCCTCCGCGCGGCCTGCTCGTCGTCGGCGGCGAGCACCCCGGCGGCCGCCAGGACGTACCTCCGGTCGATGTCGCCTCGGACCGCCTGCGGCAACAGGCGGTCCTCGCGTCCCCGGTGCGCGAGTGCGAGGCCCTGCTCCAGGTCGATCGGCTCGAGGCCGCGGAAGACGCCGCCCGTGCCGAGAATCAACGGCACGGCCGTCAGGTCGCGCCCCTCGCGCTCGAGCACGGCACCGTCCGGCGTGAGCGTGATGCGCCGCTGGCCGGCGTGCCGCCGGAGCGCGACGGCGATCGCGGTCCGGGCCAGCATGCGGTCGACGGCGTGTTCGTCCGCGGCGCTCGGCAGCGACGACGGGTCCTGCGCGAGGAGATCGGCCGCCGGCCGCAGCGCTGCGGCCTCGTCCTCGGAGAGCACGCCCTCACGAACACCGGCGTCGACGATCCCCGGAGCATTCCAGCGCATGCCGAGGTCGGCCTCCACCGTACGTGCGCTCGCCGTCTGCGGCAGGAGTGCCCGCCCCAACCCGGACGTCTCGCCGACCGGGGCCACCGACGACGAGTGGACGTCCGTCGTCGCCCCGCCCACATCGATGACGATCGCTCCGCCGACCTCGCCGGCCTCGTGCAGCATGCGGGCCAGGAGCTCAACCCCCTGGAGCACGGCATCCGGCGTGGCCATGCGCACGAGCTCTTCCAGACGACCGGTCGAGCCGGCCAGCTTTCCTCCGATGACGTGGCTGATGAACAGCTCGCGCAGGACGGCGCGCACACCGTCGGGCGCAAGCGTCTTGATCTGCGGCATGACGTTCGGCGCGCACTCGACGTGGATGCCGGCGCCGCGCAGCAGCCGAGCCGCCTCGGGCTGACACTCGACGTTGCCGGCCACGACGACCGGAACGTCCGCCCGGGCCTCGGCGAGCGCTCGTGCGCTCCGCACGAGGCTCTGCGCGTCACCGCCGTCGGTGCCTCCGACGAGGACCACGATGTCCGGCGCGCCGGCCAGCAGCGCGCGCGCTGCCGCCACATCCTGAAGGCCGCCTCCGACGGCCGTGATCACCCGTCCGCCAGCACTGAGCGCCGCCTGGCGCGCTGCTTCCGCCGTGAGGTCGTCCACGAGGCCCACCACCGCGAGCCGCAGACCTCCGCCGGCGCTCGAGCAGGCAACGACGTGGTCGATCTCGATGCCCTGCACGGTCCGGCGCAGCTCGTCGAGGGCCAGGCCCAGCCCGTCGAAGACGTCGGTGTCGACGGTGGTGAGGTGTTGGACGGCCCCCAGCAGCCGCCCGTCCGCGGCGACCGCTCGTACCTTTGTGAAGGTGCTGCCGAAGTCGACCACTGCGGTTGCCGTCGTCGAGCTGGTCACCGCAGCGGCACCTCCGCGTAGCGCTCCTGCTCCCAGTCAGCGGAGGAGGTCATGAGCACCTCCACCTCGGGCGGCAGGACCTCGAGGTAGGCGTCGGCAGAGCGGACGGCAGCAGGCACCGCGCCAGCTCGCTCGTGCCGAACCGGTCGAAGGCCTCCAGGAACGTGCGCGGAAGCTGCGGAAGATCCTGCGTGGACGCGTTTCCCTCGACAGGCGGGCACCGCTGCGGCGAGCACCCCGAGCGACCCGACGGCGAGCGAAGCCGAGACGCCGGCGGCCGCAACGACCTGCGGGCCGCCGCGCCGCAGCGCACTCCGGACCACGTGCGTGACGCGGACACGCGCCGAGGCCGCCGGTGAGCGCCGGGAGCGCCACCGACACTGCCACGACCGCGAATCCCGCGCCCATGGGCCGACACTCCCACTTTGCGGCGATCAGCACAAGGCATGCGGACCTCGCGCGGGTCGTACACGGCTGCGACTTCCGCCCGGCCGGGACGGCCCAGCCGCGTTGGCACGACCCGCCGGGGGCGCACGATCAGCGTGACCTGGCGCCCCGTGCGCACATCGGTTCGCTACGAGGTGCTGGTCGATCTGGCAGACCAGTCGAAGGCGTATCGCGTGGTTCGCACCACCCACGCGAGCCTGCCGGATCCCTTCCCGGGGATGCGCGGGGCGGTGCGGATCGACGTGCTCGCCGCCGACGGCTCGCGCGGGTCGGCGGCGAGTGTGAACCTCACCGCCCAGCAGCGCCGCCGCTAGCAGGCGTCTGCCGACGCCACGCCTTCCCGTCGGCGAGGTCGTACCCCGACCCAGCCGCACTGGTCGACGTCGACGTGCGCGGGTGTCCGTCGGCGAGCGCGCGGTGGTACCGCGGTGGTACCCGCACTGCGTCGGTCCGATGCGTTCTCACCCGTCCACGCACCGGCGAGCAGCGGGCGAGACGGACGCTTCGGACACCAGGACACCCTCCATCCCGGTTCGAGTCCGGGTCTCGCCATCGCCGTAGGGTCACCTGTGGCGTCGGCAGATCCCACAACCACCGCGAGACTCGACCACCTCGAGAAGCCGGTCCGCACGGCCGAGGTGGTCGCCGTCCTGTCGCTCGCGACCGACCTCGGGATGGGGCAGCCGCTCGAGTACGCGCTGCGCACCGCGATCCTCGCGGTCCGTCTCGGCGAGCTGGCGGGAGCGTCCGCGCAGGACCTCTCGGACGCGCTTCCCGACGCGCGAACGTTGAAGCGTTGCTCAGGGCGTTGTCATGTCGACGTAGGTCCCGGCGAGCAGTGCTTCTCGGGCTGCCGGGTCGTAGCTGGGGAGCTCCCCGGTGGCGGCGAGCCCGTCGACGTAGGCCTGCATCCCCTTTTCCGCGGCCCGCATCTGGACCGGCGCGATCTACCCCGACGCGATCACCTCGTGACGCCGGGCGCGGCATGTGGCCGAGGTGTCCGGCGCCGTGAGCTCGGGCCCTCCGCGCAGCCTACGGCGCGGGCCGTGGCTCCAGGATCACCACCGCGGTCTCCATGGAGCGTCGGGCAGCGTAGCCGTCGAGGCCCGCGTCGATCTGACGCCACCGCTCCCACAGGCGTTCGCGCTCCTCGCCCCGGGCGGCGCGGGCTCTGACCGGGCGCGGCCCGTCAGGCAGGTCGGCCTGCGCGTCCGGATGGGCCTGAAGGTTCAGCCACCGCCCCGGCTCGCCGTCACCCCAGCCGTTCATGGCCATCGTGACCAGGTCCGGGCCGTCGTCGAAGTAGCCGACGATCACCGGGCGCTCGCGGCCCGTCCGCCGCCCGATGGTGGTGAGCCGCATGGCGCCCCACCTGCCGGGCTTCGGCCGCCACAACCCCAATCGGCCACCGCTCAGCCGGAAGAGCGACCGGTGCGTGATCCAGAAGAGGCGCATGAACCAGCGGGGCGGAAGTCGTGGCTTCCTGGGCGTTGAACCGGACATCCAGCTCCTCGATCGAAAACGCGGACGCGAACATAGCCGAGGGACCACGGCAGCTCGACGTCGAGTGCTCCCCGGGCGGGCGGCCCCAACTCGTGCGACGCTCGAGGCGGGATCATGTCCGGGCGCATGCGACGACCCCTGCCCGCAACCTCGACGGCCCGGGCGGCCTGTTGCCTGGCCATCGCCGCCGGGGCGGTGGCGTCGACCGGACCCGCCGCCCTGAGCGGCCCCCTTGCGCAGCGCTGCGTCCCGGGCGGCACGCTCGTCGTCGGCGGGAGGCAGGCGCTGATCGTGCGGCGCGCGGTGTCCCGTGACCGGGCCGACCTGCTCGCCTGCCGCCGGGGATCGCGGAAGGCCGTCCGGCTCGGCGCCACCTACGGGAACAGCCCGAATCCCCGCGCGAGGTCGACGCTCCTCGCGGCGGCCGTCGGCGGGACCATCGCCGCCGCGGGGTTCGAGGTCGTGGCCCACGGATGCCTCTACGAGCGCGGCTGCGCCGACGCGCCGCGGCAGGTCCTGCGCATCGCGGACACGCGCGCCGGGACGCTGCGGCGCATCCCCCTGCGCGGATCGCTCATCGTGGTGGCGGCCGCGACCGACGGGCGCGCGACATTCCGCGTGGACGAGTTCGCGTGCACCTCGACGTATCGCGCGACCGCGGTCCCGGGGAGCGCCGTCGTCCTCGTCAGCCGCATCGCCACACGGGTGCCCGGCCGGGCCGGGTTGCAGCTCTGCGACCAGTGAATCGGTCCGCTCGAGCCAGGGTGGAGCAGGGTCGCCGGCTCCGCTACGTTGCGCGGCGTGGAGAGCGACCCGACGAGGATCACGTTCTGGTACCGCTGGCTCGTCGCCGTGACCGTCGGGATGATGGCCTTCGGATTGTTCATGGTCGTCGCGCCCGGACTGACGCGGCAGGGCTTCAGCCTGATGGTCTATTCCGACGCGGACCGCATCGGCGGGTTCGGCGCGAAGCCCGCCGCGTACATCGAGCTCGTCCACGCGGTGATGGGGTCGGTGATGTTCGGCTGGGGCACGGCGATGCTGCTCGTGCTGCGCGGGCCCTTCCGTCAGGAGCTGCGCGAGGGCTGGACGATCCTCGCCGTGTCGCTGACCGCCTGGTTCGTGCCGGACACGCTCTACTCGCTCGCGTCGGGCTTCTGGCAGAACGCGGTCCTCAACGCGGTGTTCGCGGTGCTGTACGGGATCCCGCTGGCTGCGACCTACCGGCAGGCGCGGGGAGCCGTCACGGCGTCGGCGCCGGACTGACCCGCGTGCTCAGGCCGGCGGGACGAGCCGGTCGACCATGTCGATGACGGTCGGCTCGAGCTCCGGCCAGTCGAACGACGGCCGGTTGCGCCGCAGCAGGACCGTCCCGTGGAGCGCGGACCAGACCTCGATCCCGACGCGCCGTGGATCGGGCTCGTCCGGTCGCGCCGCCCGCACCAGACCGACGATGAACGCGACGGCGTCGACCGCCGCGGCGGCCGGCGGCCCGGGTGGCAACTGGGCCGCGGTCTCGACGATGAGGACGTACTCGCCGGGGTGGGCGAGCCCGAACCGCATGTTGGTCAGGCACGCCGCGTGCACCCGCGCCCGCGGGTCCGGCGGCGCGTCGGCGATGCCGGCGCGCATCGCCTCGACAAACGATCCGACGTGGCGCTGCATCACCGTCGCGAGCAGCTCGTCGCGATCGGCGAAGTGCGCGTAGAAGGCCATCGGCGAGACGCCGGCGCGCTTGGTGACGCCGCGGATCGTCAGCGCCGTCGTGTCGCGCGTCTCATGCAGGGCCAGCGCTCAGCGCACGCGCGAGAACGGGATGCCGCAGTAGAACGACAGCACCTGGCTGAGGTTCGCCGTGCGCGTCCGCCCGGCGACGCGGTAGCGGACCGCGGCGCGCACCGTCATCGTGAACACGATGCTCCCGGTCGAGCTGAGGCCGTCGAACGCGCGGCGGTCGACGGTCATCCGCGCCGAAAACGGGGCGCGCGAGTCGACGCGGCGCCGCGGCAGCATGGCGCGGCTCGTCGTCCACGTGACGCGCGTGACGGCGGGGCGCCCCGTCTGAGGGCCGGAGACGCGGACCCCGACCGTCACCGGATCGCGCTTCGCGCACTCCGATCCGGGCGTGAACGACAGGGCGATGCGATGCTTGCCGAGGTCCTGCTCGGACGAGGTGAGCGTCGGCGTGATCTTCACCCGCGCACCCGCGTCGCCACCGGGCAACTCGCGCCACGCGAGCCAGCCATCGCCGTCAGGTGCCGTGGCGACCTGAAGCGCCGAGGCGATCCGCGGTGTGGCGATCGTGGTCTTGGGACCGAAGTCCGCTCCCGGCCGCGCGCGGCGGTAGATGATGCAGGTGCGGTCGTTCTCGTGCGGACCCGAACCCTGGCAGCCGTCGTGGTCGGACAACCACGTCGCGTGGCGGCCACCGGCGGAGTCGACGAACAGGTCCTGCTGGTCGTTCGGACCGCAGCCGACGAAGCCCTCCGACCCGAGCGGCCGCGGCGCACCCAGGCGCAACCCGCGCAGCGGGGACACCTCGACGCCCTTGGAGCAGTTCTGCGAGGTCATCAGCGCGGCACCGCGCGGCGAGCCTGCGAGCTTGAACACGATGCCGGCGCGGATCGGGGTCCACGGCGTGGTCACGGCGTTGCCGTCGGCGTCGGCGATCACGCGGATCGCCGCGCGCGGTGCGCGCTTGGCGGCGTCGGCATCGGTGTCCGCTCCGGCGATCGCGACACGGCCATCCGGCAGCACGCCGATCGACCGCACGCTGTACGGCATGAGCTTGGCATCCACGACGGGATCGGCGTTCTTCGGTCCCGTTCTGCCCGGATCCTTCTCGCTGCCGAGACCCTGCCGATCGAGCGAGATCGTGGCCAGGACCTGACTCTTGTCCCCGGGCACGAAGTCGCCGAACAGCGCGTAGAGCGTGCGCCCGTTCTGCGACAGCGTCGCGTCGATGATCTTGCCCTGGAAGACGCCGGTGTTGACCGGGTAGAAGCCGTAGGTCCAGGTGGCGCCGCCGTCCGGGGACGTCATCAGCAGCGTCCCGCCGCCGATCTGTGCCGTGCCGTTGTAGGACACGACGATGTAGAGGATGCCGGTGCGGTCGCGCAGGATGACGGGAGGCTGGAGCGCGTCGACGAGGAACGTCCGGCGCACCTTGCAGGCCTTCGCGCCACGCGGGAGCGCGCAGTAGACGACGTTGTCGCCGGTCCGCCCGGGCGCCGTGGTCGAGAACGCGATGTGCGCCGTGCCGTCGCCGTCAACCGCGAGCGAGGGATCGTCGCCGCGGCCGAGGTCGAGGATCCGCCCCGCCGACGGCGGCGACGGCTCGGGCGCGCCGTCGGCGGTGGACTGCGCCTGCGCGTTCGCCTGACCGCCGTCGTTGCTGGTGATCGTCACGCCGGCGAGGTACGTCGAACCGTTCGGATAGGCGTGCGTGCCGCTGACGTCGAAGACGCCGGCCTGGCCCGCGACCGCGGTGAGCGTGCCGTCGGTGGTGACGCCGTCCCCCCAGTCGATCCGCGCCTTCAACCCGCTCGCCACGCCGAGCGGGTTCTGGTCGGTGACGCGGGCGACGACCACGCCGCCGGCGGCGCTCGCGACAGGGAAGGTCGCGCCGGTCGCCGAGATCGGGGCGTCGTCGACGGTCAACGACGTCGTGACGTAGTTGTTGACGTTGGCGTTGTCGGTGACCTTCACCGAGTACGAGCCATGCTGGGCGTAGATGTGCGAGCCCGTCACCTCGCCCTTGCCGGACGGCACCGTGATCGGGTTCGACGGGGAGGTCTGCCCGTCGCCCCAGGCGATCGTGACGGCCGCCGGCACGGGCGCGTCGAAGGTCACGATCAACCGCGTCAGCCGCTGGCCCTCGACGGGGTTCGGGTCGGCCGCCGAGGCGGCGGGCGCCGCCTGCAGCAGCGCCGCGGTGAGCACGACGAGGAGCGGGAGTCGGCGGGTCATCAGCGGCGTCTCCTGGGCTTGACCTGCAGTGTGCGTGACGGGCCACGGCGCAGCGTCGCAGTCAGCGGGGTGACCGTCACGGTTGCCCGGTCGGTCGCCTTGAACGCCGGGACTGTCGCCTGCCGGCGACGCGCAGTCGCGCTGAACAGCAGGTGCCGGCCGTCGCCGACGTTGACGCGCACGCGGTAGTCGTGCGCGTTGCGGGCGGCTGGCCAGGCGACGAGGAGCCGGCTCCCGGATCGCCGGACGCTGATCCGGCTCACGCGCGCCGGGACCCGCCGCGCGGGCGCGATGTACGACGCGACGGTGATGTTGCGTCGCGGCAGGCCGCTCTGGAGGACCTGGGCCATGATCGTGCGCCGGCCCTTGCGCCCGTCGCGCGGCGTGAAGGCGATCGCGCCGCGGGTCTGCGTCGTCCTGCCCAGGACGTGCCGGACGCCGCCGCCGACCTCGGCGAAGCGGACCGTCTGCCCGGGGATGCGGCGCACCGTGTACGTCAGCCGGCGCCGGTAGCCGCTGCCGCTGACCTTGGCGCGGACCGACGGCGCGGGGAGCGGGTCGGCCTGCTGCAGGCTCGCGATCGCGGAGGAGTCGGGCTGCGGCGTGATCGTCCAGGCGCCGGTCCCGGGCTTGACGACGACGATCGTCGTCTGCCGCGCGGCGTAGTCCTTGAACAGCATGAAGCGCCCGCTCTTGACACCGGGCGACGGATCCGGCGGGCTGACGATGCTGTCGCCGCCGGCACCGGACACCGTGACGTTCGGCGCGCTCGTCGCGCCGGTCAGGCGGACGATCCCGTACGGCTTCCCGGCCGTGAAGCGGACCACGGGGGCACCGCCCGCCTGGGCCGCCAGGGCCCCGCCACCGCTCGTCAGCAGGCTCGACTTCGTCGCGCGGAACGGCCCGATGTCGCAGACCGCGGCCATCACGCGGACGTCGTCGGGCCAGCGGATCCCGAACCCGACCGCGAGCCGCGCGCCGAAGACCGTGATGTACCCGCAGACGCCGAGTCCCTCGCTGGAGAAGACCGCCTCGGCTCCCGCACAGGCGATGGCGAACACGCAGACCCTGCCCGACCCCTCGACGTTGAACGCGCGAGTGCCGTCGATCCAGCCATCGACCGAGGCTTCGAGTGACGCGATGCCGACGTCGTAGCCGATGTGCCCGCCGAACGCGATCTGCCCATCGGTGTCGGCCGAGAAGCTGAAGCCGGCCAGCGGGATGGAGACGACCTTCAGCCCGTCGCCACCGGACTGCGCAGCGCCGGGGGCACAGGAGGAGAGCTGGCAGAAGGCGCTGGTCGACATCTCGATACGGGCCGCCGGCGATCCGGGGAAGCTCAGCCGGAAGTTCCCGTCGATGCGCACGGCCGCGACGCCGGCGACCACCGGTCCCGCGGTGAACCCCACGCCGCCGATGATCGTGAACGGGTCGACACCGATGCCGAACGCGATCCGCTGCAGGAAGACGCCGGGCCCGACAGCGGCGTTGAGGCCGTCGATGCCGGCGACGACCGTCTTGAGCGCCCCGTCCTTGATCGCGACGGCGCCCTCGGCCCCGTAGGGGAACGGCTGCAGGAAGATGGTCGCCTGACCCTGCCAGAGCCGGTCGGAGTCGTCGTAGCTGATCAGGACGTCCTTCACCGTCAACGGCCCGAGCAGGGCCTGCGCCGCGGTGATGCGCAGGCCATCCGGGCGGAACCCGTCCTTCATGTCGGCGCGCAGCGAGACGGCGCCGGTGACGCCCCCGAAGATCTTCGGCAGGCCGACCTGCACGCCGATCTGGATCCCCGCCTTGACGAACGCGGCGTCGGCCCGGCCTGTCAGCGGGAACCCGAAGACACTGCCGCGCTTGGACAGCTCGAGGTCCGGCAGGCTGACGCGTTCGGTGCTGAGCGACGGAAGGCGGACGTCGAGCGGCAGGTTCTCGAAGATCGTGATCGACCCGAGCCGGGCCGCCACCTGGCCGGCGGCGCTGCCGGGGCCGTCGATGTAGAGGCGCCGCGCCTTCGTGTCGAGGACGATCGTCGAGCGGGCCTCCGGCTGCAGGATCAGCCCGTTCACCATCAGCCGACCGTTCGCCTCGTAGCGGCCGTTCGACTCGCTCAGGCAGCCCTCTGCCTGAAGCAGGCCCAGCGTCACGAACTTGCCGCACTCGAACTGCGGCCGGTCGGCGCCCGTGCCCCCGCCGCCGGGGCCGCCGCCCGCGCCGGTGCCGGTGCAGGTCTGCGCGTCGGTCGTGCAGAACCGCGTGGCCGCGACCGTCTCGCCGTCGCCGTCGCCGACCCGGCCCGCGACGACCAGCCGGCCGTCGGGCTGGACGGCGAGTGCGCCGCCGTAGGCGGGCTGCCCCGCCGCCGCGACCAGATTCGATCCCGGCAGCGCCGCCGCCGGCGCAAAGGTCGCGTCCAGCTGACCGTCGCCGCCGTACCGGGCCGCCGCGAACTGGCTCAACGGCACGCCGCCCACGTCGTCGGCGGCGTTGCCGCCGACCAGCACCTTGCCGTCGGCGGCGATCGCGACGCCGTTCGCCTCCGATGTGCCGCTCGACCCGATCCCGCTGAGCGTCGCCCCGGCAGTACCGAACGCGGTGTCGGGCTGCCCGCTGGACGCCAGGAATCGCGCGACGGCCGTCTTGGTGCGGCTGGCGTCGCTGGCGCTGCCGGCGACGACGATGCGGTCCCCGCCGACGGCGAGCGCGTTGCCGATCGCCGTGCCGCCGTCGCCGAGCGCCCGCAGCGTCAGGCCGGAGCCGGCACTGCCCCACCCGCCGGTGAGCTGCCCGGTCCCCTCCGCATAGCGGGCGAGGAAGAGCTTCGTCGCCCCGTCCGCCGCGCGGCCCGCGACGGCGTAGGAGCCGTCGCCGAGGCGCGCGATCGCCGCGGCGCGCGTGTCGGTCCCGTCGCCCGCCGCGGTCAGGCCGCCCCAGCCCTCGACCGCCCCGGCCGCGCCGAGGCGGATCACGAACGCCTTGTTGACGCCCTGGTCGAGCGCGGTCCCGGTGACGACGATGCGCTCGTCGTCCTGCACGACGACCCCCTGGCCGACGGCGTTGTTCCCGCCGCCCATGGACGTGAGCACGACACCGCCGGATCCGAACCCGGCGTCGGGCTGCCCGTTTGCATCGAAGCGCGCGATCGCGATCTGGGTCGCGCCGCCGGTCACGGCCGAGCCGACGACGACGAGCTTGCCGCCCGGCGCCGGCGCGACGGCCAGCGCCTCGGAGTCGCCGGTCCCCGCGCGGGTCAGCGTCTCGCCGTTCGTCCCGAACGCCGTGTCGCGCGCGCCGTCGGCGCTCAGCCGCGTCAGCGCGATGCGGTTCCGCGTGCCGGCGCCCGTGCTCTCCGCGGCCTGCCCGGCCACGACGAGCTTGTCGCCCTGCGCGATCGCAGCCGCGGCGCTGGACCGCCCCGCGTTGCCGACGGGGATGACGGCGATGCCTTTCGAGCCGTACCCGCTGTCGCCGCCACCCGACGCGCCGAGGGCGATCGCCACGATGGCCACGGTGAGCAGGCCGGCGAGGACCACCGCCGCGAGCCAGCGGCGAGGCGTTGCACGGCGGCGTACGACTCCTGCATCCGGCACTGGCAACTCCATCCCCCGAAGGCGTTCGGGCGCACCCTACCTGGGGGTGCAAGCGGCCCGCAGCCGGCTCGCTACCGCCGGCGGTCACTCCCGCGGCGCCCCAGCACGTCGTGGCCGACCACGTCTGCCTCGTCGCCGAGGCGCCGATCCAGCAGCGCTCGCGCCGGTGGCGGCGGCACTGCGGGGCTGACCGCGGTCCTACGCCGAGGCGTCCTCGCGGATCAGGTCGGCGGCCTTCTCGGCGATCATGATCGTCGCGGCGTTCGTGTTGCCGCGGACGATCGTCGGCATCACCGACGCATCGACGACGCGCAGCCCGGCGACGCCGTGGACCCTCAGCCGGGCATCGACGACCGGTCCGATCGCGCAGGGTGCGGCAGCGTGATCGCGGCGACGACCGCAGCGGGGATCAACCGCGTCGTCCCCCGTTGCGCTCTGCGTCGATCTCCTGCGCGAGACGCTGACGATCGGAGAGTTCGCCGCCGTCGATCCCGCCGAGGAGTTGCGCGAGCGCGGCCTGGCGGGCCTGTGCTGACGCGCCGGCGAGCGTCCGCTCGATCGATCTCGCGACGTAGTCGGACTCGCTGATCGCCGGCCGATAGACGAATCCCTTGCCGGCCTTCCTGCGCGTCAGCATCCCACGATCGGCGAGCCGGTTCAGCACGGTCTGCACCGTGGTGGAGGCCCCGCGGTACCGCGGGGGGAGCGCGCTGCGGACCTGCTCGACGGTGCCCTCACCGGCCCGCCACAGGACGGCCATGATCTGGGTCTGCAGCTCGCCCTGAACGGGAGTGATGTCAGCCATGTGCGGTCCCGGTGAGTGTGCCAATGCCGTGGGCGCCGCTCAGGCGACGACGATGGTGCGCATCATCCCGGCCTCGGCGTGGTAGGCGTTGTGGCAATGGAGCATCCACCTTCCGGGGTTGTCCGCGAGGAAGTCGAACGCGACCTCCTGGTGGGGGGCGACGAGGATCGTGTCCTTGAGCGGGCCCGCTCCGCCATCGAGTACGGGCCGGAAGCTGTGCCCGTGCAGGTGCATCGGGTGC
>JBKJRO010000075.1:0-10275 GCA_046594555.1 Solirubrobacteraceae bacterium
AACCGCGATACGCCGCAGGCCGGGTGTAGTGCGGGTACTCCGGGTTGCCGCCGAGCGCGGCGCTGAAGGACTCCTCCTCGGCCGAGTCGGCATGACCCAGCGACCCCGGGAGCTTGCGCAGCACGGCGTCGCAGAGCACCATCGCCGCGAGCTCGCCGCCCGCCAGCACGTAGCGCCCGATCGACACGGCATCGCTGCAGAAGTGCTGGACGATGCGCTCGTCGAAGCCCTCGTAGCGCCCGCACAGCAGCGTGATGGCCGGCTCGGCGGCCAGCTCATTGACGAGGCCCTCGTCGAGCATCCGGCCCCCGGGCGTGAGCGCGATGACGCGGCGCTCGCGACGCAGGTCGACCGGATCGACGCCGTAGATGCCGCGCAGCGCCTGGTCCATCACGTCGACGCGGAGCACCATGCCGGCGCCGCCGCCGAACGGCGTGTCATCGACCTGGCCGCCCGTCAGCGGCGTGTGGTCGCGCGGATTCAGGGCGCGGAGGTCGAGGCCCCTGCCGACGGCGTTGCCGACGTGGCGCTGGCCGCTGAACCAGTCGAACCATTCGGGGAAGAGCGTGAGGACGTCGATCTGCATGCGAGCCGGACTCTCTCAGGTCGCCTCGCCGAGGAACGCGAGGTCGATGTCGATCCGGTGCGCCTCGATGTCGACCGAGCGGACCGCGTCGCGGACGAGCGGGACGAGCAGGTCCGGGGCGTCCGGGCGCTCGACCTCCAGCGCCTCGCAGGACGGCAGCCCGAGCAGCGTGCGCACCCGCCCGACGGGACGGTCGCCGTCGACGACCTCGCAGCCCTCCAGGTCCTCGGCCCAGTACTCATCGGCCTCGAGCGTGGGCACCTCCGTCCGCGGCGCCCACAGGTCGGTGCCCCGGAGCGCGTCAACGGCCTCGCGGTCGCCGATCCCGGCGAGCCGCAGGATCGGCCGTTCGCCGGTCCCGTCGCAGCGGACGACCTCGGCCTCGCGGTCGCCGACGCGGATCGTCAGGCCCAGGCGCAGCAGGCCCGGGCGCGGCCGCGTGACGTAGAAGCTCCCGTCAAGGCCGTGGGCGCGGCCGACGCGGCCGGCGGGCAGCCACTCGGGAGCGGACGCCACTAGTCGACGATGTCGACGAGCACGCGGCGGTCGTCGCTCGCCCCGGCGGCCTTCACGACCGTGCGCAGCGCCTTCGCCGTACGCCCACCGCGGCCGATGATCTTGCCGTAGTCGTCGTCGCCGACGGACAGCTCCAGAACGGTCGCGCCGTCCTGCTCGTCCTCGAACTCCTCGACCTCGACCGCGTCGGGTTCGTCAACCAGCCCCTGCGCGAGGTACTCGAGCAGGCCCCGGACGTCCAGGTCGCTCAGACCGAGATCCCCTGGATCTTCATGAGCTTGCGCACCTGGTCGCTCGGCTGGGCGCCCTTGGCGATCCAGCTGCGGACCTTGTCCTCGTCGAGCGAGATCGTCGACGGGTTGGTCTGGGCGTTGTAGTGCCCGATGACCTCGATGAACCGCCCGTCGCGCGGGGAGCGCTGATCGGTGGCGACGACGCGCCAGATCGGGTTCTTCTTGCTGCCCACGCGGGTGAGCCTGATACGTACGGCCACGGGTCCCTCTCGAAGATTCCAGGTACGAACGACGCTGGAGGATAGCGGGATCCTGGTTCAGCGGGCCTGGCGCATGAGCGCGCCGAGGTCGGGCAACTTGCCCTGCCCGACCTGCTTCATCAGCTTGCGCATCTGGTCGAACTGCTTGACGAGCTGATTGACCTGCTGGACGCTCGTGCCCGACCCGCGCGCGATCCGCAGCCGCCGCGAGCCCTTGATGAGCTCCGGCCGCGAGCGCTCGTGCGCCGTCATCGACAGGATGATCGCCTCGACGCGGTCGAGGTCCTTCTCGTCGACCTTCAGCCCCTTCATCTGCTGGCCGGCGAACCCGGGCATCATCCCGAGCAGCGACTGCAGCGGCCCGAGCCGGCGGACCTGCTTGAGCTGGTTGAGGAAGTCGTCGAGCGTGAACTCGTTGCGCCGCAGCTTGCGCTCCAGCTCGCGGGCCTCGTCCTCGTTGAACTCCTTCTGCGTCTTCTCGATGAGGCTGAGGACATCGCCCATCCCCAGGATCCGCTGCGCCATGCGGTCCGGGTGGAAGCGCTCGAACTGGTCGATCTTCTCGCCGGTGCTGGCGAACAGGATCGGCTTGCCGGTGACCGCCTTGACCGACAGCGCGGCCCCGCCGCGGGCGTCGCCGTCGAGCTTGGTCATCACGACGCCGTCGAACTGGACCGCCTGCGCGAACTGCTCGGCGACGTTGACCGCGTCCTGACCGGTCATCGCGTCGACGACGAGCAGGACCTGCGTCGGCTTCGTGACCTTGCGGATCTTCACCAGCTCGTCCATCAGGTCGGCATCGACGTGCAGGCGGCCCGCCGTGTCGACGATCAGGACGTCCTTGCCCGCCGCCTTGGCCTGGTCGAGCGCCCAGGCCGCGATGTCGACCGGATCGGCGTCGGTGCCCTGGGAGTAGACCTCGCCCCCCGCGCGCTCGCCCATCGTGATCAGCTGCTCGACCGCCGCGGGGCGGTAGACGTCGCAAGCCGCCAGCGCGACCGACGAGCCGTGCTCCTCCTTGAGGAAACGCGCCAGCTTGGCCGCGGCCGTCGTCTTGCCCGACCCCTGCAGCCCCGCGAGCAGGATCACCGTCGGCGGTCGCGGCGAGAAGACGACGCCCGCGCCCGCCCCGCCCATGAGACTCGTCAGCTCCTCGCTGACGATCTTGACGACCTGCTGGCCCGGGTTGAGGCCGCCGACGACGTCGGAGCCCAGGCAGCGCTCCTTGACGGTGGCCGTGAACGTCTTGACGACCTTGAAGTTGACGTCGGCCTCGAGCAGCGCGAGGCGGATCTCGCGCATCGCGCGATCGATGTCCTCCGCGGTCAGGGTGCCGTGGGCACGCAGGTCCGAGAGGGTCGCCTGGAGCTTCTCGCCGAGCGTGTCGAACACGCCCGCCAGTGTGACAGCGTCAGGCCGGCGGCGGTGGTGGCGGCGGCGGGGCCGCGGCCGCGATGTTCGTCACCGCGCCGCCGAGCGTCCCGATCGCGTTCGTCAGCTCGGTCGGGATGACCCAGACCTTGTTCGCGTCGCCCTGTGCCAGGCGGGGCAGCATCTGCAGGTACTGGTAGCTCAGCAGCGGCTGGTCGGGGTTGCCCTGGTGGATCGCGGCGAACACGGTCTCGATCGCCTTCGCCTCGCCGTCGGCGCGCAGCACGGCGGCCTGCTTCTCACCCTCGGCGCGCAGGACGTTCGACCGCTGGTCGCCCTCGGCGGTGAGGATCGCCGACTGCTTGACGCCCTCGGCGATCAGGATCGTGGCACGGCGGTCGCGCTCGGCGCGCATCTGCTTCTCCATCGCCTCCTGGATGCCCATCGGCGGGTCGATCGACTTCAGCTCGACGCCGTTGACGCGGATCCCCCACTTGCCCGTGCGCTCGTCCAGCACGACGCGCAACTCGGTGTTGACGCGCTCGCGGCTCGTCAGCGCCTCCTCCAGGGTCAGCGCGCCGACGATGTTGCGCAGCGTCGTGACCGTCAGCTGCTCGATCGCCTGCAGCGGGTTGTTGATCTCGTACGACGCCGCCCGCGGGTCGGTGATCGTGAAGTACAGGACGGTGTCGATCTGCACGGAGACGTTGTCCTGCGTGATCACCGGCTGCGGCGGGAACGTGACCACCTGCTCGCGCAGGTCGATCAGCGGGCGCACCTTGTCGATGAAGGGGACGACGATCGTCAGGCCCGGCGTCAGCGTGCGGCTGTAGCGGCCCAGGCGCTCGACGACGCCCGCGCGGGCCTGGGGAATGATGCGTACCGTCTTGGCGGCGACGAAGACCGCGAACGCGACGGCGACGACGGCGGCGATGGCTGCTCCCATGATGCTTCCCCTCAGTCGGCCACCATGGCGGTGGCTCCTCGTATTTCGACGACCTGCACCGTCGTCCCGGGCTGGAACGTCCGCTGATCCTCGTAGGCCCGCGCGCTCCACTCCTCGCCGTCGAGCTTGATCGTGCCGGGGGTCGCGCCCGGCGTGATCGTGCGGGTCACGATCGCGTCGTGCCCGATCAGCCGGTCCGTCCCGGTGCGCGTGCGGGCCGGCTGGGTCAGGTGCCGCTGCGCCACGGGCCTGATGAACAGGAACGCGATCGCGGTCAGGATCATCGCGACGCTGACGGCCCAGAACTGCTCGCCGCCGATCAGCGCGATGAAGCCGCCCGCGGCCGCGCCGATCGCAAACGGTCCGAGATAGAAGCTCGTCGTGGCGATCTCACCGGCGGCGAGGAGGACCGCGACGATGAGCCAGATGACCCAGGCGTCCATGTGGGGGCGAGCCTACTCCCCGCGTCAGCCGGCTTCGCCGTCAGGGGGCGAGCAGCGCCGCGGCGAAGTCCTCGGCGTCGAACGGCCGCAGATCCTCGAGCTGCTCGCCGGCGCCGATGAGCTTCACGGGGATGCCCAGGTCGCGGGCGATCGCGAGTGCGATGCCGCCCTTGGCGGTGCCGTCGAGCTTCGTCAGCACGATCCCGGTGATGGGGACGGCCTGCGAGAACAGCTTGGCCTGGCGCAGCCCGTTCTGGCCCGTCGTCGCATCGACGGTCAGCAGCGTCTCGTGCGGGGCGTCCTCGAGCTGCTTGCCGATGACGCGGCGCACCTTGGTCAGCTCAGCCATCAGGTCGTCCTGGGTGTGCAGGCGTCCGGCGGTGTCGACGATGACGACGTCGGCGCCGACCTCGCGGCCGCGGCGGACCGCCTCGAACGCGACGGCGCCTGGGTCGGACTCCGGCGCGCCGGTGACGACCTCGCAGCCGGCGCGCTCGGCCCACGTGGTGAGCTGCTCGACGGCGGCGGCGCGGAAGGTGTCGGCGGCGCCGAGCACGACCGTCAGTCCCTGCTCGCGGCCCAGGTGCCAGGCGAGCTTGCCGATCGAGGTGGTCTTGCCCGTGCCGTTGACCCCGGCGACCATGATCACGGTGGGCTTGTGGCGCAGGTCGATGCGCCCCTCCCCCGGCCGCGCGGCATCGGCCAGCAGCTCGATCAGCCGCGCCTGCAGCGCGTCGCCCCCGGCGACGGCGCCGCTCGTGGCCTCCTGCTCGAGCTGTTCGACGACCTCGGCCGTGGTGTGCGCGCCGACGTCGGCCATGATCAGCGCCTCCTCCAGGCGCTCCCAGGTGGTCTCGTCGAGCGTGTCGAACAGCGTCGCCTGAACCTCGGCCGCCAGCGCCTGGCGCGTCTTGGAGAGGTTCTCGCGCAGCCGCCGGAAGACGCCGCGGCGGCGCTCCTCGACCGGCTCTCCCGCCTCGGTGGACGCCGCCTCGCGGGCGGGTGCGTCGGTGATGAAGACGTCGGACCAGTCGCGGGGCATCAGATGACCGGTGCCGCGGCGGCGTGGATGCGTGGCTGCGAGATCGTCGCCGCCGCTCGACGCGGGCCGGGTGCGGGGCGTGCCCGGGGGCACGTCCGCGCGCGGCCGGGGGCGATCCGGCGCGGCGAGATCGTGTCCACGCGCCGCGGTGTGGTGGCAGCGATCATCTTGGGTGCGCGACGATAGCCGGGTGAGCGCCATCGTCGAGTTCCGTTCCATACCCGCGGGCGAGCCGCCGGCGCGCGACCTGATCGCCGCGATGGTGGACGAGCTCGAGGCGTTCTACGGGCGCATCGACCGCCCGGGCATGCCCAGCGCGACGCCTGCCGACTTCGCTCCGCCCCGCGGCGTGTGCCTGGTCGGGTATCTGGGCGGCGAGCCGGTCTGCGTCGGCGCCGTGAAGGGCCTCGGCGACGACCTCGCCGAGATCAAGCGCATGTTCGTCGCCCCCGCGGGCCGCTCACGCGGCATGGCGCGCCGGCTCCTCGCGGCGCTCGAAGCTGCCGCCCGCGACCTGGGCTACACCCGCGCCCGCCTGGACACCGGGCCCGAGCAACCCCACGCCAAGGTCCTCTACATCTCGGCCGGCTACACGGAGATCCCCGACTACAACCAGAACCCCGCCGCCTCCTTCTGGGGCGAGAAGCAGCTCTGAGCCGCCCACCTCACGACCGCCCGCACTTGTGCGGGCGGGAGGCCCCACAACTGCGTTCCCAACTCGACGCCGCGGGCGACCGGCGCGGGCGCGCGGGCGATGTCGGCGGGACATCCGGAATTCGCGCAGCGAATTTCGCCCCCGCAGACGACGCCCGACGCGTCCACGACCAGGGCTGGTGCCCGCTGCTTACGCCACGGCGACGGCTTCGGGCTCCGCGACGACCTCCTGCGGCAGGCGCCGCGAGACCACCTTGGAGTCCCCGTCCCCGCCCATCGACACGCCGTAGAGGCAGTCGGCGGCCTCCATCGTGCGCTTCTGGTGGGTGACGACGATGAACTGCGCGCGGTCGCGGTAGGCGCGGACGAGTTCGAGGAAGCGCGTGATGTTGAGGTCGTCGAGTGCGGCCTCCACCTCGTCGAGCACGTAGAACGGGCACGGCTTGGCGAGGAAGACCGAGAACAGGAAGGCGATGGCGGTCATCGACTTCTCGCCACCGGACAGCAGCGACAGGCGCTTCATCGACTTGCCGGCCGGGGTGATCTCGATCTCCACGCCGAGGTCGTCCTCGGGCTCGCCGAGCTCGCGCTCGAGTTCCGCGTCCGCCGCCGACTCGTCGCCCGCGAGCGCTGAGCCGTCGTCGCCGCCCGCACCCCCGCCGAGCACCGGCTTGGGACCGGTGTCCTCGCGGACCAGCCGCAGCCGGCCGCGGCCGCCGGGGAAGCAGTGCTCGGCCAGCTCCTCGAAGTTCTTCGCCGCGGCGGCGAAGGTCTCCTCGAAGGTCTCGGTGATCTGCCGGTCGGTGTCGCGGATCAACGTCCGCAGCTCGCGCATCGCGGTCTCGAGGTCGGTCCGCTGGCGCTCCATCTCCTCGACGTGCGCGAGCGCCTCCTCGTACTCCTGCTCGGCCAGCGGGTTCACCGGCCCGAGCTGCTCGCGGCGGCGGGCCAGCCGCTCGATCCGCGCACGCAGCGACTCGGCCTCCTCGGACGGCAGCGGGGTCGGGGCGACCTCCGCCGGCAGCCCGAGCTTCGCGGCCAGCTCCTCGAGCTCGGACGTGATCTCGCGCTCGGCGTCGCGGGCCTGCTGCGCGCGGACCTCGGCGGTCGTGACGGACTCGCCGCGAGCGTTCAGCCGCTGCTGGACCTCGGCCTCGGCGGCGGCGCAGTCGCGGAGCTCGACGGCCACGCCCTCGCCGGCGCGGCGGTCCTCCAGAAGCTCACCCTCGAGCACGGCCACACGCGCCGACACGGCTTCGTGAGCGCCCTCCAACGCGGCGGACAGGCGCTCGGCGGCCGGGACGATCAGGACGTCGCGCTCGACCGAGCCCCGCAGGCGCGCGATCGCGGCGGCCCGCTCCTGACGCTCGTGGGCGGCCCGCTCGGCGACGCGGCGCTCGGCGGCCAGCTCGCCCTCGAGCTGCGCTCGCCGCACGGCGGAGGCGCCCTGATCCGGCGCCGTGCGGCGCTCGGCGATGAGCCACGTCAGCCGGCGCTCGGCCTCGACGGCTTCGCCGAGCGAGCGGGCGAGGCCGCGCGCGGCGCGGTCGGCCTGCTCGCGTGAGCCGTCGGCGGCCGCGATCGCCTGCGATGCCGCCTCGACGCCGGCGATCGCGGCGCGCTCGACCTGCACGGCGTGCTCGGACTCGGCGATCAGGGCGTCGCGGCGGTTACGCTCGGCGAGCACGCGCTCGGATCCGCCCTCGGGCAGCTGGCGCAGCTCGCGGCTCGCGCCGAGCCAGGCCCTGCCGGTCGCGGTGACCGCGATCCCGGCGAAGCCGTCACCGACCGCGTCGAAGGACTCCACGAGCCATGCGTCGGCGAGCAGGCGGCGCGCCAGTCCGGCCGCATCGTCGCTGCCGCGCACCAGCTCGGCCAGCGGCCGCGCACCGGGAGCCGGCGGCGCCGTGGAAGCCGGCCGCGCGTCGCCTCCGGCGACCAGCGCGCTGCCGCCGTCGGCTCCCAGCCGCGCCAGAAGCGCCTCGCCGGAGCCCAGGTCGGTCACGATCGCGGCGCGAAGCCGGCCGCCGAGTGCGGCGGCGACGGCACGCTCGAAGCCCGGCTCGACCTCGAGATCGTCGGCGAGCGCGCGCTCGCCCGACGGCGCGGATGCATGGCTGCGCAGGAACTGGTTGGCACCGGCGAGCCCGGCGCCGACGCGCGCGGCCTCGCGGCGGGCATCCTCGGCACTGCGCTCGGCGGCGCGGACGGCCTGCCGGGCCAGCTCGCACGCGGCCTCGGCCTCCGCCTGCGCGGCCTGCCGTTCAGCCGTCTGCGCCTCGAGCACGGCGACCGCGGCCGCCGCGGCCACGCGCTCGGCCTCCAGGCCCTCGACCTCGCGCTCCAGCTCGGCGTGACGCTCGACGTCGAGGCGCTCGACCTCGGCCTCCAGCGCCGCGATCCGCTCGCGGCCGTTGTCGTCCGGCGCGTCGGCCGCGGCCGCCGCCTCCAGGCCCGTGAGCCGGGCACGACGGCGCTCCAGGCGCTCCGCGACGCTCGAGGCGGTCTCGCGTGCGCGCTCCAGGCGCAGCTCGATCCGGTCGGCCGATGTGCGTGCGCGCTCGACCCGGCGGGCGATCGTCTCGCGCTGCTCGGTCTGCGCGGCGAGCGCCGCCTCCGCCTGCTCACGGCGGACCGCGATCTGCGCCAGCTCGGCCTGCGCGGCTTCGCGCGCGGCGCGGGCGGCGAGCGCCGCGGCCTCGCCGCTCTCCAGGTCGTGCCGGCGGGCGCGGGCATCGTCGCGGACGAGCTCCCAGCGCGCCTCCAGCGTCTGGCGCTCCAGCCGCGCGTGCAGCTCGGCGGCCTCGGCCTGGCGCTTCAGCGGCCGCAGCCGCGTCCGCGCCTCACGCTCGACGTCGAGCACGCGGTCGAGGTTCTCCTGGGTGCGGTCGAGCTTCAGCTGCGCGCGGCGGCGGCGCTTGCGGTGCTTGCCCAGCCCCGCGGCCTCCTCGATCAACAGCCGGCGGTCCTTGGCCTTGGAGGTGACGATCGACTCGACGCGACCCTGCGAGATGACCGAGTGCATCTCCTTCCCCAGGCCCGTGTCGGACAGCACCTCGAGCACGTCGACCATGCGGCACTTGGCGCCGTTGAGCCGGTACTCGCCCTCGCCGTTGCGGTCCAGGCGCCGCAGGATCGAGATCTCGCCCAGTGGCAGGTCGATGGTGCCGTCCGAGTTGTCGAGAACCAGCTCGACCTCGGCGGAGGAGCGCGCCTGAACGCCGTGCCCGCCGGCGAAGATGACGTCCTGCATCGTCTGGCCGCGGATCGCCAGCGGCGACTGCTCGCCCATGCACCACAGCACCGCGTCGGTGACGTTCGACTTCCCCGAGCCGTTCGGGCCGACCACGACGGACACGCCGGGGGCGAACTCCAGGCGGGTCCGGTCGGGAAAGGACTTGAAGCCCTTGAGCGTGATCGATCGCAGATACAACGGTGGTCTCCTCGCGGTCAGCGACGCAGGGCGTCCAGCGCCACGCGTGCGGCGGCCTGCTCGGCGGCCTTCTTGGTCGGCCCCGAACCCGTGCCTATCGTTGCGCTTGCGACGGACGCCTCGACCGTGAAGGTCCGCTCGTGCGGCGGCCCGTGTTCGACGGTGACCTCGTAGAGGACGACGTCGCTGCGCTGTGCGAGGAGCTCCTGCAGCGCGGACTTGAAGTCCACCGGATGGTCGAGCGCCTGCTCGATCTCCGGCGCGAACGCCTCGACCACGGCCACGGCGGTCCGCTCGTAGCCGGCGTGGAGGTAGCACGCGGCGATCACCGCCTCGGTGATCGACGCGAGGACGCGCTCGGTCATCACCGCATCGGGAACGACCGTGCCCTCGGGCGCCGCGGCCCGCAGTCGATCCGGCACCCCGAGGCGCTCGCCGACCGCGCGGCACGCCGGGCCGGACACGGCCTGGGCGCGGATCTTCGTCAGCCGGCCCGCGCCGTAGCTGTCGGCGGCCAGGCGCGGGAACAGGTGCGAGCCGACGGCGAGTTCCAGAACGCTGTCGCCGAGGAACGCCAGGCGCGTGTAGGAGTCGCTGCGCCGCTCGCTCCACGACGCGTGCGTGAAGACCTGCCGCGAGAGGTCCTCCGGTAGGTCGTCGAGGAGGTCGGCGAGGAGGTTCACGCGGTGGCGTGGGCGAGCACGAAGTCGACCGCCTGGCCGACCGTCAGGACGGCGGCGGCCTGCTCGTCGGTCATCTTCGTCCCGTAGCTGTCCTCGAGCTCCTGGATG
>JBKJRO010000087.1:0-6511 GCA_046594555.1 Solirubrobacteraceae bacterium
CGAGCTGGGCCGCGACATCAGCCGCGAGGACCTCGTGGCGCGCTACGAGGTCGTGTTCTATGCGATGGGCGTCAACGTGGACCGGCGCCTGGGGATCCCGGGCGAGGACCTGCTCGGTAGCCACGCGGCCACGGAGTTCGTCGCCTGGTACAACGGCCACCCGCACCACGCCACGCGCGACTACGACCTGAACAGCGATCGCGCCGTCGTCATCGGCAACGGCAACGTCGCGATCGACGTGGCGCGGATGCTCGTGCTGGATCCCGGTGAGCTGGTCGTCACGGACACCGCCGACCACGCGATCGAGGGCTTTACGGCGTCCGGCGTGCGCGAGGCGCTGATCGTCGGCCGGCGCGGCCCCGCGCAGGCGGCGTTCACGAACCCCGAGCTGCGCGAGCTCGGCGAGCTTGCCCGTGCCGACGTGATCGTCGATCCCGCCGACGCCGAGCTCGACCCCGCGTCCGCGGCATGGCTGGCGAGCGACGACGCCGGCGTGACGGCGCGCAAGAACGTCGAGATCCTGCGCGGCTACGCCCAGCGCGAGCCGAAGGGCCTGAGCCATCGCATCGCGCTGCGCTTCCTGCGCTCGCCGATCGAGATCCTCGGCGACGGGCGCGTCGAGGCGATCCGGCTGGGGATCAACCGCATCGAGGCCGACGACGAGGGGAACCTGCGCGCCGTCCCGACCGGCGAGGAGGAGACCGTCGCCTGCGGCATCGTGATCCGCTCGATCGGGTACGCCGGAGCGCCGGTGGCCGGCATCCCGTTCGACGAGCGCCGCCGCGTGATCAACAACGCCGGCGGCCGCGTCGTCGACGAGCACGGCGAGCCCTGTCGCGGCGAGTACGTCGCGGGCTGGATCAAGCGCGGGCCCAGCGGCGTCATCGGGACGAACAAGAAGGACGCCGCCGACACGGTCGCGCGCCTGATCGAGGACCGCGACGCCGGACGGCTGAACGTGCCGACGACCGAGCTGTCCGCCGACTGGCCGCACGACCGCGTGACCGACTGGCAGGGCTGGCAGCGCATCGACGCACATGAGATCGGACGCGGCGAGCCGCACGGCCGCCCGCGCGTGAAGGTCGTCGATCTCGACACGCTGCACGCCGTCGGCCGCGACGAGTAGCTCGCCTGGCGCACCGCGGGCCGCGCCACGTCAAGGCGCCGCCGGCGTCTGGCGCGTCGCTGCTCGCCGCGGGTAGGCTCATCGACCATGACGCTCCAGCACGTCGATCCCCGCGCCCCGACCGGCGTCGTCCGCCGCGGCTACGTCGCCTTCCTGCGCACGCCCCCGGGCCGCTGGGTCGCGATCAACATCGCCGCCCGAGTCGACCCGTGGCTGCTGCGCCGCAGCAACGGCCGCGTCGGCATGGCCCTGATGCTGCCGAGCGCGCTGCTGGAGACGAAAGGTGCGAAGTCGGGCGCGCCCCGCGAGTGCACCGTCCTGTACTTCCACGACGGCGCCGACGTGATCCTCGTCGCGTCCAGCTACGGCCGCGACGCGCATCCGGCGTGGCACCACAACCTCGTTGCGCACCCGGGCTGCACGCTCGGCGGGGAGCGCTTCACCGCGGCCGTGATCGACGGCGCCGCCGGGCAGGACCGCGCGTGGGGCCTCGCCGACCAGATGTACGCCGGGTTCGCGGACTACCGCCGCCGCGCGGCCGCGGCGGGTCGCACGATCCCGCTGCTGCGGCTGACGCCGGCTGCGGCGTAGGGACGCGCGCGCAGTCGGGAGACCTGTCGCCCGCACGATCGGCCGAGTTCAGGCGAGCTTCGCGCAACGTTGCACCCCTGAGGTGTACAACGGCGCGAACCTCTTGACCGGGCCGCTCTGGCGACATTCCCGAACGCTGGCGCAGTCGGGCGTGTCCTCTCCGCAAGTGTCCCATCCTGTACCCGCATGCCGGGGTCTAAGTGGGACATCTCGGCCGCGCCGGCGCTGGCTCCATTCGCCCATGCTGGCCCAGTACGGCGGCGTCTAGCCCGAGCGCTTCGCGCCGACCGGCGGCACGGTCGAGGTTCGTGCACTTCTCCGTCCCAGAGACGGCAAACTGAACGACGCTCGAAGTTCGTTTTGAGGATCGGGATCAGTGACGGTTTGTTGCATCGCGGCCGCCCCCGCGCGAGACTCACCCCATGACCATCGAGGCGAACGACGCGGCCGCGCTCGAGCGGATGATCGGCCGCTACAACGAGGCGTGGAACGCGCACGACGTCGACGCGATCCTCGCCCTCCACGCGCCGGGGATGGTGTTCGAGAACCACACGGCCGGGGAGCTCGCCGAGGGCGACGCGGTCGGTCCGCACATCGCGGCGATCTTCGAGGGCTGGCCGGACCTGCGGTTCGACACCCGCCGGCTGTACGTGCGCGACGGGCTCGTCGTGCAGGAGTGGACCGCCCACGCCACGCACACCAACGCCTCTCCCGCGGGGACCTCGTCGCCGAGCCGTCGGGAAAGGCCCTGAGCTGGGTGGGGATGGACGTCATCCCGTGCGAGCGCGGACTCGTCCTGCGCAAGGACGTGTACTCGGACTCCGTCGGGATCCTGCGGCAGGTCGGCCTGCTCTGACGTGCGGGCCGGCCCGCCTTCGGGGAGTGCCGCGCTCAGCGCACGCGCAGCGTGAACGCCATGCCCTTGTCCTCGTGCGAGTCCGGGGTGCCGGCGAACAGCGAGCAGACGATCCGGTAGGTGCCGCGCGTCAGGCGAGCATCGATCGTCCCCGCCTCACCCGGCTTCAAGGCGACGAGGTACGGCTTCCCGGCGCGGTCGGTCAGCAGCGCGTTGTGGTCGTCCTCGCCGCGGTTGTAGACGCGCAGGCGGACCAGGCCGGCGGCGACGAGCGTCTTCGACGGGCGCATCGCCCACTCGGACTCGTCCACCGTCAGGCCGTGCGGCAGGTCCGCCGCGGGCAGGCGCAGCCGGTGGCGGCGCCCGTCGGCCACAGGCGACGCGAGTCCCGCGCCGAGCGCCACGAGTGCGACGGTGGCGGCGGCGCGGCGCATCACTTCATGAGCGCGCTGCCGCCGTCGTACCGGTGCAGGCCGGGGAACGGGCCGCCGGGCAGGATCGCCGCGGGGTCCCCGCCGAGCCACTCGCCGATGAGCGACTGGTACACGCTGCGGAAGTCCGTCTTGACGACGAGGTCGCCGTCGTCGGACACCTTGACGCCCGGGTGCTCCCCGGCGAGGCCACCGCGCACCGACGAGCCGCTCAGGAGCATCATGCCGCCGGCGCCGTGGTCGGTGCCGCCGGAGTCGTTGGAGGCGATGCGCCGGCCGAACTCGGAGAACACCATCGTGACGACGTTGTTCTCGATGCCGCGGGCCGCGAGGTCGGCCTTGAACGCCGCCAGACCGCGGGAGAGGACCGACAGCTGCGGGTCCTGGGACGCGATCTGCCCGCCGTGCGTGTCGAACGAGCCCCAGTCGATCGTCACGATGCGCGTGCCCAGACCGGCGCCGAGCAGCGTCGCCGCGAGCTGGAGCTTGCGCGACAGGTCCGTGTTCTCGGGGTAGCCCGTCGCCGGGGTCCCGCCCTTGAGCCCGCCGAGGCGGTTGGACACGTCGACCGTGAGGCCGTAGATGTCGCGCGAGCGCGCGAGGCTGTCGTTGCCCGAGCTCGCCGCCGCGACGGCCGCGAGCCTGCCGACCTCCGCATTGGCATCCGCCGTCGCCACGGTCGGCACGTTGAAGCGCGCGCTGCCGAGGTTCTCGATCGCGCAGACCGGAGCCTTCGACGAGCGGATCTGCTTCGACAGCGAGGAGTCGAGCGACACCGCCTGCAGCGGGTTCGCCGTCGACCCGTAGGCGTCGAGCCAGCGGCCCAGCCAGCCGGTCTGCAGCTTCTGCAGCGCCCCGGCGAACCAGTAGTCGCGGCTGTCGAAGTGCGAGCGGTTGGCCGGTGTGTAGTCGGCCGCGGGGAAGACCGCGAGGTCCGAGCCGGCGCCGCCGGAGCCGTCGCCGTAAAGCGTGTCGAACCCCTTCGTGTCGCCGTTGTTGCCGGTGCCGGAGACGAGCGGGTTGGCGAACCCGAGCGTCCCGCCCGTGCCGGGCATCGCCAGCGTGCCGACCTGGCCGCCGGCCGAAGGGCCGAGGATGCGGGCGATGTTGGCGCGCGAGGCCTGGTAGGACGCGTACTCCGGCCCGGCGATCGGCACGATGTTGTTGAGGCCGTCGTTGCCGCCGTTGAGGAAGATGCAGACGAGGCTCTTCTGCATCGGCTCGGCCGCCTCGGCCATCGCCGACTCCCAGATCGAGCCCCAGTCCAGGCGCGTGGCGGAGTAGACGGACGCGACGCCGACCAGGCCGTTGCGCAGGAACGAGCGGCGGTCGAGTCCGCGCGGCGTGTCCCGGGCGTGGGGGACGCCGTCGGGGAAGCCGGTCATCGCCTCGACCGGGATCGGGAGCGCCGACGTCGGCGCGAGGTCGGTCACCAGGCTGTCCGAGCGGGCGCAGTCCGCGCAGCGCAGGGCCTGGACGTCGCCCGGATCGCCGGCGTTGCGGGGGGTTCCGTTGGTCGTGTCGCTCATCACATCACCTGGGCGTCGGGGCCGGCCAGCATCAAGGCGCGGAGCATGAGCTGGCGCTCCTTGCGGAGCTTGGAGTTGCCGGATCCCGCGCGGCCTGCGTAGTCACGGATCGCCGTCTGGGTCGCGGGTGCGAGCCATGGCTGCCCGACGGCCGCATAGCCGCGGTCGTAGGCCGCCGCCGGCGTCTCGCCGATGACGTCGTCGATCGTCATCCGCGACACGAGCGTCGAGACGACGCTGAAGCGGGCGAGCGCCGTGTTCGTGTTCAGCCAGGACAGCCCGCCCTCCCAGCCCGCGACCGTCGGCGGGAAGTAGGGCACCTGCCCCATGGCGTCGAGGTGGTCGCTGGCGGTCGAGTCCGTCACCTGGACTCCGAGCGTGCGCATCGCACCGACGACGTAGACGATCGGCGGCTTGATCATGTCCGGCTCGTCGAGCGCGGCATAGAGCGCCGGGTGCGCCAGGATCTGCTCGAGCAGCGGCTTGAGCTTCATGCCGCTCGACGTGTAGGTGCCGACGAGCTTCTGCAGCGTCGCCGCGTCGGGCGGAGCGGTGACGAACTCGTTCCAGAGCTTCGTCACGAAGAACGGTGCGTGCGCGGCGTGGCCGAGGACCAGGTCGACGGCGTCGTTCTGCTTGTAGTTGCCGAACTTCCCGAAGACGATCTTCGGCCCGTTGTACCAGCGGTCCGGGGTGAAGTAGCTCGCCGCCTTGTCCGGGTCCTTGTCGTCGATCTGCCAGCCCGACAGCGCCTTGGCCAGCTGCTTGACGTCCTCCTCGGCGTAGTTCGCCTTGCCTGCGGCGTCCGTCACGCCGAGGCCGAACAGCTCCATCAGTTCGCGCGCGTAGTTCTCGTTCGGCGCGCCCTTGACGTTGTACTCGCCGGTGAGGAACCGGAGCATCGAGGGGTCGACGGTGACGTCGTAGGCGAGGTCGCGAAACGAGGCCGTGGGCGTCGCGGCCAGGTCCGAGTACTTGCGGAACAGGTCGTTCTGCTTGAGCAGCAGCTGCGGCGGGGAGACCGCATCGCGCGAGTTGGCGAAGTGCCGGTGCCAGAAGAAGCCCAGACGCTCGACGAACGGGTTCGTTCCGCGGACCATGCGGTCGACCCAGCTGAGGATCAGGTCCGTGTCGTCGCCGGTCGGGTCGAGTGCCTTGCCGTCCCTCGTGCCCGGCGATCCGGTCACGCCGGCCGCCGTCGTCAGCAGCGAGGCGACCGCGTCGGACACGGGCTTGCCGGTCCAGGCCGCGCGGTCGGCGGGCGTCGGCCCGAAGCCGGCCCGCCAGAACAGGCGGTCGACCATCGCGGGGCTCATCGACCTGACGTCGACGACTTGCGCGACGCTGGTCGCGGGGGGCAGCTTCAGGCGGTGGCGCCGTGGCGCTGACGCGGCCTGCCTGGCATGACGCTTCGTCCGGCGGCTCATCGACATGCTCCCTTCAGCAGGCCCTTGAACGCGGACGTCACCTTCGCGCCCTGCAGGCGGAAATCTCCGTACGGGTCCTTCGCGTCGAACCAGATGACGCCGGCGAGCTTGGGCATCGACGTGGCGCGCAGCGTCGAGAGCGTGGTGATCCAGCCGGCCTTGTCGCCGCCGGCGGCGGCCGAGGCGGTCTCGGCGAGCCAGAACGGCTTCGGCGCGAGCGCCTGGATCGTCGCGTAAGCCGAGCCGAACAGCGTCCCCGGCTCACTCCAGAGCAGCGGCGGCCGCGCGCCGAAGTTGTAGGCGCTGGCGCCGACGAGATCGACCTGGCCCGCGCCCGGGAAGTACGTCGGGATCCCGTTGATCCCGTTGTCCGGGATGCTGCGCGCGTAGGGCGACCACAGCAGCTGCACGCGGGAGCCGCCGGGCACCGAGCGAACGGCGCGACGCACGCGCTTCCAGGCGGCCACGTAGTCGCCGGCGGCGTTGCCGTTGGCGGCGCCGGACCACGGGTACCAGGGGGTGTTCATCTCCGGCATCGGGCGCAGGACGAC
>JBKJRO010000151.1:0-4231 GCA_046594555.1 Solirubrobacteraceae bacterium
TGTCGTTCGAGCTGGTGCAGAAGGCGGCGGTGGCGGGTGCCCCGATCCTCGTCGGCGTCAGCGCTCCGACGTCCCTGGCCGTCCAGCTGGCCGCGGATCGCGGGATGACGCTGTGCGGCTTCGCCCGCGGCGGGTCGCTGAACGTCTACAGCGGGGCCGAACGGGTCGCCTGAGCGCACCGCGCGCAGTTACGGATCCCCTGGCGACCACAAGTGCGCGCGGTCGAGGCGGAGCGCGGTCGAACCAGGCGGCCCCGGGGCCGAGCTCAGGCCAGCGCGGCCAGCGCCCGGTCCGGATCCGGCAGCGCCGTCACGTCGCCGCCCGCGTCGAGCAGCAGGAAGCGGTCGAGCGTGCGCAGGAAGGCGCGGTCGTGCGAGACGGCGACGATCGTCCCCTCGAAGCCCTCGAGCGCGGTCTCCAGCGCCTCGCTGGACTCGATGTCGAGGTTGTCGGTCGGCTCGTCGAGCAGCAGCAGGTTGTGGCCCTCCAGCTCCAGGCACAGGATCTCCAGCCGCGCGCGCTGCCCGCCGGACAGCGTCGCGCAGGGCCGCCGCGCGGCGTCCTGCAGGCCGTAGCGGGCCAGGGCGCCCATCGCGGCCTGCATGCCGCCCAGGCGCTCGGACGCGACGTCGAGCGGCGTGGCGTCCTCGAACTCGGCCCGCAGGTTGAGCTGGGTGAACAGGCCGGCGGAGACGCGCGGGCCGAGGGCGAAGCGCCCGGTGTGGGGTACGTCCTCACCGGCCAGCAGGCGCATCAGATGGGTCTTGCCGGTGCCGTTGGGCCCGACGAGGCCGACGCGCTCGCCGAAGTGGACCTCGTCGGTGAACGGCTCGACCAGGCCGTCGATGCCGACGTCCTCCAGCGCGATCACGCGGCGCGCGGAGTCGCCGCCGCGCAGCCGCGGGCGGATCTGGGCGTCGACGACGGGCGGGTCGGGCGGGCCCTCGTCCACGAAGCGCCGCCAGCGCGTCTCGAACGCGTCGGCGCGCTTGGCGAGGGCCGGCGAGTACCGCGCCCGCTCCTTGAAGACCCGGACCAGTTCGCGCAGGCGCTGCTCCTCCTCGTCCCAGCGCTCCAGCCGGTCGCCCATCAGCTGCTGGCGGTGGCGGCGGGCCTCGGCGTACGTCGCGTAGGACGCGCCGTGCACCCAGCAACCGTCGCCCTCCAGCGTGAGGATGCTGTCGCACGCGGCGCTCAGCAGGCCGCGGTCGTGGCTGATCAGCAGCACGGTCTTGCGCGTGCCCCGCAGTCGCTCCTCCAGGCGCAGCTTGGCCGGGATGTCGAGGAAGTTGTCGGGCTCGTCGAGCAGCAGCACCGGCGCGTCGGAGGTGAACAGCAGCTCCAGCACGAGCTGCTTGCGCTCGCCGCCGGACAGCGTCTGCGCGGGGCGGTCGCCGACATCGGTCAGCGAGGCGCCCGCGATCCGCCGGCAGGCCGCGTCCCACTGCCCCTCCAGCTCATACCCGCCGAGGTCGGACCAGGTGCCGATCGCCTCGCCGAGCCACACGCCGGCGGTCTCGTCGCCGCTGGCCAGGACGCGCTCGGCGTCCAGCACCGCCCGGCCGGCGTCGCGCACGCGGGCTGGGGCGACGCTCAGCAGCAGCTCGCGCACCGTGCCCTCGCCGGTGCCGACGTCCTGGGCCATGTACAGCGGGCGATCACCGACCGAGGCGGAGCCGGTCAGCGGCTCGAGGAGGCCCGCGACGATCCGCAGCAGCGTGCTCTTGCCGACGCCGTTGGCGCCGACCAGGCCTGCGTGCCTCCCGGGCGCGAGCTTGAACGAGACGCCGTCGAACAGCACGTCGCCACCCGGATGGGCGTACGCCAGGTCGCTGACGGTGATCGAGCTCACGGCGTCAAAGCTAGAGGGTGCCCGACGCTGCCCCGCGGCCGCGGAGGGCGGGCCCCGCCCTGCCGTCGTCTGTTCCTAGACTCCCCGGCGATGACCGACGCTCAGCCCACGCCCAAGACCGCCAGCTACCTCGCCACCAAGGACGAGGTGACCCGCGTCCTGCTGCTCTACTCGGGCGGCCTGGACACGAGCGTCATGCTCAAGTGGATCCAGGACGAGTACGACGCGGAGGTCGTCGCGCTGACGATCAACCTCGGCCAGCCCGGCGAGGACTACGACGTCGTCAAGGGCAAGGCGATGGATCTGGGCGCCGTGGCCGCCGAGGTCATCGACGCGCGCGAGGAGTTCGCCAGCGACTTCATCGCCCCGGCGATCAAGGCCAACGCCATCTACGGCCTGGCCTACCCGCTCTTCACGGCGCTCGGCCGCCCGCTGATCGCCAAGCTCGCCGTGGACTACGCCCGCAGGCACGGCTGCGACACGATCGCCCACGGCTGCACCGGCAAGGGCAACGACCAGGTCCGCATCGAGGCGACGGTCGCCACGCTGGCGCCGGAGCTGAAGGTCATCGCACCGGTCCGCGACTGGCAGATGGGCCGCGAGGAGGAGATCGCCTACGCCCGCGAGCACGGCATCCCGATCAAGGGCGGCGCCGAGCAGACGCCGTACTCGATCGACGACAACCTGTGGGGCCGCTCGTCGGAGGGCAAGTGGATCGAGGACCTGAGCCACGCGCCGGACGACGACGTGTTCCAGCTCGTCACGCGGCCCGAGCTGGCGCCCGACGAGTCCCAGACGGTGCAGATCGAGTTCGAGCGCGGCATCCCGGTCGGCCTGGACGGTGAGCGCCTGGGCCTCGTGGACCTGCTGGAGCGGGTCGCCGCGATCGCCTGCCGCCACGGCGTCGGCATCGTCGACCACATCGAGGACCGGATCGTGGGCCTCAAGGTCCGCGACATCTACGAGGTCCCGGCGGCGGCGATCCTGCTGCCCGCGCACGCCGAGCTCGAGCGCCTGACCGGCACGATCCACCAGAACCAGTTCAAGGCCAACCTGGACCGCCAGTGGGCGTACCTCGTGTACGCGGGCCTGTGGTGGGAGCCGCTGCGCGGCAACCTCGACGCCTACATGGACTCGGTCAACGAGCGCGTCAGCGGCACGATCGGGATGAAGCTCTTCAAGGGCTCGGCCCGCGTCGTCACACGGTCCTCGCCGAATGCGGTCTACGACGCGTCGCTGGCGACGTTCGAGACCTCGGGAGGCCTGTTCAGCCAGCACGCTTCGCCCGGCTTCATCGAGCTGTGGTCGCTGCAGTCCCGCATGGCGTACCGGCTGAAGGCCTCACAGGAGTAGCACTCGAGTCGAACCCGGATCCAGGCACGCTCCAGCGTGCACAGACACCCGCCGGGTTCGCAGCGTCGTCGCCGGATGCGCGCGACTCCGCATCTTCCGCAGATCCGCTCGGGCGCGCACCCGAAGCGGTCCACCGCGGCCTCTACGCTGCCGGCATGGTCGACGTGACGCCCAGCCCGCAGCCGCCGCGCCCCGCCCAGCCGGCGAATCTCGCCGAGCATCGCGCCCGGAAGATCGACCCGGCCGAGCTGACCGAGCTGGTGCGGCGCCTGGAGGCCGTGGAGGCCCAGGCCGGCGGCCTGCGCGCCACGATCGCGATCCACGAGGCGCGCAACGCCCGGATCGCCGTGGTCCTGGGGGAGGCGGCCGACGCGACCCGTGCGGCGCGTGAGGAACTCGACCGCGAGATCGAGGCCCGGCACGCCGCCGAGGCGGCGCTGGAGGCCGAGCGGGTGGGCCGTGAGGGCGCCGAGCGCGCGCTCCAGGCCGAGCGCGCCGCCCGCGAGGCTGCCCGGCACGCCCTGAACGGCGAGCGCCTGCGCACGCTGGACCGTGACGTCCCGAAGGTCGCGCAGCCGCTCCCGATCCCGGTGCCCGCGCACGGGTTCCCCGCCGTCCCGACCATTCCCGCGCCGGCCGTCGCCGCCCAGGAAACCGACGAGCTCGTCGCCGGTCTGGCGCGCGCCGCCGAGCGCCTGCGCGCCCAGGCGCCGCCCGTCGCCGAGGCCGCCCCGCAGCCGCCGGCGCCCGTCGCCGTCGCGGTCCAGCAGGCCCAGCCGCTCGTCGTCCAGAGCGCCCGCAGCGGCGGCCTCATCGGCGCCCTCGAGCGCCTCCTCCGGGGCCGCGCGTGACCCGTCCCGGCGTCCGGTTCAGGGCTTAGCCTCCGCTGTCCGTGAGCGCCGCCTGCTGCCATCTGCACGTCCACAGCGAGTACTCGCTGCTGGACGGCGCCTGCAACATCAACGCGCTCGCCGAGCGGGCGGCGGCGTTCGGTCAGCCGGCCCTCGCGCTGACCGATCACGGCGT
>JBKJRO010000138.1:0-21973 GCA_046594555.1 Solirubrobacteraceae bacterium
CAGACGCACGATGTTCTCCAGCAGCTCCTGCCTGCGCTCAGACCGGGTCATCGAGCAACCCTAGCCAAAAGTGGCGGAAAAAAGGCAAGAACATGAAACTTTAGAGGGCTCGAACAACGACCGCCGTGCCCTCCGGCCCGCGGGCGTCGCCGTTGCCACCCTGTCGCCACCCCGCGAGGATCACGTGCCCGATGCGCCCCGACCCCTTCAGGACGCAGCAGCGACGAAGCCGGCGCCCCGGACTTGGATCGCGCCGCCGGCGCCGCGGCGCGCCCGGCATGGCTCGCGCTCGATGTAGCCGAGCGCCGCTTCCAACGGCCCGGTGCCTCGCCCTCGCCTGCGTAGTAGTCCTCACGGCCGAGCGCGAACCTGATCGGTGTAGTACGCGGCGGCGTTCGGGCCGGCCATGATCTTGCCGATCGACAGCATCACGGCGCCCCGCCGGAGGCAGTGCAGGTCTGTGCTGCTCTGCTGTTGGGGGTCGGCGTGCGGCGACGCTTTGCGCGTCACGAGCTGCGCGATCGGCCGGCCTGGAAACTGGGCGGGAAACAGGGCGGGAACGTGTTACGGTTGACGCTTCTACTAGATACGCAAATTTCGAGGAGAGGTCACTCCATGAAGCGTCTGGTTTCTGCGTCCGTGGTTGGCCTCGTCGGCGCGTTGCTGCTCACGGCTGCGGCCGTGGCGGCGGTCGCGCCGGGGACGTACAAGGGCAACCTGTACACCGGCGCGACGAAGCTCGCTCCGGCGACCGTCACGGTCGCCGGCAAGAAGGTCACGATCAAGGTGGCGAAGTTCCCGATCAAGTGCCAGGGCGCGAGCGGCAAGTTCGACATGGCCTCGGCGCCGATGAAGTACGAGTTCAAGGGCTCGCTCAAGGGCAACGCGGTGAGCGGCGCCTACGTCGCGCCGCTCGGCGGCACTGGCGAGTACTTCACCGCCAAGGGGACCTTCGCGCCCGCGACGAAGTCGTTCACCGGGAAGATCGGGTTCGTCGGCAAGTGCCGAGGAACCTCGACGATGAAGGCCAAGAAGGCCTAGAGCTGTCGGGGCGGCGTCCGCGCGCAGCGGCCGAGTCCGAGCCGGAGGCCTCGGCAAGGAAGAACGCGACGATGCCGTCCCCGGCATGATTGCCGACGAGCCCGCCCGCGTCGATCAGGTAACGGTACGGGACAGCTCTCCCTCGACGGCCTGACGTGGCGCGCCGGGCAGTAGGAATCCGCGCCGAACGCACCCCGTGCACTGCGACGGCCGCTCAGGCCGCCTCCCTCGAGCCCGCTTTGGACGGCAAGCAGAAGCCCGGCAGATCCCCAGCCCGAGAGACTCTCGCCGACAGCCATCACTATACTGGACTAACCGGACTAGGCCATGCTACCCTTCGGCCATGAAGCCGGTGAAGATGCACGAGGCGAAGACGAACTTCTCCAAGCTGATCGGGCTCGTCGAGGCGGGCGAGGAAGTCGTCGTCCAGCGCGGTGACATCCCGGTCGCCAAGATCGTTCCGTACGAGACCAGCGGGCGTTCCCGCAAGGCTGGCGCGCTGAAGGGACGGATCGAGATCGCCGAGGACTTCGACACGATCCCCGCTGGATTCGAGGAGTACGTGCAGTGACGACGTGGCTCGTGGACACCCACGCGCTGCTCTGGTTCCTCAGCGACGACCCGCAGCTCTCGGCGACGGCCAAGGCGACGATGGAGTCCGGCGAGACGGTGCTCCTCGCGAGTACGGCCTGCATCTGGGAGATGGCGATCAAGGCCGGCCTGGGGAAACTGAAGGTGCCAGCCGACCTGCCGAGCATCCTCGACGAGCAGGGCTTCTCCACGTTCGATATCACCGCCCAACACGCCTGGGCTGTCGCCGGTCTGCCGCTGACCGAACACCGGGACCCCTTCGACCGACTCCTGGTCGCCCAGGCACTGGTCGAACGAGTGGGCGTCATCAGCAACGACGCGCAACTCGATCAGTACGGCATCAAACGCCACTGGTAGTCGACGCGGGCATGGCCGCCGCCACGGCTGCGGACCCGGTCCACGCCCTCCCCCGCGGCAGGAATCCTGCATCCCGACCGACGCGGGAGCCCTCATCTACAACAGCTACAGCGTCGGCCAGCCTGCGACGAACCGGTACACCCCGGACCTGCGACTCTTCTCCGGGTCGGTCCTGACCCCGGCAGGAAACCAGACCTGGACCTGGACCCTCACCGGCACCGGCAACGCCGGCGGCTGACCCCGGATCGAGCCCGCCGACCAGCAGTCGCGGCGCGGTGTCGCGCGACGGCTTCCCTCCGCTCGCCGTCTGAGGAGGCCGCTGCGGGCTGTGGTCTCTGAGCCGCGGCGACGGGCGCCAGCTCGGTTCGTGCGGCCGCTGATCAGCGGCCGCACGAACGCACGGTCAGTTGCTGGAGACGGCACCGCACGCAACGGGCAGCACCGCTTCGAACAGCGTGTCGTAGCCACCGACGGGGCCGTCGGCGTTGCCGTCCAGCGCCAGGCCGTGCACGACGACATGGAGCGAGCCGAGGCTGTCGAGCACGTTCTGGGGAATCGTGAACGTGCGGTTGTAGTTCAGGTTGCCCGCGTCGTTGGCGACGGGGAACCGTGCGAGCGCGAGACCGCTCGCGGGAGACGTGTCGCCACTGGTCGTGAACGACGTGTCGATCGGGCCGTAGAAGGGCGCGCCCTCCTCGAGGCTGATCAGGCCATCGCCGCTCGTGTCAGCCGTCGCGGGCGGGCAGACGTTCCGGTCACCGAGGATCCCGTGGATGTGCATCGCGTGCGGCAGATCGGGGGTGAGGCCGCGAACGTGGATGTTGACGTGCACCTTCGTCCCATCGACCTTCAGCCTCACGCTGCCGGTGACGTTGGAGCCGCCATCGGCGGTGGTGTCGTGCGGGATCGGCGTCAGGGTCGCCGCGAAGCGGGTCTTGCCGGTCGTCGCGAACGCAGCCGTTGCGAGCATGGATACCGCGGCGAGTGCAAGCCCGAGGTACAGGAATAGTCGTCTCTTGGGCACTGGGGTCCTTTTGTTTGGATACCTGTCGGTAGTACCCGGAAAGCGCGAGTCATAACCACATAGCGGAGCGATGCCGCGCTCCCGAGGTCCTCAAGCGCAGCGGGAGCTGGGCCGGCCTCAACGCGGAACTGCACGCGAACGAGTAAGGCGAGACAGGGGCGTCTCGCCGCCCCCCAACCGCTCCGTTGCGGGTTGCGCCGGGTTAGGACCAGTGGCGACGCGATCTGCGCGCCGACAATTCCCCATCGGAGACATCATGCGCAGAACAACGCTTCTCGTTTCACTGGCGGCCATCGCGGCCGTGGTTCCCGCGGCCACCGAAGCCGCACCATCGCCGAAGGCGCACAAGACCGTGATCACGGTCAAGCCGACCGCCATCGTCTTTGGGCAGACCGCCACGATTGCGGGCAAGGTAGGCGCCGTCCGCGCCGGCGTCACCGTCGAGCTTCAAGGTCAGGACGCTCCATACAATGGCGCGTTCACCGTCCGGAAGACGGCGGCGACAACCGCTCATGGCAGCTTCGCCTTCACGCAAGTGTCGTCCGCGAGCACGAACTATCGCGTCGTCGCCAAGGCATCGCCGGTGCAGACCAGCAACGTCGTGAGGCTGAACGTCGCATGGCGGGTCGGTCTGCGCGTCAGCACGTACACGCCGCACTCCGGAGCCCGTGTGCGCTTCTCCGGCTCGGTGGCGCCCGTCCACGTCGGCGGCCGCGCGCTGCTGCAGAAGCTGACGGCGACCGGCTATCACACGGTCGCTCAGGCGACCCTGAAGGCGGGCACCGCGACCAGCTCGCGCTACACGATCTCGATCCGCGTCTCGAGCAACGGCACGTATCGCGTGCGTGTGCCGGGCGACTTCGCCCATCTCGCCGGCACCAGCCGCACCCGCACGCTCGCGGCCGTTTGAGCTGGGTCAGGCGGGTTCGACGTCGGCGAGACCGCGGCACGCCACGACGTGGGTGCTTGGATGTTCGTCGGCGGGCGGGACGAGCCCCAGTGGACGCCGCTGCGAGCTGCGAAGTCTTATGCCCGCGCTACTGACCGTTTACCGAGTGTTGAACCCGGTCGGGCAGGATGCTGTTCACACGAAGCACCTCGCAAGTGCACCTCCTCCCAGAAGCACCGGTCCGGCCCGCGCAAGCGGGCCGGACTTGTTCCCGAGCCCGTCGACGGGAACCTCGAGGAACGCCAAAGCTACGCCGGTAGGCACACGCGGCGACGTGGCGAACTCGGCGGATAGATTCCCACGATGCATCGCCCCGGCGACGAGTACGTGGTTGGCATCCAGGACCTGCGCGTTCACCTCAGCAGGCATCTCAGACGCGCGGAGCGCGGCTCCGCGGTGATCGTCACTCGTCGCGGGAAGCCGATCGCACGCCTGGCGGCGATCGCCGAGCCGGCGCCGCTCCAGACTCTGAGTCGCCGCGGTCTCGTCACGTATCCCCGCCAGCCTCGCCGAGCGCGGAGGGCCAGCATCACGTCGAGCGGTCCTGTCTCTCAGCTCATAGCCGACCAACGTCGCTGGCGCTGAGCTAGGACCGCGCGACCCGCACGCCCACCATGCAACGTGGTCCGAAACAGAAGAAGTTGACGTGACGAGTTAGATTGCTCAGGACTGGTCAACTTCGACGAATTTGATTACGCCCGCGACCGCGGGAAGCGAGAACAGACAGCGCCGGCGCATCTCGCGGAACCGTAGCGATGCGTCGTGCTTCTCCCGCCCGTTCCTCTCCATCCGCGGTTACCTGCGCGTTGCCATACCACCCGCTCGCGCTGTGGCCGCGCCCCCGGACCGCTTCAGGGTGGGTGACGCCCACTCAACACACAAGGCGCATCACAACCTCGGACGGCACCCGCACCCACAGCCACGTGCCCGCCCACGCACTTCGGAATACGATCCCCCGAGGTCGGCCCCTACCCCCTCGAACCCCTCACCGCGACCCCAACCGCCCCGTGCCCAGCCTGTCACTCATCCCCACCGACGAGGAGACGGCGATCCGCGAGTCGGTTCGCGGGATCTGCCTGGGGTTTGGGGAGCATTACCCGCGTGAATGTCACGAGGCCGGGCTGCCGCCGACCGAGCTGTGGGAGGCCCTGTCGCAGGCGGGCTTCACCGGGATCAACATCCCGCAGGAGTGGGGCGGCGGCGGCCTGGGGATGTCCGGCCTGACGATCGTCGGCGAGGAGATCGCCGCGTCGATCGGCATGACGACCCTCATGCTCGTCGTCTCACCGGCGATCGCCGGGACGATCCTCTCGCTCCACGGAACGACCGAACAGCAGGACCGCTGGCTGCGCGGCATCGCTGCCGGCACCACCAAGCTCGCGTTCGCCATCACCGAGCCGGACGCGGGCACCAACTCGCACAACCTGCGGACCGAGGTGCGCCGCGACGGTGACGGGTACCGCCTCCGCGGGCAGAAGACGTACATCTCCGGTGTCGAGGACGCCGACGCGGTGCTCGTCGTCGCGCGCTTTCGCCGGCCCGACGGCGAGCTGGGCAAGCCGACGCTCTGCATCGTCGACGTCGACGCTCCCGGGTTCACCCGCGATCCGATCAAGCTCCCCTACCTCGGCCCCGATCAGCAGTGGACGCTGTACTTCGACGACGTCGAGGTCGAGCGCGACCGCATCGTCGGGGGCGAGGAGGCGGGCCTCGCCGTGACCTTCGACGGGCTCAACCCCGAGCGCGTGATCGCCGCCGCGGGCGCCAATGGGCTCGCCCGCCACGCGCTGGAGAAGGCCTGCGCCTACGCCAACGAGCGCGTCGTGTGGAACACGCCGATCGGGGCTCACCAGGCGCTCGCCCACCCACTCGCGCGCGGGAAGATCGAGCTGGAACTGGCCCGGCTGATGACCCAGAAGGCCGCGGCGCTGATCGACGCCCGCGCGGGCGTGCTTGCGGGCGAGGCGTCGAACATGGCGAAGTTCGCGGCCGGCGAGGCCGCCTGCCACTGCGTCGACGCGGCGATCCAGACGCACGGCGGCAACGGCGTCGCGGTCGAGTACGGGATCTCCGACCTGTGGTGGATGGCGCGGCTGCTGCGCATCGCCCCGATCAGTGAGCAGATGATCCTCAACCACGTCGCCCAGCACTCGCTGGGCCTGCCACGCTCGTACTGAGGCGACCTGCGGCCACAGCAGCGCGCGTCAGACCCGGCCGGCGGTGAGCGCCGCCGCGACCGGCGCAAGCGCCTGTGGATCGGCGTCGTCGGCGACCAGGCACACGCGGTCGGCCAGGCCCTGGGTCCGTTCTCGGACACCCAGCGCGACGGCGACGGGGTCATCGCCGCGGACGGCGAACAGGTCGAGCACGTCGTCGTCCACCAGGGCCGCCATCGCCGCCCAGTCCCCCGAGCGCGAGTGGTCGTGCAGCGCCTCGAACAGGCCGCCCAGCCCGTGGTGGTCGAGCACGTGGCGATACCCGGGCGTCGACCCGTAGAACGCGACGCGACGCCGGCACGCCTCCCAGTCTGCGTCGCTCAGCGCGACGAAGACGGACGCGGTCACCTCCACGTCGTCGCGCGAGCGCCCGCTGCGAGCCAGGCCGCGCTCGAGCGCCGGCAGCGTCACCTCGCCCAGGACGGACGGCGTGCAGAACACATGGCCGAGCAGTCCGTCGGCGACCTCGCCCGCGACCTCGGTCATCAGCTCGCGCACGGCGGCGAGCAGCACCGGCGGGCGCGGGTGCGCGGCCGCGGGCGGGCGGAAGTTCGGCGGCATCAGCGTGTGGCGGTAGATCTCGCCCTCGAACCGCAGATCCTCGCCGGTCTCCCACGCGTCCCAGATCGCGTGCAGGGCCAGGACGAACTCGCGCATGCGCGCCGCCGGCCGCGACCAGACGGCGCCGTAGCGCCGCTCGACGTGCGCGCGGACCTGCGTGCCCAGCCCGAGCGCGAACCGGCCGCCGGACAGCGCCTGCAGGTCCCACGCCGTGTACGCGACGTCCATCGGCGTCCGCGGGAAGGCGAGCGCGATCGCTGTGGCAACACGGACCTGCGCCGTGCCCTGCGCCGCCTGGGCGGCGGCGAGGAACGGGTTGCCGTTCGTCTCAGTGACGCCGACGCCGTCGAAGCCGAGCGCCTCGACCCGGGCGGCGCGACCTGAGACTTCGGTGATCGGAGCGCCGCGGAGCGCCAGGTCGCACTGCACCGGCGGAGTCTGGCATGCCGGGAAGCAGCGAGAGTGGAAGCCCTGCTTGGTCGACGATCACCCCGGCACCGCAGTGACCGTCACCGTCCCAGCAGCAAACCAGCGCCGCGCGCGCCCTCACTCCCGCGGCTCGAGCACCACCAGCGGGATCTCCCGCTCCGTCCGCTCCTGGTACCCCTCGTACCCGCTGTAGGTCGCGACGACGATCGGCCACAGGCGCTCGCGCTCCTCGGGACTCGCCACCCGCGCGTGGACGGCGCGGTGTTCGCGGCCGATCTGCACGGTCGTGTCGGGATTCGCGCGCAGGTTGTGGAACCAGGCGGGGTTCTTCGGATAGCCGCCCTTGGAGGCCACGATGACGACGTCCTCGCCGTCCTCGATGTAGGTCAGCGGCGTGGTGCGCCGCGTCCCGCTCCTGGCGCCGACGTGATCGAGCAGCAGCGCGGGCGGTGCGCCGAGGAAGCGGTGGCCGATGACGCCGCCCGTCGCGCGATAGATCCGCGCGTGGCCGCCCATCAGGACGCGCAGGACGGGCCAGGCCCGGTCGGTGAGATTCGTGGTGTCCACAACCGGCAGCCTACGAGTTCCGATCGCCGCGCCGACCCGGCGCACCCTCTGGCAGGGTTCGCCCATGTCACCCGACCGCCACCGGCGCGACGTCGCGCTCGGCGGCTCGACGACCGAGGGCCTCGAGGACGCGTACGACGACGGCAGCCTCGTGCTTCCGTGCGAGGCATCCGTGGCGCGCCACGCGCTGCCCTCCTTGCCACCAATCGCGTGACGATTGACCACCGGCCCACCAGAGGGATAGGTTCGCTCGACGAGATCCGTCGCAACAACCGGGGGGAAACCATGAGGCGCTGGAACCAGGTACTCGGGCTCGCGCTGACCGCCGCGCTGCTGGCGAGCGCACCGGCGGGCGCAGCAGGCAAGGACGCCGGAGCGAGGTGCAAGAAGGGCGGCTGGCAGCGACTCGTGACCACGACGGGTGACGGATTCCTGGGCCAGGACTCCTGCGTGAGCTACGCGGTCCACGGCGGGAAGCTCTACCCGGCGCTGTCCATCACCGAGTTCGCCGTCCCGCCCTTCGGTGGCGAAGCTCAGAACCGAGCCTCCGCATGGGGCATCACCCAGGGCCCCGACGGCAACGTGTGGTTCAAGGACACGCAGAACTTCAACCGGACAGGGTTCATCACCGCGTCGGGGGCGATCACCTTCCAGAACAACTACCTGCCCTACGAGCACGAGATCGTCGCGGGCGCCGACGGGAACCTGTGGTCCCATGGCAACCCGGGCGGCGGGACGCTGACAGCGCGGGCGCCGGGCGGATCGCACGTCGAGTTCGACCTCAGCGTGTCGGCGAGTTACACGCTCGCGCTCGCGTGGGGGCCGGACGGGAACCTCTGGCTCGCGACCTACGACGGGCTCGTCGTCAAGCAGGCACCGGACCCGCTCGCGAGCGCCACGGGCTACCCGCTGCCGGCCGGTCGCTGCGACGCGATCACGGCGGGCCCTGACGGGAACCTCTGGTGTGCGAACCAGGCGGACAGCATCGACCGGATCACGCCGAGCGGAACGGTCACCCAGTTCGCGCTGCCGCACAGCGGGACGATGGGAAGCCTCGAGACGATCACGACCGGGCCCGACGGGAACATCTGGTTCACCGAGGACGCCGGGAACCGCATCGGGCGGATCACCCCGTCGGGGTCGATCACGGAGTTCAACGTCCCGACCGCCGGGGCCCGGCCGACCGGCATCGCTGCCGGCCCCGACGGGAACGTGTGGTTCACGTTGTATGGCGGCAGTCGCATCGGGCGCGCGACGCCGAGTGGCGAGATCAACGAGTACGTCATCCCCTCGGGAGCGTCCGCGCTCCGGATCGCCGCGGGCCCCGGCGGAACGCTCTGGTTCACCGAGGGCGACAAGATCGGCCGCGTCGCGCCTTAGGCGCAGCCACGCTCGCCTGCCGCCCGGCCGCGCACCGGCCGGGCGGCAGCGGACCGCGGGCCCCCGCCGGCTCGCGGACTCCCCAGTGACGCCATGTCACGCAGGCGTTAGCTTGCGCAGATGGAGCCGATCATCCCGCACGCGAAGATCGCGATCATCGGCGCGGGCTTCGCCGGGATCGGCATGGCGATCCGGCTCAAGCAGGAGGGCGAGCACGACTTCGTCATCCTCGAACGCTCCGACATGATCGGCGGCACGTGGCGGGACAACTCGTATCCCGGCTGCGCCGTGGACGTCGAGTCCCACCTGTACTCCTTCTCGTTCGCGCCGAACCCGGGCTGGACGCAGCTCTACTCCCCGCAGGCCGAGATCTGGGACTACCAGCTGCGGCTCGTGGACGACCATGGCCTGACGCCGCACCTGCGCCTGGGCCACGAGGTCGTCGGCGCCGACTGGGACTCGGGCGCGGGCGTGTGGCACGTCCAGACCTCCGCCGGGCCGGTCGACGCGCAGTTCCTCGTGTCGGGCATGGGCCCGCTCACCAACCCGGTGCCGCCGGACATCCCCGGCCTGGAGACCTTCGCCGGAACGTGCTTCCACTCGGCCCGCTGGGATCACGGCCACGACCTCACGGGTGAGCGCGTCGCGGTGATCGGCACGGGGTCCTCGGCGACGCAGTTCGTCCCGCAGATCGCGCCGCGCGTCGCGCGACTGCTCGTCTTCCAGCGCACGCCCGGGTGGCTCCTGCCGCGCATGAACCGTCACATCACCCGTATGGAGCGCGGCGCGTATCGGCGCTTTCCCGCCGTGCAGCGCGCCGTGCGCGCCAAGCAGAAGGTCAAGCACGAGCTGCTGGGCCTCCTGCTCAGGACCCCGCGGCGGGCGAAGACCATCGAGCTGGTCAGCCGCGCGCACCTGCGGCGGCAGGTCGCCGACCCGGTCCTGCGCGCGAAGCTGACGCCGGCCTATCGCGCGGGCTGCAAGCGGCTGATCATCGCCGACGACTGGTACCCGGCGCTGACGCGGCCCAACGTCGACATCGTCACGGACGCGATCACCGAGGTGCGGCCAGAGGGCGTCGTCACCGCCGACGGGACCGTCCACGCCGTCGACACGCTGATCCTGGGAACGGGCTTTGAGATCATGCCGGTGGCCGACCCGCTGCGCGGCCGGGACGGCGTCCCGCTGGCCGAGCGCTGGGCCACGCACCGCGAGGCGTATCTGGGCACGACGGTCGCCGGCTACCCGAACTACTTCATGCTCGTCGGGCCGAACACGGCGACGGGCCACACGTCGGTCCTGCTCTATGCGGAGGCGCAGATCGAGCACGTGCTGCAGTGCATCCGGCACGTCGAGCGCCGCGGCGCGTGGGCGATCGAGGTCCGTGAGGCGCGCCAGCACGCGTTCTCCGAGTCGGTCCGCGAGAAGCTGCAGGGAACCGTCTGGCTGCTGGGCGGCTGCAACTCCTGGTACCTCAACGAGCGCGGCGGGACGTCGGTGCTCTGGCCGGGGACGACGTGGGAGTTCGCCGCCAGTCTCAGACAGCTCGACCCATCGGACTACGAACTCGACTGGGCGCCGTCCCCGGCGCGGGTCTCCGCGCGTCGAGGTCGGCGATGAAGACCTCGATGCCCCACGTGCTGAGCGCCTCGGACAGCCAGGTCTCGCCGCCGACGCACGCGGCGGCCTCATCGTCGGCGAACGCGATGATCAGGTGGTCGGGGCTGACCGGCCGGCTGCGCGCGACGGTGATGAGCTTCAGCGCGTCGCGGGCGACCTTGTGGACCTGACCGCCCTTGAGCCGGCCCTGGTGCGCGAAGACCTCGACGAACGCTGAACCGTCGGGCGCGGCACCGTCGATCTCCACCCGTGAGCCGCCGGGGAGGTCGAGCGAGGCCTTGACCAGCTCCACGCCCAGCGTCAGCTCGACCTCGGCAAGGATCAGCGGCTCAGCGACGCGCTGCTCCAGGGAGTCGCTCTCGTGACCCATGACCGCGAGACTACTCCTGAGCCGGTGCAGGATGGGCGAACTCGGGCCGCTTCGGCTGGACGCCGTCGCCGGAGGAGACGCCGCGCAGCCGGCGGCCGACCCACGGCGTGAGGTGCGCGGTGCCCCAGCGGGCATCGTCACGCAGCGTCTGCAGCCGTGACGCGGCCGGCGCGGGCGGCAGCGGCTCGCGCCACGCAGCGCTCGCACCCGTTGGCGTACGGGTCTTCGAGCCCCTCGGTCGTCGAGTCGCCGAGGGCGACGAAGCGGCTGATGGTGCCGGTCGGCATGCCGGGACCCTGACACAGCAACACGCTGCGTGACCTGGCGACGACTCCGCGTCTCTCGATCACCGGCTCGAGCCGAACGCATCGCGCACGCGCGCCCGCGACGACCTCACGGCCTGATCGGCGCCCCTACCGCTTCGGAACGCACGTGCGGTACGTGCGCTTGCCGACGAGGATCCTGCCGGCGCTGTTCGTCGTCGCGATCTCCACCGTGAACGTGCCTCTTGGCAGCCCGCGCAGGTCAATTGGCAGGCCGAGCGCCCTGCCCGTCAGGTTGCGGACCTGCTTGCCGTTGAGCTTGATCTTTGCGCGGACGATCCTGTTCGCCTTGACGCCGCGCAGGCGGATCGGGAACCGGCGGCGGCTGATGCAGGCCTTGGGCGACGGCAGCGTCGCGATCTGCGTGATCGCGACCGTGGTGGGACCGGCGGCCACGACCGGCTTGGGTACGGCCAGGCCCGCGCTCGTCGATGCCGCGGAGTCTCCGCCGGCGTTGCGGGCGACGACGCTGCACGCGATGGTCGTGCCCTCATCGGGGGCGCTGACGACGTACGCGGCACCATCGCGCCCGGGGACGGCGGCCCCGTTGCGCAGCCACGTGATCGTGAACCCCGTCGGGGACGACGACCACGACCCGGTCGAGCAGCTGAGCGTGCCGCCGGCCTTGGCCTCGCCGGACACCGACGGCGGCACGGTGACGGCCGGCACCGCTGGCGGATCGGAGTACGCGATCGAGCCGCCGAACACGACGCCCGCGAAGTTCTGGCCGTAGGTGCAGCCGAGTCCACCGCAGCCGCCTGCGTAGGACGCCGGCCCGTTCTTTCCGCGCACGGTGATCGTGTTCGCGCCGGCCTTCAGAGCGGTGCCCAGCGCGAACGAGTGCAGCGAGGAGTTGGCGGCGCCGGCGAGGCTGATGTCCGTCGTACTGCCGATCGTGCCGACGGAGGTGCCGTTGACGATGATGCTCGCCTCGTCGTCCGCAGCGATGGCGAGCGACCCGGTGGTCGGCGCGCCGGGCAGGGTGACCGTCAGGGAGAACCAGCGCTCGGCCAGGTCGGCGCCGGTCGTGGCAGTCGTCAGCCCCGCCTCCCAGACCCACGCGGCGCCCGGGATGGAGGAGATGTCGGCCGTCCACGGGTTCGACGGCGGGGCGCCGGCTGCACCGAGTGCGGCGGGCGCGGGCGTCCCGGCTGGATCGGTCGCGTAGACCGTCCAGGCCGGACCCGAGCGCAGATCGACCGTGCCCGCGAGCGCGGGCGCCGTGCAGAGCAGCACGAAGGCGACTGCCAGGACGAGGCAGCGGGCAGAGCGCACCGGCCGACCATATACCCCGCCTCGCGCCACCGCTACTCCGAGCGGCAGCTCACCGCCTGATCGGCCCGCCCTACTTGTAGTAGGGCGCCTTCAGCGAAGGCAGCAGCCCGTCGCACGGGCAGCGGTCGAACATCGCGGCCTCGCGCTTGCGGCGCAGGTCGACGGCCTTGACGACTCGGTACTTGCCGGTCTTGGTGTCCTTGCCCTTGTTGTACCGAAGCAGCTGGGCGGAGACCTTCGGCAGCTTCGCCTGGGTGAGCCACGTCTTCGACAGCGACTTCCAGCTGTCAATCGAGACGTTGTACGCAAACGACACCAGCACGTCGTACTGGCACTGCGTGAACTGCAGCTTGCGCGCGCGGACGAGCGGCTCGAACTTCTTCTCGAGGTCGGTCTTCAGTCGGTCCTCGGCCTGGGACTTGGTCAGCTTGAGCTTGCGGTCCTTGGCGTTGCACTGGTGCTTGGGGGTCAGCAACGTGCCGTAGCCGATCGTGCAGTAGCCCAGCTCGTCGTTGTAGGCCTTGCCGCGGTAGCCCTCCTCGCGCTCGATGAACGCGATGCCGCGGGCACTGACCTTCGTCGCCGGCGTGACGCCGCCCGCCAGGTCCCACGTCCACGTCGCGACGTAGGCCGGACCGGTCAGCGTCCCCGTGAAGCTGTTCAGGTCGGTGAGGATGTTCGTCACCGGGTTGCCCTCGGTCAGCGAGATGTAGAGGACGGAGGTACCGAGCGAGTCGCGCGAGCTGACCGGCTCCTGGCGCGTGCCGCTCCCGTCCGGCGGCGGCGGGCACGTGACGGTGTAGGTCGGGAGCGTCGCGCTGCGGTTCAGCGCGATCGTCGCGTTGTAGTGGAACGGGCCCGCCCCGGCCGGCGCCGTGAAGCCGGACGGCAGCGCGCGCTCGTCCATCGTCAGCTCGCCGTCGAGCTCGGCGATCGTCAGCTGGCCGCTGCCCGACGACGTGCACACGCCGTTCGAACTGTTGACCGCCCAGGTCAGCTGCGCGTCGGTGAGCTTGTAGGTCGGCGTGCTGTCGGCAAACCCGGTCACCGGATCCTTGTCGCGCAGCGTGTACGTGACCGTCCCCTTCCACGTGGTCCCGTCGCGCGCGCCGGTTGCGGAGATGGTGCCGGCGATCGTCTCCGGCGGACAGGCCGAGAACTCGGCGAACGCGGATGCCGTGGCGAACAGCCCGCAGCTGCGCGCCGTCGCGGCCGGCGCGGCTGCCGGCGCGGAGGCGAGGGTGCCGAGCGCGAGGACGACGGCGATGTGTGGGCGGTACCGGTTGCGCATGACAAGCACGCTACCTGCGCGGGTCCGAGAGCGCTCGGGCGCCCGGTGCCGGCAGCCACCGCGCCGCGCGAGCGAGGATCTGCATCGGCAGGCGCTCACGCCGACGCCCGGGGGCCAGCGTCTCGTCGTACTCGAGCATGATCTGCGAGAGGTGGAGCGGGACGCGCGGGTCGCGCTTGCGCGTGACGCCCGCCGCCTGCAGGGTGGTGCACGTGCGCTCGATGAACTCCTCGAAGCGCAGCGCCGGCCGGTGCCAGTTGCGGACGCGGACCACCTGCCCGGAGCGGTTGCGGAACGTGTGCAGGGCGCCGACCGGCACCGAGGCCGCTTCTCCGGGCCCGAGGGTGCTCCACGACCCGTCGACCACGACGTCGAACCGCCCCTCCATCACCTCGTACTCCTCGACCTGGCTGCGGTGGACGTGCGGTGGCGGCGGGACGCACCCCGGCGGCAGGACGAACTCCATCTCCACGAACTCGCCACCGGTCTGCGCGCTCGGCGTGCGGACGATGTAGACGCTGCCGTCCGGCATCTGGAAGCGCTCGCCTGCCGACGCCAGCTACCCCACCCGCACGCGGTACGTCTGCCCGGCCGCCCGCAGCCGCTCGGTCAGCACCCCGCCGATCGCCGTCGCGGGCGTCAGCACCCCGGCGGCCTCGGGCAGATCGTCCCCGGCCAGCGCCAGCGCGCTCTCCCCCAGCATCACCGCGGTCGCCTTGTAGCCCGGGTCGCCGGAGGCCCGAACCTCGCTCACCAGGCGCGCGCCGCTCGCCGTCTTCGCGTAGATGTCGATGTGGAAGAAGCCGCGGTCGCGCGCCTGCTCATCCGGGCCCTCGCCGGGATCGGGGAGCAGCTTGTCGAGCAGCTTGCGGGTCGGCGGCAGCGACAGCCCGACGATGAGCCCGCCGACGCCGCCGGCGATCGCGGCGGCCTTGACGGGCCCGAGCGGGAGCCCGCCGCCGAGCATCAGCTCGCGGTAGCGCATCGCCCGTCCGTAGGCGTGGCCCTGCAGCGCGTTGCTGCGGCGCACGACGCGCGTGTTGACCGTGCCCATGACGAACGGCGCCAGGAAGCCGCCGAGTTCGGCATCGTGGACGACGGACATCGGGTCGCGCTCGCGGCCCAGGTCCGGCTCGGCGGCGCGATCGGGGCTGAGCGCGTAGGGATCCTGCATCAGCCGCCGGGCCGCCGGGTCGCGTTTGGCGATGTCGAGCTGGCCGCGCAGCGAGTCCACGGTGCCGCCGCTGACGCCGCCGCGCGTCGCGGTGACGACGAGCGTCGTGTCGAGCAGGTCGCCGAGGTCGTGGTCGCGCGCGTACTCGTGCAGCGCGAGCACGCCGAGGTCGGACGGGATCGAGTCGAAGCCGCAGGTGTGCACGATGCGCGCGCCGCTCGCGCGCGCCGCCGCGTCGTAGTCGTCGATCGAGCGGCGCATGAACAGCACCTCGCCCGTCAGGTCGGCGTAGTGCGTGCCGGCCGCGGCACACGCCGCCACCAGCGGCAGGCCGTAGCGCATGTACGGGCCGACGGTCGTGGCGACGACGCGCGTCGAGCCGGCCAGCTCGGCGAGCGCGGCCTCGTCGCCGCTGTCGGCGACCACGATCGGCCAGTCCGCCGCCCGCACGCCGAGCTGCGCGCGCGTGCGCTCGAGCTTCTCGCGCGAGCGGCCGGCGAGGGCGATCCGAACGCCGTCGGGCGCGTGCTCGGCGAGGTACTCGGCCGTCAGGCGGCCGACGAAGCCGCTCGCGCCGAAGAGGACGACGTCGTGGTCACGTGCTGGGGCTGACATGCGCCCATCCTCGCAGGCGCGCCGCGCGCCGCACGCGCTCAGGGCGCGCCGGGCCGCTCGCCCGCGGCCGGCGGCGCGCACGTCAGGCGCCGGATGCGCCGGTCGAGCAGCGCGAGCAGATCGGCCAGCACCTCGTCCGCGGGGCGATCGCTGCGCAGCGCGATGTGCGCGGCCGGGGCGACATCGTCGAGCTGGTCCCAGACGCGCGCCTCGCGCGTCGCGACGTCGAGCGTGGCATCCGAGATGCGATCCGGATCCCGCTCGCGCAGGCGCGCCCGCCGCTGGAGCTCCGCGAGCGGCGCCTGGCACTCGACGAACAGCACCGGCGCCGCCCGGGCGAAGCCGTCCGTGAACGCGGCGCGGTCGGCGCGGTGGCGGAAGGTCGCGTCGACGATGACACCGCCGCGCTCGCGCGCCTCGGCCGCCGCGAGCCGGCCGAGCTCGCGATAGGTCAAGTGGTTCATCTCCGGGTCGTAGGCGCGCGCGCCGGCACGATCCTGCGAGGTCAGCCCGGCGAGTCGCTTGCGCGTGACGTCGGAGCTGAGATGGGCGAGGCCCGAGGCGGCCGCGATCACCGTGGCCAGGTGCGTCTTGCCGCTGGCCGGGACGCCGCAGACGACGAGCGCCAGCGGCAGGCGCGCTCGCCAGGCGAACCGCTCGGCGAGCGTGATGAGGTCTCTGGCAGCCGCGCTGCAGGCACCGTGCTCGGCGCTCGTGACGGGAAGCTGCGCGGCGCGCAGCAGCGCGACCTTCGCCCGGACCAGCGCCCGGCCGCAGGCGTAGAACGAGATCAGCGCGTCGTCGCCGGGGTCGCCGCCCGCGGCGCGGTAGGCCGCCACGAGCGCGCGCGCTGCGCCCTCGCCGCCGCGGGCCGTCAGGTCCATCACCAGGAATGCGAGGTCGTCGGCGACGTCGAGCTCGCGCAGCGCGCGATCGAACTCGATGCCGTCGACGACCGCGATGTCGCCGCCGTCGCCCAGCACCACGTGCTCGGCGCGCAGGTCGCCATGGCCTTCGCGCACCAGGCCGTGGCGCGCTCGCGCTTCGAATGTCGGCGCCCGCGCGACGGCGAACTCGTGCGTGAAGCGCTCGAGGCCGAGCACCCGCTCGACCTCCCCGCGCTGCTCGGTGACGTCGAGCAGCTCGTGGATGTTCGCCCGCAGGCGCCGCTCCACCACCGGCGCGCTCGCGCCGGTCACGGGCACGGACGGCGCCGCTGCGTGGAACCGCGCGAGCGTGCGTCCCAGCGCGGTCATGTCCGCGTCGGCGACCTCCCCGCGCGCGAGCCGGGCGGCAAGCGTGGAACGCTCATCGAAGCGCAGCATCTCGACGACGTGATCGACGGCGCGCGGATCGTCCTCGGCGGCCAGCTCGTAGCCGTCGCCGGTCGCCGCGATCGCGAGCACGCCGAGGTAGATGCCCGGCGCGAGCCGGCGGTTCACCCGCACCTCCTCACGGCACAGCGCGTGCCGCCGCTCCGGCGTCCCGTAGTCCAGGAACGGCAGGACGATCGGCTTCTTCAGCTTGTACGCCCGGTCGCGGGTGAGGAACACCCACGAGGCGTGGGTCTCCACGACCGTCGCGGGCGCCGCATCGCCGGGGAAGACCCCCGGCTGTGCCAGCGCGTCGCGCACGTCCTGGGCGGGGCGACCCTCCATCGCGCTGACGCTACGGACCGCTCGGCGCCGCTGCATCCGTGCGCGATACGGACGCCGTCTCCACAGGTCCGCGATCAACTGCTGCACGGGCGGCCGCGACTCAGCCGTGGCGATACCACGGCGGGCCCTGCACCGCGCTGCGCAGCGCCTGCGCCGCGTCGTCCAGCACCGGCTCGCCGTGCGTCACGAGCACCCGCTCCACCGGCAGGTCGAGCAGCGGCGCGAGGGTCGGGATGAACCGCTCGCGATAGAACGCCAGGCGCCGATCGTCGAGCACGTCGAACGACCAGACCCGCAGCTCGCCCTCCGGCGTGGTCACCAGCGCGTCGCCGAACGCGAGCGCTGCGTGATCCTCGATCCAGAGCGGCCGCTCGGAGCGCCGCGGCCGCCCGATCGCGAAGCAGCGCCCGCCGAACGGCAGGTCCGCCCCGGGCTCGGGCTCCTCAACCGTGACGTCAGGCGCCAGGCGCCGCGCGGCCCGGCGCTCGCCCCAGACGCGGACCCGATCAGGGCCGTAGCGCTCGACGATCTGCCGCGTGCTGCGCACGTGGTAGGGGATCGTGATGAAGACGTGGACCGTCCCGCCGGCCGCGGCGAGGTCGTCGAGCAGCGCGATGACCGCGTCCTCGTCGCCGCCGAGCAGCGGATCGACGAGCAGCGTCTGGGAGTCGCGCACGCGCATCGCGAAGCACGCGACCTGTGCGCCGAACTCCCCAGGGTGCCACTCGGGATGGCGCATGGACCAGCGCCACAGGCCGGGGGACAGCTCGGTGAGCATCGCTCAGCCCGCCCCGGCCTCCGACCGGTCGCCCGACCACAGCGTGTGGAAGACGCCGTCGCGATCGACCCGCCGGTAGGTGTGCGCGCCGAAGAAGTCGCGCTGCCCCTGGATCAGGCAGGCGGGCAGGCGATCGGACGCCAGTGCGTCGTAGTACGCGAGCGCCGAGGAGAACCCGGGCGCCGGCACGCCGGCCTGCGCGGCGATCGCGACGACGCGCCGCCACGCGGCGTCGCCCTGGCGGATGACGTCGGCGAAGTAGGGGTCGGCGAGCAGCGTCGCGGGGGCCTCAGGCCGGGCGTACGCCTCGACGATGCGGTTGAGGAACCGCGCGCGGATGATGCAGCCGCCGCGCCAGATCCTGGCGATGTCGCCGAGGTGGATCTGCCAGCCGTACTCCTCCGCGCCGGCGATGATCGCGTCGAACCCCTGCGCGTAGGCGACGACCTTCGACGCGTACAGCGCGGCGCGCACGTCGTCCGCGAAGCCCGCGCCGACCGGCGGGACCGGCGGGCGCGCGATGCCGAGCCCGCGCACCGCCGCGCGCTGCTCGGGCCTGCTCGACACCGCCCGGGCGAAGACCGCCTCGGCGATGCCGCCGACCGGGACGCCGAGGCCGACGGCGTTCTGCACCGTCCACACGCCGGTCCCCTTCGAGCCGGCCTCGTCCACGATCACGTCGATCAGCGGCCTGCCGGTCGCCGCGTCGCGATGGCGCAGGACGTCCGCCGTGATCTCGATCAGGTAGGACTCGAGCTCGCCCGCGTTCCACTGCGCGAAGACGTCGGCGATCGCGTCGGTGTCGTGCCCGCCGACGCGCCGCAGCAGGTCGTAGGACTCGCCGATCAGCTGCATGTCGGCGTATTCGATCCCGTTGTGGATCATCTTCACGAAGTGGCCCGCGCCGTCGGCGCCGACATGCGTCACGCACGGCTCACCCTCGGCGACCGCCGCGATGCCGCGCAGGATCGGGCCGAGCGTGGCGTAGGCCTCGGCCGACCCTCCGGGCATGATCGACGGGCCCTTCAGCGCGCCCTCCTCGCCGCCGGAGACGCCCGCACCGACGAAGTTCAGGCCGCGGGCGGCCAGCGCCTTTTCGCGGCGGATCGTGTCGAGGAAGTTGGCGTTGCCGCCGTCGACGATGATGTCGCCCGGCTCGAAGCGGTCGGCGAGCTGGTCGATGACCGCGTCGGTCCCGGCGCCGGCCTGGACCATGATCAGCGCCGTGCGCGGGACGCTGAGCGAGGCGACGAAGGCGTCGAGGTCCTCGCTGGCGACGAACCCCGCCTCGGGGTGCTCGGCGACGAGCGTGCGCGTGCGCTCGGGCGAGCGGTTGTAGATCGCGACGACGTTGCCCTCGCGGCCGGCCAGGTTGCGGGCGAGGTTGGCGCCCATCACCGCCAGCCCGACCACGCCGATGTTCGCCTCTGCCGGTGCGTCGCTGCTCATGCCCGGCATCCTTGCAGCCGGCCGGCCGCCGACGTCAGGCGAACAGGGCGACGAAGAGCGCGGTCGCGCCCGCCACGGCGGTCAGCGCGAGGACGGCCCACTCGCGCAGCGCGGCCTCCCAGCGCTCGACGTCGCGCCGGGCGGCGATCTGCGCTGTCCGGGCCTCGCCTGTGGAACCACCGCGGTGCACGCCCACAGGTTCCCGCCCGCACTGGACGGAACGCCGGTTTCCGCGGCGGCGGCGCGATCAGGCGGCGGCGGGCGTGCGCCGCGCGGCCGGCGTACGCGCCTGCAGCACGATCCGCGTCCCGTGCCGGGGCGACAGCGTGACGTTGCGCCGCGCCGCGCGCTCCGGACGCGGGTCGGCGGCCGCCAGCATGCACTCGTTCAGCACCGTCGTCAGGACGACGCGCATCTCGAACTCGGCGAACGCCGCGCCCAGGCAGCGCCGCGAGCCGCCGCCGAACGGGACCCACGAGTACGTCGCGGGCGGGCTCTCCAGGAAGCGCTCAGGCCGGAAGGCGTACGGCTCGGGGTAGACGTCGGCGCGCGTGTTCGCCAGCCAGATCGACGGCGTCACGTCCGTGCCGACGGGCAGCACGTGATCGCCGGCGCGCAGCTCCGAGCCGAGCCGCCGGCCGGCGAGCGGGACCACCGGCCGCAGCCGCAACGTCTCGCTGACCACGGCGCGCAGGTAGTCGTCCTCGTCGCCGCGCGCCAGCTCGTCCTGCAGCGTGGCGAGCGCGGCCGGGTGATGCAGCAGCAGGTCGAGCGCCCACGCCAGCGCCGTCGCCGTCGTCTCGTGCCCGGCGACGAGCAGGGTCATCAGCTGGTCGCGCAGCTCGGCGTCGTCCATCGCGCTGCCGTCCTCGAACCGCGCGGCGACGAGCTGGGACAGGATGTCCTCGCGCTCGTCGACCGACGGGTCGGCGCGGCGCTCGCGGATCTCCTGCGCCAGCAGCTCGTCGACCCCGGCGCGCATCGCGGCGATCGCGGCGAGCGGCCCCTCGCGGTCGAAGCGCCGGGCGAGCAGGACGCCGAGCTGCAGGCCGGGCGCGGCCGTCTGATCGAGCAGGTCGCGCAGCATCGTGCGCAGGCGGTCGCGGCGCGTCGCGTCGGTGACGCCGAAGACGGCGCGCAGGATCACCTCGAGCGTGATCGCCTGCATGCTCGCGTGGACGGCGAACGGCTGCCCGACCGGCCAGGTCGCGATCTCACGCTCGGTCGCCTCGAGCACGACCGACTCGTAGGCGCGCATCCGCTCGCCGTGGAAGGCCGGCAGCATCAGCCGGCGGCGGTCCAGGTGCTCGCGCCCCTCCAGCAGCAGGACCGATCGCGGCCCCAGCAGCGGGGCCAGGGCGAACGTGCGCCCCGGCGGCAGCCCGTGGTCGCGCCCGGTGTACAGCTCGCGCAGGGTCTCCGGATCGGACAGCACGACCATCGGCGACTCGAAGCCCAGGAAGCGCACGCTGAACGTGTCGCCGAACTGCCGCCGGCACGACTCCATGAACGCCATCGGGCGGAACACCCAGCGCAGCGTCTGCACCGCCGCCGACTCGCTGGGACCAGGGGGAAGCGTCGTGGCCATCGGGGGAGCCTCTCACGCCGCGGCCGGTCAGCGGCGCAGCGCACCCCGCACCGGCACCGGTGCGCGCGCGGTGCCCAGCGCCGGGGTTGCCGGCGCGCCGCCCGAGACCCCGCCGCGAGCGCCGCCGGACGCCGACGCCCGCTTCGCCTTCCTCGCCGCGAGGAACGTGATGCTGATCGTCTTCCTCGCCGCCTTGGCCGCGCCGGTCGCCTTGAAGGTGATCTTCAGGCCGTACCTGCCGGGCTTGAGCTTCCTGGGGAGCTTGAGCCTGAACCCGAGGCTCCCGGCCTTCGTGATCTTCAGGCCGGCCTGGCTCACGATCCGCCCGCCGCGGACGAGCGCGAACGTCGCGACGCCCGGCTGGTCGACCGTCAGCGCGAGCGGCAGCGCCCTGAGCCTGGCGGAGATGCGGAGCTTCTTCGCCGTGAGCACGTCGAGCGAGCCCGCCGAGGACCTCTGCGTGGCGCCCGGGCCGGACGCGCCGGTCTGCTGCGCGATCTGCTGCGCCGTCGGTGGGGGCGTGACGGTCCCGCCGGTGCCGGTACCGGTCCCCGTGCCCGTGCCGCCCGTGCCCGTGCCGCCGCCGGTCGTCCCGCCGCCTGCCGGGGCGCTCACGACGACCGGCTTCGTGGCGCTCGCGGGGTTCCCGGCGTTGTCGCTCGTGGTCAGCTTCACCTCGAACGTGCCGGGCTGCGTGTAGGTGTGGGAGGCGTTCAG
>JBKJRO010000070.1:0-22476 GCA_046594555.1 Solirubrobacteraceae bacterium
TACCACGTGATGCTCGACGGCAAGCTCATCAACATGTTCTGCAAGGACCGGGCGAGCATCAGCCTGCAGAACGTCCCTGCCGGCGCGCATGAGCTCGAGGTCGCCCCGGCGGTCAACGACCACACCGACGACCTTCCCCAGGAGAAGAAGATCGCGTTCTCGTACAAGCCGACCAGCGCCGCGCCGGCGATCAAGGCGGTCGCCAACCCGGGCACGCCCGCGATCGACATCGTCTCGCCGAAGCCCGGCGCGACCGTGAAGGGTGGCTTCGACGTCGTCGTGCAGCCGAAGAACTTCGAGTTCTCGTGTGACCTCTACGGCAAGAACAACCTGGCGGGGTACGGCCACTGGCACATCAATGTTGACTCGACGAAGAAGGGCATGATGGGCATGGGAACGATGCTGGGCATGAGCTGCCAGCACAGCTTCCATGTCTCGCTCGCCGGCATCGCCCCCGGAACGCACAAGTTCTTCGCGATCCTCGAGGACAACCAGCACGCTCCGACGCCGAACACGATGGCCTCGGTGACGGTGCATGTCCAGTAGGCGCATCGCACTGAGCGTGGCGGCCGTCGGCGCAGCGCTCGCCGTCGCAGGTTGCGGCGGCGGCTCGTCGGGGAGCGCCGCGACGAGCGCTGCGACGACCACCGCCGCCGTCGCTCCCGCCGGCGCGACGTCATCGCTCGCATTGGTGGCCGACGCAGGCGGGAAGCTCGCGTTCGACAAGAGCACGCTGACGGCCAAGGCCGGCAAGGTCACCATCGCGCTGAAGAACCCGGCGCCGCTGTCGCACAACATCGCGATCGACGGCGTCTCCGCGCAGGGCGACGTCATTGGTCAGGGTGGGACCTCGAAGGTGACGGCCGACCTCAAGCCCGGGACGTACACGTACTTCTGCGCCGTGCCGGGCCACCGCCAGGCCGGCATGGAAGGCACGCTGACCGTCAACTGATGCCCCAGCGTGCGTGACCGCACCGACAGACGCCCGTTTCGTGATGGGGCGCTGGCCGGTGCGGTCGCGCTCGCGCTGCTGTGGGCGATCGCGTCGATCGACCCCGGCATCGTGTTCGCACCGCTCGGGCTGGGCGACCGGCTGATCCGGGCGACGCCGGGCGATGTGTCCGCGTTCCTGATCGAGCATCTGCAGCACGATGCGCAGCGACTCGCCGCAGCAGGGTCGACGCTCGCCCTGCTCCTCGCGGGCGGCGCTTTCGCGCGGGCATCCTCGCCCCGCTGGGCGGCCGTCGGCTTCGCGGGACTGATCGCCGCGGCGAACCTCGCGGAACCGACTGGCGTCCGCGCCCGCGCGCTGCTGGTCACGACGAGCGCCGCGGCCGTCGCGTACGCCCTGACGCTCCGCGCCCTTCGCCCTCGGCCCTCGTGCGGCGATCCGGACGCGCCGTCCTCGGCCGAGAACGCGTTCAGCCGGCGGCGAGCGCTCGTGGGCGCGGGCGCGGCGCTCCTCGGATTCCTCGGATTGGGCACGCTGCTGCGAGGCGCCGCCGCCCCGGGCGGGGCACCGCCTCTCGCGTTGCCTCGAGGGTCCGGCGCGCCGCCGCGCGCGGCGTTCCCGAAGATCGACGGCCTGAGCGCTGCGATCACCCCGGTGGGCGGGCACTACGTCGTCGACATCGACCTTTCTGACCCGCTGCTCGACGCGCGCTCCTGGATGCTTCGTGTCGACGGTCTTGCCGGGACACCGCTGAACGTCGGCTTCGACGAGCTGCAGCGCCGGTTCGCGGTGGTCGAGGAACCGACCGTCCTGACGTGCATATCGAACGAGGTCGGCGGTCCGCTTGTCGGGTGCAGCTCGTGGCTCGGCGTCCGACTGCGCGACCTCGTGCGCGCCGCCGGCCCGCTCTCGACCGCGAGCGGCCTGGCATTCCACTGCGCCGACGGCTACAGCGTCGGCGTCCCGATGTGGGCCGCGCTGCACCCGAGCAGCCTCGTCGCCATCGGGCAGAACGGCGAGGCCCTCACCCGCGAACACGGCTTCCCCTGCCGGGTCAGGGTCCCCGCGATGTACGGGATGATGAACGCCAAGTGGGTCGAGCGGATCTCGATCGTCGACCATCGATTCCTGGGCTACTGGCAACGACAGGGCTGGGAGCCTGACGCCGAGGTGCGCACGCAATCACGCATCGATGCGATCACCCCCCGCCGCGCCCGCGAGACCGGATGGATCGCCGGCGTCGCGTGGGCGGGTGTGCGAGGGATCGCCCGCGTCGAGGTCTCGGTCGACGGCGGCCGCTCGTGGCAGCCAGCCGCTCTGGAGGACGGCCGCTCGCCCTGGGCATGGCGGCGGTGGGCGCTGCGCTGGACGCCGGCGGCCGGGGGGCGCCATTCGGTGATGTGCCGAGCGGTCGACGGCACCGGGGGACGGCAGGTCGCTGCACGGAGCGCACCGCGCCCCGGCGGCGCGACCGGCTACCACCGGCGCGACGTCGTCATCGTCTGAGGCGAGATCCGGCGCGGCGCCGCTCAAGCGGCGCAGCAGGACAGCTTGGTGGGGTCGCGGGTGAACGACTGGGCGGCGAGGTGGAGCGCTTCGCCGACGGTCAGGTACGGGTTCCAGCCCGACGCGAGCTGCGCGACGGTCAGTCCGGCGTCGACGGCCAAGACGCCGGCGAGGATCGCGTCGCCCGCGCCCACGGCGAGGAGATGCACACCGACGATGCGTCCGGTCTCGGTCTCGGCCACGAGCTTGACGAGTCCGCGGATGTCCCGGCTGACGATCGCCCGCGGCACGCTCGACATGCTCAGCACGCGGCTCTCGCACGAGATCCCGTGGTCGTGGGCCTGTGCCTCGGTGAGGCCGGCGGACGCGATCGCCGGGCTCGTGAACGTGACCCGCGGGAGCGATCGGTAGTCGATCGTGCGCCCGGCGCCCGCAAAGGCGTTCTCGACGACGAGCGCGCCGTGCTTGGCGGCGACGTAGACGAACTGCGGGTGCCCCGTGACGTCGCCCGCCGCCCAGATGCGCGGGTTGCTCGTGCCGAGGTCGTCGCCGACCACGACCTCGCCGCGCTCTCCGACATCGACGCCCACCGTGTCGAGGCCCAGCCCTGCGGTGCTGGGCGCCCTCCCAGCGGCGACGAGGAGCTGGGCCGCGCGGAACTCCCGCGCGCCCGCGCGCACCACGACCTCGCCGCCGTCGCGCCTCACGTCGTCCGCCTCGACGCCCTCGTGGATCACGATGCCGTCGCCCCGCAGGGCGTCGCGCATCGCGGCGGCGATCTCGGGCTCCTCACCGCGCGCCACGTGCGAGCGCACGAGCATCGTGATCTCGGTGCCGAGGTGGGCGAAGAGCTGCGCCTGTTCGAGCGCCACGTAGCCGCCGCCGATGACGAGCATGGACGCCGGCAGGTGGTCGAGCTCCATCGCCGTCGTCGAGGTCAGGCAGCCGCTGTCGGCCAGGCCGGGGACATCCGGGATTTTCGGCTGGGCGCCGCTGGCGATCAGGTAGTGCGCAGCTTCGATGCGGCGGTCGCCGACCACCAGCACGGGACCCTCGCCGAAGCGCGCGTCGCCTATCAGCAGCTCGATCCCGTACGTGTCGGCGAGGTCGATGTACTTCTCGCGGCGCAGGCCCTCGACGATCTCGTCCTTGCCGGCGACGAGCGCGGCGAAGTCCACCGGGTGGGCCTCGGTGGCGATCCCCGGGAAGCGCGTCTGCGCGGCGCGGTGGCGGGTCTCGGCGGCAGCGAGCAGGGCCTTTGACGGGATGCAGCCGACGTTCACGCAGGTTCCGCCGACGGTGCCGCGCTCCACCATCACGACGCTCAGTCCCCTGTCGCTCGCGGCGATCGCGGCTGAGAAGGCGCCGCCGCCGGAGCCGATGATCGCCAGGTCGTAGTCGTGGGCGGAGATCTGGAACTCAGTGGTCATGCGCGTTCTCCTTCGGTGTGGTCGGGATGCGCGTGGCGGGCGCGCCTGCGGCGCGCGCGGGCGAGCGCCAGCGCGGTCAGAGACGCGGCCGCGAGGATCCCGGCGCCGGCGCCGAGGACGGTTCCCAGCGCCAGGCCACCCGCTAGGCCGACCAGCAACGGGAGGCCTGCGCAGCAGACGACGGCGAGCGCGCCGATGCCGGCGGCCGCCCATCCGACCTTCTCGCCAGTCGTACCGGAGGGCGTCTCGCGATCGGACGGCATCGTCAACAGCTCCTGTCGATCCGCCGGCACGCGTCGACGTGGTCGGCGTTGTCGGCGAGCAACGAGCGCCCCACCGCCATGAGCTGCGTGACGCGCGCGTCGGCGACGCGGTACAGGACGGCCGGGTGATCGCGGCGTGTCGTGACGAAGCCGCACCAGCGCAGACAGCCGAGGTGATTGGACACCTTCGGCTGCGACTCACCCAGCCGATCGACGAGCTCCCCGACCGACAGCTCGCGGTGCTCGTCGAGCAGCTCCAGGATGCGGACCCGCGTGGGATCGCCGAGCCCGCGGAAGTACTTCGCCAGGAGGTCAGGCTCGGCCGGGGATGCGGGAAGAACGAACGGAGCGGATTCCAGGACGGGGTGGGCGGCACTCATCGCTGCTGCACCCTAACACGTATCAGAACTTGCTGATATGGCGCGGGAACGACATCGGCGAACCGCGGCGGACTGCTGACGGGTTCAAGGGCCATCGCCATCACCGACACGAGGAGACACCGATGACACGTACCGACAACATCCCGCCAGAGCCAGACCAGAGGCAGATCGCAACCGCGCTGGCGGCGGTCGGGCTCACGCTGCTGGCCGGCGGCCTGGTCGCGGGGCTCGTCCTCGCCGCCGGGTCGCTCGATCCGCGTGAGCTGGCCCGAACGTCCGCGTGGCTGTTCCCGCTGCTCATGACCGGCATCGGCACCCTGCTGACCGCCGTGATCCTGCGCTTCGCCGCCATCCTGCCGGCGCTCCGCCTGCGGATCGACGCGATGCGAACGAACCTTCCCGAACTCATCTACGAGACCAGAGGACGCTGACATGACCACCACCGCAGCGCAGTCCCCGAAGCCCGTGAGCGGCTACGCCACTCGCGCCACCCCGGCGAAGGAAGGCCTTCGCATGTCCGACGTCGCCACGCGCATGTGGCGGCCGATGGCCGCGATGGGCGGGATGCTCGTCCTCGGCGGCCTGGGGTTCGGCATCGCCTCGGCGAGCCGCGCCGATGACTTCTTCAGCCTGCCGGCCTCCGTCGTCAGCAACGCACCCGCAGACGGCGCCATCATGGCCGACCGCGCGTTCCACGAGGCGGTCAGCAACGGCTGGCTGCCGCCCGTGCTGTTCCTCGGACTCGGCCTGCTGCTGTCCGGCATCACGTTCCTGCTCGCGACCATTCTCGGGACGCTCCGCGATGGCGGCCGGGACATCCAGCGCTCGGTCGGGCGCGACTCGATCGACATGGTCAAGCCTCTCACGGCGAAGCTGTTCCCGCCGGTGATGATGATGGGCCTGATGACCCTGATGGCTGCCGTCGTCGTCGGGGTCGTGCTCGCCGGCCTCCAGGGCGACTACTGGGCGCATGCCGGCAATCAGGTCGTCGGCGGACCGGCGACGCCGGCGCTGTCGTCGGACCTGGCTGACATCCAGACGATCCGGGCGTGGCTGCAGCCGCTGGACTTCGTCGGGATGGGCCTGATCCTCTCCGGCATCGTCCTGGCACTCGCGACGATCGTACGAGCCCTCCGGTTCCAGGCGGCGCGAGTCGTGCAGATGACGCGCGAACAGACACATGCCGTCTGATCTCCATGCGATGTCGCAGCCTCCAGGGGGCGGCTGTTCGGCCGCCCCCACAGGTCGTTCTGCGGAGACCACGCCACCCCCGGCGCAGTACATCGTCGCCGAGCAGGTCCTCGATGTCATGGGCCGCGCCGGCGCCCGGCGGATCAAGACGCTGTCCGCCATCCAGATCCTCGTGCTCGGCGCGGTCGGCGGCGGCTTCATCACCGTCGGCGCGCTGTTCTCGGTGCTGCTCGGCGCCGGCGTGCACTCCCCTGGGCCGCAGCGTCTGCTCGAGGGCCTGGGGTTCTCGGCCGGGTTCTTCTTCGTGATCCTCAGCGAGGCCGTGCTCTTCACCGAGGCGAACGTCGCGCTGCCGGCGACGATGCTGCGCCACGACGTCGACGTACCGGGACTGCGGGTCGCGCGCTTCTGGGCGCTGGCCTGGATCGGCAACCTCGCCGGCGCGATCCTCGTCGGCTGGCTGATCCACGTCGCGCAGCACTACCCGCCGGACGTCAACGGCCTCCTGGCGGAGCTCGTCCACCGCAAGATGAGCTACCGCGCCGAGGGCGGATTCGGCGCATGGGGCAAGCTCATCCTCTCGGGCATGCTCGCCAACTGGCTCGTCGGGATGGCGGCCTTCTTCTCCGTCATGGGCCGGACGCTGTTCGGGAAGTACATCCCGGTGTTCCTCGCGGTCACGCTGTTCGTCGCGGCCAACTTCCAGCACAGCCCCGCGAACATGGGGTACTTCTCGCTGATCATGCCGAGCGGCCACGGTCCCGGGTGGGACGCGGCGCTGCTGTGGAACGTCATCCCGGTCGGCATCGGGAACATCATCGGCGGATCACTGCTGGTCGTGCTGCCGTTCTGGTTCGCCACGACGAGGGGCGAGCGGCACGCGGGGCCTGAGAAGGCGAGCCGCGGATGAGGGCGCTCGTCCTCTCCGGCGGGGCGAGCCTCGGGGCGATCCAGGTCGGGATGCTGCATGCGCTGTTCGAGCGCGACATTGCGCCGGACATGATCGTCGGCACGTCGGCCGGCGCGATCAACGGTGCGTTCATCGCCTCGCGCGAGCCGACGGTCGAGACCGCCGAGGCGCTCGGTGACGTCTGGCGCGGCCTGCGCCGGGGGACCGTGTTCCCGGTCAACCCGCTGACGGGCTTCGTCGGCTTCGTGGGGCGCAGCGACCACCTCGTCCCGGACGGCAACCTGCGGCGCATCATCGGCCGCCAGCTCGAGTTCGAGCGCCTCGAAGAGGCCCGGACGCCGCTCCACGTCATCGCGACCGACGTCATGTCGGGCATGGAGACGCGCCTTTCGACCGGGCCCGCCGTCGACGCCGTGCTCGCGAGCGCCGCGCTTCCCGGGGTCTTCAAGCCGATCGAACTCGGTGGGCGACTGTTCATGGACGGCGGCGTCGCCGACAACACCCCGATCTCGCATGCCGTCGACCTAGGCGCCGACGAGATCTACGTCCTTCCGACCGGCTACGCGTGCGCCCTCGACGAGCCGCCGCGCAGCGCCCTTGCAATGCTGCTGCACGCAATGAGCCTGCTCGTCCAGCAGCGACTGCACCTCGAGATCGAGCTGATGCACGACCGCGCGCGGCTCATCGTGCTGCCGCCCCCCTGCCCGCAGGGCGTGCAGCCGATCGACTTCGGCAAGGCGTCCCAGCTGATCGAGCAAGGGCTCGCCAGTGGACGCGGTTTCCTCGACGCGGTCGCCGCGAACCCCGCCTCCTACGAGGCGCGTGCATACGCCGACCGGCTCACCCCGCACTCCCATGAATGACCGCGGTTGAACCGCGCAGGCACCTGGAAGGTCGAAGGCGCATGCCCCGGACCTTCAAGCGCTACTTCGGCCCCACCTATTTCGCCGCCAACGGAGCGCTGTTCGTCGCGGCGCTCGCGCGCCTGCGGCGCGGCTCGCCGGAAGATCGGCCGCGACGCGCGGCTCAGGTCCTCGCGCACGGCGCGCCCGTGGCGATCCTGACCAAGATCATGACGCTGCGCCGCGGGCGGACGTCCGAGCGCCTGACGGCGTTCCAGCTGGCCGGCGTCGCAGGGACGCTCGGCCTTGTCGCGCAAGGCCGCCGTGCACGCCGCGAGGCCGCGACGGCGGCCGTCGTGTCGGTCGGCGGCAGCATCGCCTACGTGTTCTGGTACTCGCGCTTCGGTCGCACGCCCGCGCAGGCGCTCGCCGTCGGCAACGAGATCCCCGACGTGACATTCGTCGACCAGAACGGCACAGCGATCTCGACGGGCGCGCTCCGCGGCCGCCCGACCGCCTACATGTTCCTCCGCGGGAACTGGTGCCCGGTCTGCATGGCCCAGGCGAGCGAGATCGCCGACCGCTACAACGAGCTCGAGGCGCTCGGCGTGCGGGTCGCGATCGTGAGCGCGCAGGACGAGGCGCACACGCGGCAGCTCGCGCGCAGCCTCGGAGTGTCGTTCCTCTACCTGCACGATCCGGGGCTGCGCGGCGCTCGCGAGCTCGGGCTGCTCCACGAGGGCGGCACCGTCCCGGGCATCCCCGGGTACGACGCGGACACCATCCTGCCGACCGTTGTTGTGACCGATGCAGACGGGCGCATCGTCTTCTGCCACCAGACCGACAACTATCGCGTGCGCCCTGAGCCGGGGCTCATCCTCGACGCCCTGCGCGGTGCCGCCACGAGCGCCCTCGACCCGGACCGGTCAAACGGCGCGTCGCCGTCCCCTGCTCCATCCTCAGCGATGTGAACGCGCTTGCCCGAGCGGTCGCGTTCCAGCGTAGGCCGGTTGCGACGCTTATCGAGGCGCAGCGCACGGCCGGCGACACCTTCCCGCTTCGAACGCTCGTCGCCGGGCGCCTGTTGGTCGTTGCCTCTCCCCAGCTTGCCGACGAGATCCTGCGCGGCCCACCGGGAATTTACCGCGCGGGGAGTGCGAACCAACGAATCCTTCCCGTGCTGCCGGGCGACACCGTTCTCACGCTCGACGGCGAGGAACACCGCACCCGCCGGCGCCTGCTCGCGCCCCTGTTCCACGGCGAGTCCCTGAGCGCGATCGCTCCCGCGGTCCGCGACATCGCCGCCGCCGAGATCGCGCGCTGGCCGATCGGCGAGCCATTCGCCGTCCTGCCGCGCACGCGCTTCATGACGCTGTGCATCGCCTCGCGGCTCCTTCTGGGAGTCGAGGACCGCCGGCTGGTCCTCGACCTCGAGCGTCACCTCTCCAAGGCCCTGCATCCCTACGCGATGCTCGCCGGAGTCGAGCGCCTGTCCCGGCTGGGTCCGGCGAGCCCGCAGGCGACTGCACGCCGATGTCGGGCCGCGTTCGCGCGCGGGCTGTCGCGCGTCGGCGACGCGCGAGCCTCAGGACCGAGCTGCGGGCCGCCCAATGCGTTCGATGCGCTGAGCACACCGGCAGGCACGGGGCCACCCCTCGATGACGAACAGATCCCGGGGGAGCTCTTCGCACTGCTGCTCGCCGGGCACGAGACCACCGCGACCGCGCTGGCCTGGTCCCTCGAGCTGCTCGCACGCGATCCCGCCACCACCGCGGCGCTCGCCGCCGAAGCCGCCACGCAGGATCGGAAGCTCCTGGACGCAGTCATCACCGAGGTCCTGCGGCTGCGTCCGCCGCTCGTCGACATCGTCCGCGAGGTCACCGCGCCGGTGCAGCTCGGCGACCGACTGCTCGCCGCGGGCACGACGGTGCTGATACCGCCCCCGAGCATCCAACGCCACGGGTATCGCGAGCCGGACAGCTTCATCGGCGACCGATTCCTCGATCAGCGCCCCGACCAGCGGACGTGGCTGCCGTTCGGTGGCGGCGACCGGCGTTGTCTCGGAGCATCACTGGCACTGCTCGAGCTGCGCGAGATCCTTCGCCACATCGTCGTCCGGTTCGAGATCAAGCCCGCGGACGAGCGTCCGGAGCGGAGCGTCCTGCACGGGACGGCGCTGATCCCTTCGCGCGGGGCACGAGTCACGCTGCGGCCGCGCTGACCGCGCGCTCGCGCGCACGGTCGATCTCCCAGGCCGCGGTGATCATGCCGATGTGACTGAAGGCCTGCGGGAAGTTCCCGAGCAGCTCGCTGTTCGTCGGATCGATCTGCTCGGCGAGCAGCCCGAGGTCGTTGGCGTATCCAGCCAGCCGGTCGAACAACTCCTCAGCGCGATCCAGCTCACCGGCGAGCGCCAGGCACTGCGCGAGCCAGAACGAGCAGATGACGAAGGTGCCCTCCTCACCGTGCAGGCCGTCCGCATTGAGCCCCAGGTCGTTGCGATAACGCAGGACGAGGCCGTCCTGCGTCAACTCGCGGGCGATCGCCTCGATCGTCGAGCCCATCCGTTCGTCGGTCGCGGGCAGAAAGCCGACGATCGGCATCAGCAACGCCGCCGCGTCGAGCTCGTCACGGTCGAAGGCCTGCGCGAAAGCCCCGCGCGTCGGGCTCCAGCCGCGCTCGAGGATCGCCTCGCGGATGCGGTCGCGCTCCGCAGCCCAGGACTCGGCCCGCGCGAACTCCCCGAGCGCGGGCGCCAACTTGACCGCGCGGTCGAGCGCCACCCAGCACTGGACCTTTGACGACACGTGGTGCCGAGCCTCACCGCGCATCTCCCACATTCCGGCGTCGGGCTCGGCCCAGCGAGCCGCCGCTGCATCGGCCAGCGAGCCGGCGAAGCGCTGGATCTCTGGATGCAGGTCGCCGAGCCGCTCCCGGTACAGGTGGATCGCATCAAGCAGCTCCCCGTAGACGTCGAGTTGCGTCTGATCCCACGCGCCGTTGCCGACCCGGACCGGACGTGAATCCCTCCAGCCGCGCAGGTGCGGCAGAACCCGCTCGGAGAGGTCGTGCTCGCCGCCGATCCCGTACATGATCTGCAGCGCGTCCTCGGATGCAGCGCCGCCCCCGGCAGAACTCGTCATGAACGAGACGAAGTCGGTGACCTCATCCGGGCACGTGCCGACATAGAGGGCCTGCATGGTCAGGCTCGCGTCGCGGATCCAGGCATAGCGGTAGTCCCAGTTGCGCTCCCCGCCCACCTGCTCGGGCAGCGACGTCGTCGCCGCAGCCACGATCGCGCCGGTGGGACGGTAGCTGAGGCCCTTGAGCACCCGCGAAGACAGACGAATCAACTCGCGATGGGGTCCGCCGTAGATGTCGTGGTGTGACTCCCACGAGCGCCAGGCCTCGACCGTGTCCGCGAGCCTTCCCCGAACGGCGTGCGCCGCGCAGGTCTCCGGCGGCCGGCTCTCGGCGGGCGCCCACACCATGCAGAACGCGGTCCGCTCACCGGCGGCCAGTGTGAACGCGGCATGCACCGTCGCGTCATCGACACTCAGCGGCACGCCGCCGCTCAACGCAATCTGGTTGGGACCGCCGAACGTCCGCGCGCCAGTGCCGGTGACGCGCAAGAGCGGCCGCACGAGACCGTACTCCGGTCGCGGCGCGAGTTCCATGACGAGATCCACCGTCCCCATGAGCCCCTCCACCGATCGCAGCAACTCGTGCGGGGCATCCAGTCCGAGCTCATGCCCGCGCTGGCCCTCGGCGAACGCCAGTGCATCAGCGAGGCGAACCGATCCGGAGGCTGTCGTGAACGTCGTCTCGATGACAAGCGTCCCCGGGAGGTAGCGGCGCGTCGCCTCGAACGGTCCGGCGGGTCGGATCGACCAATGGCCGGCCGCCGGGTCGAGCAGGCGCGCGAACAGCGCAGGCGAGTCAAAGCGCGGAAGGCACAGCCAGTCGATCGACCCACCCCGGCTCACGAGCGCCGCCGAGCTGCAGTCCGAGAGCATCCCGTAGGACGCAACGGGTTGGAAGTCGTACGTGGAGGTCGTCATGCGCTCGTGCCCCTTGAACGTAGGTGACCGGCCGGCCGGGCCGAATGGCACCTCGCCGGCGCTGTCACGTCGTCAGAATGCACCGGATGGGCGCCGCAGCTGCGAAGGAGGGTGTGCCCGAGTTCCCGCCCGTCGAGGCCGACGCGGTGCCGTGGATCACGGTCGCGCAGATGCGCGAGGTCGACCGGGTCGCGATCGAACTGGGTGTGACGCTGCCGCGCATGATGGAGAACGCTGGGGCGCATCTCGCACTGGTGGCACTCGCGCTGCTTGGCGGCGACGTGAGCGCCAGACGGATCGCGATCCTGGCCGGACGGGGAGGCAACGGCGGCGGCGGGCTCGTTGCCGCACGCCGCCTCATCGGATGGGGAGCGGAGGTCGGTGTCCACTTGAGCGACGAGCCGGACATGCTCACGCCCGTCCCGCGCGAGCAGCTTGAGATCCTGCGCGCCACCGGCGCCAGTATCACGATCGGCGCGGATCGCCTCGAGGCACCCGATCTGGCCCTCGACACGATCCTCGGCTACAGCCAGCGGGGCGACCCGCGGGGCGGCGCGGCCGAGCTGATCGCAGCGGCTGCCGGAGCGCGCGTGCTGTCGCTCGATGTTCCGAGCGGCCTGGCGCTCGAAGACGGCGCCGCCGGCGAACCTGCGATCACGGCCGAGGCGACGCTGACACTCGCGCTGCCCAAGGCGGAGCTGCGGTCCGACGCCGCGAGCCGGCTGACCGGCGCGATCTACCTCGCCGACATCGGGATACCCGCGTTCGTCTTCGAACGCGCTGGAATCCGGTACCGCCCGCCGTTCTCGCGCGGCCCCGTGGTCAGGCTCGTCGGCCGCTGACGCTCGGGGTGTCCGTGCCGGCGAGGGACGGCGACCTGCCGGGCGGACGGCCCGCCCGGTCAGCCGCTCGGTCCCGATTGTGTAGGTGTTCGCGCAGCCGCGGAGCGTCGGTTGCGCCATGACCCGTCGGACCCGGCGCGGGACCATGGAGGTTCACCCGCGCCGGGTCATCCGCGCCGCGCAACCCTTCGGGTGTCGGTGCGGACACCCCCGGTTGCGCCATTCACGTTGCGTCCGGGTTGGAGTGGGTGCGGGTCGAGACTGAGACCCCGCGGTGGGTGGGGGCGGTTCGCCCGCCTGGCGGCGCCCGGTCGCCCTGAACCGTTTCCGAGGTCCGCTCGGTTCAACAATCACAACTGAGAGGGAAGAGGAGACGAGATCATGGGCTCGATCGATCACACGAAGGACAGTCACGGCACACGGCACGCGGCGGGCGGCCTCAGCCTCGATGCGGCGACGCTCAGGGCGGGCGCCATCGCCGGGCTGGTCGGAGGGATGATGATGGCGATGTGGCAGATGGTGGTCGGCGCGCTCGCCACCGAGCCGACCGCCGTGCCCGGCATCGACTCGAGCTTCTGGACGGCCGTGACGTCGATCCCGAGCGTCATCTTCGGCCAGGAGTGGTTCCACGGGAGCTTCGACTTCGGCGCGGTCTTCCTGGGGCTGATGGGCCACATGATGAACTCGATGGTCCTCGGCGCCATCGGCGTCACCCTCGCCGTCTCGGTGCTCGGTCGCCGTCCCAACGTGTTCGCAGCCATGGCGTTCGGGATGATGTTCGGGCTCCTGCTCGAAGTGCTCGTCGTCAACCTCGTGGTCAACAACATCCAGACGGTCGACACGCTCTACACCTCGACCCCCGAGTGGAGCTGGTGGGTCGCCCACGCGATGTTCGGTGCCACCGTCGGGCTGGTCGGATCGACGATCCTGCGCCGTCGCGCGTCCTGACCGGTACGGCAGACCGAACGTCAAGGCCCGCCCCCACTCATCAACCCACGCATCAACCGAGAGGCAGCGTCACATGCTCAAAGTCGCGATCATCCTGCTAGCCGCCAACGACACGCCGGAGGGCGCCGGTCGCATGGCCAACGCGCTGACCGCCGCGAAGGAGTTCCACGACGCCGGCGACGACGTTGCGCTGATCTTCGACGGGGCCGGCGTCACGTGGATCCCGGTGCTCGCCGACGCCGAGCAGAAGTATCACCGCCTGTTCGCCGACGTGCGCGAGGCCGTGCGCGGCGCCTGCCTGTACTGCTCGCGCGCCTACGGCGTCAAGGACGCCGTAGAAGCCGCCGGCGTCCCGTTCCTCGACGACTTCCGCGACCATCCGAGCCTTCGCTCACTGGTCGCGGACGACTACCAGGTCATCACCTTCTGAGCGTCCTGCGGCATGGAGCCGCCCGCCCGGTCGAGCAGGATCGGCAGCGCCGCGAGCAGCGTCAGCGACACCGCGGCGAGCCCCGCGACGCTGGATTCGGGATTGCCCGATAGGGACCTTCCCGGGGAGCAGGCGGGCATGAGACCGACGCGCTGGATACGCGGAGCGGTGCGCCGCGGCCAGTGGTCAAGGGCACGCTGCGTCCCGCTGGTGCAGCCTCGCGAAGGCTGCCAGCGCGACGGCTAGCAACACCAGCGCAACGAAGAAGTTCAGGCGCAGGCCGAAGACGTGGTAGGCCGGGTCGACGCGCAGGAGCTCCTCGAAGATCCGGAAGAACGAGTAGCCGGCGACGTACAGCGCGAAGACGCCGCCGGGACGGATCCGCCGGTGGTGGCCGAGCCAGACGAGCGCGGCAGCCAGCAGGAGGTTCCAGATGATCTCGTAGAGGAAGGTGGGATGGAACGTGCCAGCGTGGAGATAGCTCGCGGGCCGGTGGACGGGGTCGATCTGTAGGCCCCACGGCAGGTTCGTCGGGCGCCCGAAGAGTTCCTGGTTGAACCAGTTCCCCACGCGGCCGATCGACTGTGCGACGAGCAGCGCGGGCGCCGCAGCGTCCAGAAAACGCGGGATCTCGGCGTGCCGCCGGTGCACGACGAGCATCCCGGCAAGCGTGCCGCCCGCGATCCCGCCCCAGATGCCCAGGCCGCCCTGCCAGACCGCGAACGGCCCCCACCATCCAGGCTGAACCTCGTTCCAGCTCGTCAGGACGAAGTACAGGCGCCCGCCGATGATGCCGGCCGGGACACCCCACAGAGCGACCTCGTAGACGAGATCCTCGGACCCACCCCGCGCTCGCCAGCGCCGCCTTGCGATGACGATCGCCGCGAATATCGCGACGGCGTACATCAACCCGTACACCCGGATGGTGAGCGGGCCGGCGAGGACCTCGTTGAACGAGGGGCTTGGAATCGAGGCGAGCACCCGGCGTCAGCGCATCACGCCGCGGACGCGACGGCCTCCCGCAGTGTCCGCGCTACCTCATGGAGCTGCAGGATCTCATAGTTCTCGAGCAGCTTGAGCCACAGCTCGCTGCGAGTCGGGAACGGCGCCACGGCCTCCCACAGACGCTCGATCGGGACCTCGCCCACCACGGCGATCGTCGCCGCGTGCAGGAAGTCGGCCACCTCCGGTCCGGTGAACGTCACACCGACGATCACGTCACGCCGGCGGTCGATCACGAAGCGCGCGGTTCCGTGGGCACCGCGTCCGTAGAAGCTCGCCCCCGCAGTGCCGCCGATCGGGTGGTCGATGACGACCGCGTCGATGCCGGCGGCCTCTGCGCTCGACGCGGTGTGCCCGACGGCGGCGACCTGCGGCTCGGTGAACACGACGCGAGGGCTGAACGGGCCGTCCTGCGTTGCCACGGCCTTGATGCCGTCGATCAGCTGGGAGACCACCCGTGCCTGGTACTTCGCCATGTGGGTCAGCAGCGCGCGACCGTTGACATCGCCGATCGCGTAGAGCCAGTCGTGGCCGCCGGCACGCAGGTGGTCGTCGACCTCGATCGTGCGCCCGGGCTCCAGCCCGACCGTCTCGAGGCCGAGGTCACCAGTCAGCGGTCGCCGTCCGATCGCGACCAGCAGCTCATCACCCTCGACGGCTGTGCCGTCTTCGAGCACGAGCCGGACCGGGCCCGTGGGCGTCTCGCGCTCCACGGCCGCCGCGCGGACCCCGGTGAGCACGCGCACCCCGCGGGACTCCAGCCCGCGTGTGACGTCATCACCCGCGAAGGGCTCTTCGCGCGGGAGCAGATGCGGGGCGGCCTCGACGATCGTCACGTCGGAGCCGAACGTCGCGTACGCCTGCGCCATCTCGGTCCCGATCACGCCGCCGCCGAGCACGACGAGCCTGTCCGGGATCGTGCTCGACGTCGTCGCTTCGCGGTTCGTCCACGGCCGAGCCTCGACGAGGCCGGGGATCGGCGGCAGCAGCGCGCCGGTCCCGACGGCGACGATGACGGCAAGGCGTGCATGCAGCACGTCGTCGCCGACGGTGACGACCCGCTCGCCGGCGAGCCGTCCGTGGCCGCGCAGCAGCGTGATGCCGCGGTCGGTCAGCCACGGCACCTGCTTGTCGTCGGCGAGGTCGTTGATGATGTCGTCGCGGCGGGCCAGCGTCGCCTCGACGTCGACGCTTGCGCCGACCGCTTCGCGCGCGCCCGGAACGCGCTGCGCCTCGGCGAGGACCTCCGCCGGGCGAAGCATCGCCTTCGACGGCATGCAGCCGTAGAACGAGCACTCTCCGCCGACGAGATGGTTCTCGACGATCGCGACGTCGTGGCCGCGCTCGGAGAGCCGTCCTGCGGCCACCTCGCCTCCGGGGCCGGCTCCAACGACGATGACGTCGAATGTTCGATCGGCCATGGTGTGGTGTTCCTTCGCTCGTCGGACTCGAGCGGTTTGTGCCGCTCGCTCAATGACCCTGAAACCTCGACCGTGGCGCGAACGGTTCATCGCCCGGACGACACGCAGCGAACCATCTGCGCCGGCTCGGGGTCCGAGGAGCATGCGACCAACGCCCCGAGCGCTGCGCTTCCTGCGCGATCACCGCTGGAGCCCGGACAGGATGTCCGACTACCTCGCGGAGGAGCTCTCGCGTGACGATCGCGCGCGAATCGAGCGGCACGTCGCCGAGTGCGCGGACTGCGCGCAGGTGCTCACGACGCTTGAGACACTCATCGCCGAGCTGCAGGACGTTCGCGACGCCGCCGGTGACGCGACTGCCGACGTGATCCTGCAGGCGGTCCGACGGCGGCTGGACACGCCGCAGGAACAGCCGCAGGCATGACCCCGACGGGTCACCTCGAAGGGCGCACGCCGGTCTCCCCGGCGAGCACGGCGGAGCGCGCGCTCGTCGCTCGCGCAGCGAGCGGCGACAGCCTCGCGTTCGAGGAGCTCGTCCGCCTCCACGCCGACCGCCTGCATGCAGTGCTCCGGCGCTTCGGCCTGGACGAGTCTGAAGCCCAGGACGTAGCGCAGGAGACGTTCCTGCGGGCGTGGCGCGCCCTCCCGCGCTACGAGGCTCGTGCGCAGTTCTTCACGTGGCTGTACCGGATCGGGTTCAACGAGGCCCAGCGCCGTCTCGGCAAGCGGCCCAAACCGGGCGTCGTCACGTCGACGACGGACCATCCGGTCGACAACGTCGCCGACGAACGCCCCGGACCCGCGGCCACCGCGCAGCGCAGCGAGCTCCGTGAGTCGCTGCTGCGCGCCATCTCACGGCTGCCGCTCGACATGCGAGCCGCGGTGGTCCTGCGCGACGTCGAGGGACTCAGCACGCAGGAGGCGGCGACCGTCCTTGGGCTCGGGGAGGCGGCCTTCAAGAGCCGGCTGCACCGCGGGCGAATGCGTGTCCGGGAGGACGTCGAGCCCTACCTGCTAGAGCGGGCAGCGGCCACGACGGACTGACGTCCCTCGCCGTTCGAACCCTTCCACCGACGCCTGGGTCGAAAGCGGGTATGTCGCACCAGCGAAGCTCCTTCCTGCCCAGATCGTCCGCAGTGCTGGCGGCACTCGCCGCCGGCCTCGTCATCGCGGGCTGCGGATCCGGCGCGACGTCGGCCACCTCGTCGACGGCTGGCGGAGATACGCCGGACTGGGCGTCGACGCTCAAGGCGGCGCACGGCCAGACGGTCCGCTTCTGGATGTACGGCGGCGACGACAAGGTCAACGCCTACATCGACGGCGACGTGCGCCCCGCGCTCGCGCGGCTCGGCGTCAAGCTCCAGCGCGTCCCGATCGGCGACACCGCCGACGCCGTCAAGCGCGTCGTCGCCGAGCGGCGCGCGGGCAGGACGACCGGCGGCGGCGTCGACCTGATCTGGATCAACGGCGAGAACTTCGCGACCGGCAAGCAGGCCGGGCTCTGGCTGCGCGACTGGAGCACCTCCCTCCCCAACTTCCAGCGGTTCGTCAACCCGCGCGACCCGTCGATCACCTCGGACTTCAAGGTCGCGGTCGACGGGCAGGAGGCGCCGTGGTGGCGCGCGGCGTTCGTGTACGCGTACGACAGCGCCAAGGTCAGCGACCCGCCGCGCGACTTCGACGCGCTGCTGGCCTGGGCCAAGGCGCACCCCGGGCGGTTCACCTACCCGGCACCGCCGGACTACACGGGCTCGTCGTTCGTGCGCCAGATCGTCGCGGCCAAGGGCGAGGACGCCGCGTTCGCCTACCTCAAGGCGCTCAAGCCCTACATGTACCGCAAGGGGACGGTGTTTCCCAAGTCCCAGGCCGAGCTCGAGCAGCTGTTTGGCGACGGGCAGGTCGACTTCGCGATGGCCTACGACGCGAACATCGTCAACGCCGACGTGCGCAAGGGCCTGTTCCCCAAGAGCGCCCGGCCACTGGTGATCGGCAAGGGCGCGCTGGTCAACGTCTCGTTCGTGACGATCCCGGCGAACGCTGCCCACGCCGCCGCCGCGAAGGTCGCCGCGAACGTCCTGCTGGATCCGCGACTGCAGGCGCGCAAGGCCGACCCCGCGGTGCTCGGCAACCCGACCGTCCTGGACCAGTCGCGCCTGGGGTCTTCGCGCCGGGTGTTCGCCAGCGCGCTGGCGAGCCCATACGTCGTGCGCGATCTCGGCACGCCGGTCACCGAGCTCGCGGCCGCCGAGGTTGCGCCGCTCGAGCGGCGCTGGACCCGCGAGGTACTCCGCTGAGCCACGCGACCGGGATCGCGCCTGTCCCGGCGGCGCGAGCGCGCAGCCGCCGCGAGCGGCTGCGCGACTACGCGGGGCTGATGCCGGCGCTCGCCGTGATCGCGGTGCTGTTCGGCGGGGCACTCGCGGGCGCGGCGAAGACGAGCCTCGTGCCGCTGACCGACGGCGGGCTCGGCCATCCGACGCTCGCGACCTGGCGTGCCCTGCTCCACGACCCGGCGTTCTGGGAGGCCGTGCGCTTCAGTCTGCGAATCGCGGTGCTCGCGACCGCACTGGCCGCCGTCGTCGCGCTGACACTCGCGCTGGTGCTTCGGCGTCGTGGCACGACCCTGCGGACGCTTGTCGCGCTGCCCGTCCCGGTCCCGCATCTCCTGGTCGCGGTCGTCGCCGTGCTGTGGCTCGCGCCGGGCGGGCTCGCCGACCGGATCTTCGGCGCGCTGCCGTTCGACCTCGTGCGCGACCGGGCCGGCGTCGGCATCGTGCTCGTGTACGTGTACAAGGAGGCGCCGTTCCTCGTCCTGCTGCTGCTCGCCGCGATGGGACGCGGCCTGGCTGATCGCGAGGAGGCGACGGCGGTGCTCGGCGCGTCCCCGTGGCAGCGCGTGCGCTGGGTGGTCTGGCCGGCCGTGCGCGGCCCGCTGGTGGTTGGGTCGATCGTGATCGCCGCGTTCGCGATGGGCGCCTTCGACGTCCCGCTCGCCGTCGGACCGAACTCGCCGCTGACGGTCGCCGAGTACGCCCAGCAGGCGACGGCGACCGACGTACTGGCCGGCGAAGGGCTGCAGGCGGCAGCGCTGCTGGTGACGGCCGGGGTCTCGATGGTGCTCGCCGTGATCGCGGTGCGCTTCGCCAAGGACGTCCAAGGTGGCTGAACGGCGGCTGCAGCGCGCCCCGGCGGTGCTGCTCGCCGCGGCGTTCGCGCTGCCGCTCGGCGCGATCGTCGTTCGCGCGTTCGCCGACGCGTGGCGCGCGCCCGCGATCGTCCCGCAGCAGCTTGGCCTGCGCGGCGTGCGCGAGGCGCTCAGCGGCCCGACGCTCGACGCGCTGACGAACTCGCTCGTCGTCGCCGTGGTCGTCACGGCGATCGCGCTCGCCATCGGATGGCCCGCCGCGCGCGTCCTCGGCGAGCGCCGGCTGCGCCACCCGGCGCCCGTGTTTCTCCTGCTCGCATTGCCGCTGCTCGTACCGTCCTACGCCACCGGCGAAGGGCTCACCGAGTGGTTCCTGCGCATCGGGCTGATCGACTCGCTGCCCGGGCTTGTGCTCGCCCACCTCGTGCTCGAGCTGCCCTACGTCATCGTCGTGCTGATTGCCGCCTTCGGGCCGCCGCTGACCGCACTGGAGGAGATGGGACGCTCGCAGGGCCTCGGCACACTCGCGCGGTTCCGCCTCGTGACGGTGCCGGCGGTCCGCCCGACCCTGGCCGCCGCGGCGTTCCTGGGGTTCCTCGTGTCGTGGAGCGAGTACGGATCGAGCTTGGCTGTCGGCGGCGGGCGCCCGATGCTGCCGGTGGTCCTGCTCCCCTTCGTCCGCTCCGACCCGCAGGTCGCCTCGGCGATCTCGCTGCTCTTCCTGGCCCCAGCGATCGCCGCGCTGCTGATCGCATCGCGCGCCTCGAGGTCACCGCTGTGAGCGCGGCCCTGCAATGCACGGACATCACCGTCTCGCCCGCCGGCACACCCGTGCTGCGGGGATTGTCGCTGAGCGTTCCGGCCGGCTCACGCACGGTCCTCGTCGGGCCGTCAGGCGCGGGGAAGACGACGCTGCTGCGCGCCATCGCCGGGCTGACGGCGCTCGACGAGGGCGAGATCCAGCTCGCCGGGCGCTCGCTGCACTGCGTCGCGGCGCACCGCCGCCGCATCGCGGTCGTCTTCCAGGAGCCGCGGCTGCTCCCGCACCTCAGCGTCGTCGACAACGTCGCACTGCCGCTGCGCGCCGCCGGGATGCGTCGCGCAGAGCGCCGCCGGCTCGCATCGGACCGCCTGGCCGAGGTCGGCCTCGGCGGGTTCCTCGACCGTCGCGTCCCCGGCCTCTCCGGCGGCGAGCAGCAGCGGGTGGCGCTCGCGCGCGCGCTGTGCGCCGAGCCTGACCTGCTGCTGCTCGATGAGCCGCTCGCATCGCTCGATCCCAACCGCCGCGAAGACCTGCGCCGGCTCATCATCCGTCTGCAGAGCGAGCGCGCGCTGACGACCCTGATCGTCACCCACGACCGCGCCGAGGCCGCGGAACTCGGGGACAGCGTCGCACTGATGCTGGAAGGCCGCATCGTCCAGCACGACGACCCGCAGACGCTCTTCGAGCGCCCCACGTCGGCCACGGTCGCGCGCTTCTTCGGCGCCTCGAACATCGTCCGCGGCCCGGTTCGCGACGGACGCCTCGTCGTCGCCGACGCCGACATCCCCGCCGCTGGACCCGACGGGCACGCCAGCTTCGCGATCCGTCCCGAGCACGTGCAGGTCGCAGGCGACGGCGCGCTGCGCGGAACGGTGGTCGAGGCGATCTACGCCGGGACGCACGTCCGGCTCACCATCACCTGCGGAACGCAGCGCCTCCAGGCCGACGTGCGGACGGGCACGGCCCCGTCCGCCGGAGAGGACGTCCGCGTGGACCTCCCGTACGAGCACCTCTGGCGCCTGCCGGACTCCGGCCCGGTCAGCGCGCGGGGCTGAGCACGCGGCGGGCCAGCGCGACGCGTTGACCGGCCGTGATCAGCACCATCGCGGTGAACGTCCACGCGATCGCCGCGGCGTGCGCCGGGAACAGACAGAAAGCGATGTAGGCGAGGATCGTCTCGGTCCCCTCGGCAAGGCCCGCCGTGAACCGCAGGGAACGCTCGTCGCCGAAGTCCAGCCGGCGCTTCTCCACGAGCGAGGCGAACGACAGCAGCGCGACGTTGTTGAGCAGATATGCGGCGAGCAACGCCGTGCACGCCACGCGCGCGTCCGGCACCGCGATCGCGACGCCGACGACGAACCCGCCGTAGACGACGAAGTCGGCGAGGAAGTCCAGCATGCCGCCGAGGTCGCTCGGGCCGTGGCGCCGCGCGAGCGGCCCGTCGATCCCGTCGAGGGCGCGGTTCGCGAGCCAGAGCACGAGCGCGACCGGCCAGAGCGACAGCGCTGCGGCCACGCAGGCGCCGACGCCGACGACCAACGCGGTCGCGGTGACCGCACCGGGTGCGACCCCACGCGCGTCGAGGCCCTCCGCGACGCGGTCCAGCAAGGGCGCCAGGCGGGCGCGGACGGCGGTGTCGAGCACTGCTCAGGCGACGACTTCGAGGCCGACGAGGTCCCCGGGCTGCCGGTGGGCGGGCTCCGCGGACAGGACCGCGGCGAGGGCGGCGATGGCGACTTCCAGCTGCGCAGCGTCCGGCTCGCGCGTGGTCAGCCGCTGCAGCTGCATCCCGGGCCAGATCACCAGGCGCGCCCAGGCGGCGCCACGGTGACGCGCGGTCAGGCGGATGAGCTCGTAGGCCAGGCCGGCGACGACCGGCACGCCGAGGATCCGCGTGGCGATCAGGACGTACCAGGCGGGGACGCCGAGCGGCGCGAAGACGAAGATCGCGACGATCATCACCAGCAGCAAGAAGCTCGTGCCGCAGCGCGGGTGCAGGCGGGAGAAGGGTTGCGCGTTGGCCGGGCTGAGCGGCGTGCCCGCCTCGTGGCAGGCGATGGTCTTGTGCTCGGCGCCGTGGTAGGCGAAGAGGCGCCGGAGGTGTGACAGGCGGGCGAGGAGGACCAGGTAGCCGACGAAGATCGCGGTCCTCAGCGCACCCTCGAACAGCCAGAAGGCCGTGCCCGAGCCGCCGCGACCGACCACCAGGGACGCGATCGTCACCGGGACGACGAAGAACAGCCCGACCGCGAGGCCGACGCCCAGGACGAGCGAGAGCGCCCACGCGCCGGGGGGCAGCTCCTCGTCGCGGCCGCCCATGGTCGCGTTGATCGACAGCTGGAGCGCGCGGAAGCCCAGCCGCATCGACTCGCCGAGCGCGACGACGCCCC
>JBKJRO010000099.1:0-21665 GCA_046594555.1 Solirubrobacteraceae bacterium
GGTCAGCCCGGCGGCAAGCGCTCGGCGTCCGGAACCTGCCGGATGACCTTCGCGGGCGTGCCCATCACGAGGGCGCCCGGCGGCACGTCGCGCGTGACGACGGATCCGGCGGCGACGAAGCCCTCCGCGCCGATCTCGACGCCCGGGAGCAGGACGGCGCCGCCGCCGACGCGGCAGCCGCGGCGCAGCGTCGCGCCGCGCAGGTCGTCGCCCGGCCGGGCCATCGTCTGGTCGTTGGTGGTCATCGCGCAGGGACCGACGAAGACGTCGTCCTCGACGACGGAGTAGGCCGTGAGGTAGACGTGGCTCTGGAGCTTCACCCGGGCGCCGACGACGACATCGTTGTCCACGCACGTGCCGCGCCCGACGACCGTTCCGGCGCCGATGACGGCGCGCTCGCGCACGTAGGACTGGTCGCCGACGATGGCCCCGGCGCCGATGCGCGCGCCGGCGAAGACGATCGCCTGGGCGCAGATCGTGGCGCCGGCCTCGATCACGAGCGGGTCGGAGATCTCGGCGTCCGCCGTCGACGTCGGCGACAGCTTCGGCGACTTGCCGAGGATCACGCCGTCCTGGATCGTCACGTCGTCGCCGATGACGACGGCGTCGTGGACGACGACGTTGGCGCCGAAGGTGACCCGCTCGCCGACCGTGGCGCCGGGGCCGAGCACGAGTCCCGGAGCGACGAAATCTGGCATGGGCGGGTACCCTAGCCGTCGCCGTGGAAGCAGCTGCAGCAGCCCGGGCGCCGCGAGGCGTCGTGATCGGGCTCGGGATGATGGGCCGCCACCACGCGCGGGTCCTGCAGTCGACCCCGCGGGTGGAGTTCGCCGGCGCGATCGACCCGGGCGGCGACCGCTGGGGCGTCGTCCGCGACCCGGCGCTGGTCTTCGCCACGCTCGACGACGCACTGGCCGCCGGACCGGTGGACCTGGCGATCGTCGCCGTGCCCACCGAGGACCACCTCGCGGTGGCACGCGACCTCGCCGGCCGCGGGATCCACCTGCTGATCGAGAAGCCGCTGGCCTCCACCGCCGCCGAGGCCCGAGAGATCATCGCCGCCTGCGAGGCCGGGGGCGTCCGCGGCGCCGTCGGGCACGTCGAGCGCTTCAACCCGGCCCTGATCGAGCTGCGCCGGCGTATCGGCGAGGGCCAGCTCGGCGAGATCTTCCTGATCGCCACCGAGCGCGTCGGTCCGTTCCCGGACCGGATCAAGGACGTCGGCGTCGTCAAGGACCTCGCCACGCACGACCTCGACATCGTCCGCTGGCTCGGCGGCGACATCGCCCGCGTGTCCGCCCAGACCCAGCACCGCATGGGCCGGGTGCACGAGGACCTCGTGCTCGTCAACGGCAGCCTGACGAGCGGCGTGAGCTTCAACTGCCTGGTCGACTGGCTGTCGCCGACGAAGGTGCGCCGCACGCGCGTGCTGGGCGAGCGCGGCATGCTCGTCGCCGACACCCTGACCGCGGACCTGACCTTCTATGCCAACGGCGACATCGCGTCCGAGTGGGGCGCCACGCAGGCATTGCGTGGCGTCTCCGAGGGAGACATGACGCAGTACGCGCTGGCCCGCCGCGAGCCGATTCTGGCCGAGACCGAGGCCTTCGTCGACCTGGTCGAGGGCGCCCCGTCAGAGATCGTCACCCTGGCCGAGGGCTTGGGCATCGTCGCCTGCGCCGAGGCCGTGCTGGAGAGCGCGGCCGGCCGGCGCACCGTGGAGGTCGAGGCCTGATGCGCGCCGTCGTCGTCGCCCTGGGGAAGATCGGCCTGCCGCTGGCGGTGCAGATCGCCCACGCCGGCCACGACGTCGTCGGCTGCGACATCGACGCCCGCGTCGTGGACCTCGTCAACGCCGGGCGGGAGCCGTTCCCCGGCGAGGCCCGGCTGGCCGAGCGCCTGGCCGATCTGGTGCCCGCCGGCCGCCTGCGCGCACAGACCGACACGACCGCGGCCGTCGCCGCCGGCCCGGACCTCGTCATCGCGGTGCCGCCGCTGATCGTCGACAGCGCGGCCGAGCCGGACTGGCGGATCCTCGACACCGTGATCGCCGACATCGGACGCGGGCTCCAGGCGGGCACGACGGTGAGCGTCGAGACGACGCTGCCGGTGGGCACGACCCGCTCGCGCATCGCCCCCGCGCTCGAAGCGGCCAGCGGGCTGCGCGAGGGCACGGACTTCCACCTGATCTTCAGCCCGGAGCGCGTCTTCAGCGGGCGGATCTTCCAGGACCTCGCCGACTACCCCAAGCTCGTCGGCGGCCTGAGCCCCGAGGGCGAGGCGCGCGGCTGCGAGCTGTACGACGCCGTGCTGGACGCCGAGGTCCGCGGCATGGGCTCGGCCGAGGCCGCCGAGCTGGCGAAGCTCGCCGAGACGACCTATCGCGACATCAACATCGGCTTCGCCAACGAGCTGGCGGTGATCGCCGACCGGGCCGGGATCGACATCGACCGCGTGATCGACGCCGCCAACAGCCAGCCGTTCAGCCACATCCACCGCCCCGGGATCGCCGTCGGCGGGCACTGCATCCCCGTCTACCCGCGGTTCCTGCTCTCGGGCGCGCCGCAGGCGGTCCTGCCGGCGACCGCGCGCGACGTCAACGAGGCGATGCCGGCCTACGCCGTCCGCGCCCTCGGTGAGCTGCTCGGCGGCGACCTGTCCGGGGCACGCGTGCTGATCCTGGGCGTCGCCTACCGCGGGGCCGTCAAGGAGACGGCGTTCAGCGGCGCGTTCGCGACCCGCGACGCGCTGGTGTCGAGCGGTGCGATCCCGCTCGCCGCCGACCCGCTCTACACCGGCGACGAGCTCACCGCGCTGGGCTTCACGCCGTGGGACGGCGCCGAGATCGGCGCCGCGATCGTCCAGGCCGACCACCCGCAGTACGCGACACTCGGCCCGGCCGACCTGCCGGGAGCCCGCGCGGTCCTCGACGGGCGCGGAGTGCTCGATCCCGCCGCGTTCACGGCGGCCGGAATCCCCGTGCGCCGCATCGGGCGCCCGATCGGAGCCTAGACCTCGGCGAGCAGCACGCCGAGCTCCGCGATGACGCGCGCGCCCGCGTGCCCGTCGCCGTACAGCTCGGGATGAGCGTCCGGCAGCGGGCGCTCCAGCTCGGCGAGCGCCCTGTCCCGGTCCAGGTCGACGATCGCGTTCCACCCCGCGGTCACCGTCTCGCCCCACTCCGTGGTGTCGCGCAGCGTCACGCAGCGGATGCCCGCCAGGTAGGCCTCCTTCTGCACGCCGCCGGAGTCTGTCAGCACCGCGCGCGCCTGCATCAGCAGCGACGTGAACGCCAGGTAGCCCTGCGGAGGCAGCAGGTGCACCGACGGGGCCGCCTCCAGCTCCCCGAGCCAGCCGGCCTCCTCCAGGCGCCGGCGCGTGCGCGGGTGCAGCGGCAGCACGACGTCGCCCGGCACGGCCAGGAACAGGTCGATCAGGCGCCGCAGCCGCTCGGGGTCGTCGACGTTGCCGGCCCGGTGGGTCGTCGCCAGGACGTACCCCCCGGGCTCGACGCCCGCCGCGTCGAGCGGCCCGCGCTCGCCCGCGGCGCGCGGGCGGACCAGCGCCGCGACATCGACCATGACGTCGCCGACGAGCGCGATCCTCCCCGCGACGTGCTCGCGCTCGAGGTTCTCGACGGCGGTCGGCGTCGGGACGAGCAGCAGGTCGGACAGGTGGTCGGTGAGGACGCGGTTGAGCTCCTCCGGCATCCGGCGGTCGAACGAGCGCATCCCGGCCTCGACGTGGGCGACGCGGATCCCCGCCTGCGCTGCCGCCAGGCCTCCGGCGAGCGTCGAATTCGTGTCGCCGTAGACGAGGACGACGTCGGGCCGCTGCTCGGCCATCACCGGCGCGATCGCCGCGAGCATCGCGGCGGTCTGCTCCGTGTTCGTCCCGCCTCCCAGGGCGAGGTCCAGATCCGGCTTGGGGATGCCGAGCTCGGTGACGAAGATCGTCGACAGCTCGTCGTCGTAGTGCTGGCCGGTGTTGACCAGCAGCTCGTCGTGCTCGGCACGCAGCAGGCGCGACACCGCCGCGGCCTTGACGAACTGCGGCCGGCTCCCGATGACGGTCAGGACGCGCATCAGGCCCCGCCGACCGCGGTCATGATGCGGGCGTGCAGTCGCGCCGCGGCGTCGGCCGTCAGCGGCCCCGGCGCAGCGGGCAGCGCCCGCCCGTCGATCTCGCGCACCGGATGGACCTCGCGCGTGGTGGACGCCAGGAACGCCTCCTGCGCGCCCGCGAGGTCGTCGGCGGTGATCGGCCGCTCGATCAGCAGCCCGAGCGCCACGAGGTGCCGCCGGGTGATCGAATCCAGGACGTGATCGTCGAGCGGCGCCGTGACGAGCGTCGCGCCGTCGAGCGAGACGACGAACGTCTGGCGCGGCCCCTCCAGCACTCGGCCGTGCGGGGTGACGAGCAGCGCCTCGTCACCGCCGCGCTCGACGGCGATGCGGGTCGCGAGCATGTTGGCGGCGTAGGACAGCGACTTGATGTCGTCGAGCAGCCGCGGCGGGCTGTAGGTGACCGTGCGCAGGGCGAGCGTCGGCGGTCCGGGCGCCAGCGGCTCGACGATGGCCAGCCGCCGGCCGCCGCGCGTCGCGACCAGGCGCACCTGGGCGTCGCCGGGCGGGTCCGCGGCCAGCAGCGCCGCGACCTCGCGCCCGTAGGCGGCCGTGTCGAGCGGCAGGCGGATGCCCGCGGCGGTGCGGCTCATGCGCTCCAGATGCTCGTCGAGGGCGAACGGGACGCCGTCGTACAGCCGGATCACCTCGAACGCACCGTCGCCGCGCAGCAGGCCTTCGTCGGTGATCGGGATCACCGCCTCGTCCACGGGCTGGATCCGGCCGTCGAGCGAGGCGAGCATCGTCGCGATGATGCCATGCGCCAGTGATGCCCGTCCCCACCGGCAGGGACGCGCGCCCCTGCCGCGAGGTCCGCGACTCACAGTGCCCCCGCTTGGAATCGAACCAAGAACCTTCGGATTAAGAGTCCGCTGCTCTGCCAATTGAGCTACAGGGGCGGGCCGCGCTGCGGATCCGGGGAGCCGCCGGCGGAGGGGAAGTGTAGTGGGTGCGAGCGCCCGTCAGCGGCCGGGCGTCAGCGTCGTCGAGGCCGTCTTGTTCTGCTGGGCGAGACGCGCGGCAGCCGAGATGTTCTCGCTGTCGATCCGCTTGCGCTGCTGGTTGATCGTGTTGCGGATGATCTTGCGCTGGCGCTGCGGCGCGAGCGCAAGCGCGCGATCCTCGGCGAGCTGGCTCTGGCGCGTGTTGCCGTCCACGTAGGCCAGGATCGCGAGCTGGCTGTAGAGCCCTGAGCTGGGCCCACGGCCGTCGATCTGGGCCTGCAGCGCCTGCACGGCCTTCCGCGAGTCGTTGAGGGCCGACCCGCCGTAGGCCTGGACCATCAGCGCCGCGACGCCGGCATCGACCTTCTTCGGCTCGAGCGCCAGGTACTTCTGCCACGAGGCCGACGCCTCGCGCAGCAGGGTCAGGCCCTTGTCGGTGTAGCGCCCGGCGTTCTGGTCGTACCCCGTGATGGAGGCCTGCTGAAACTGGGCGCGCGTCAGCGCAGCGAGCGGCGCCGCGGCCTTGGGGCTGGCGGCGACCCGCGCCTGCAGCGCCGCGACCTTCTTCTCGTAGGTCTTCGTGTCGACCGATGCCGTCCCGTTGTTGCCGTTCACGGCGTCGAGCAGGCCGCCGCCGGTGGCCCCGCCGATGCCGAAGAAGACAAGACCGCCGCCCATCAGGACGGCGAGCGTGAGGTAGACGGCTTGGACGCCACGGCGGCGGCGCTTGCCACGAAGGTCGAACAGCATGCGCTCAGGATACGGGGGTCTCGTCCGCGGAGGCGTCACCCGCATCGGCGTGCGAGGCATCCTCCGCCGCTCCGGCGCCATCCTCGTCGTCCTCGTCGTCGTCCCACCAGCTGCCCATCCGGCCCACCACGGTCGGGCCGCGCGGGCGGAACAGATAGGCGAGGCCGATGCTGAGCTCGTACAGCAGCACGAGCGGCAGCATCGTGATGAGCATCGTCACGGGATCCGGCGTCGGCGTGGCGACCGCCGCGACGATCGAGAGTGCGAGGATCACATAGCCCTGGTTGCGCCAGAGCTGCCCGACGGTGAGCACCCCGGCCCGGGTGACGGCCAGGACGCCGACCGGGATCTGGAACGTCAGCCCCGTCAGCGCCAGCACGAGGATCACGAACCGGTAGTAGTCCTTCGCCTGGATCAGGATGTCGAAGCGGTCGTCGTTGAAGTTCTGCAGGAAGCCGACGGCCCGTGGCAGCGCGATGTAGTACCCGAACGCGGCCCCGGCGAAGAACAGCACCGGGACGAGCGCCATCAGCGGCAATGCGACCTTGCGCTCCCCGGGGCTGAAGGCGGGCAGGACGAACGCGTAGAGCTGGAACAGCAGGAACGGCAGCGCCAGCAGCAACGCCGCGTAGGCGGCGACCGTGATCGTGGCGGTGAACGGCTCGGCCACGCCCGTCGTGATCGGTCGCCGGGCGGTCGAGGTCGGCGTCGCGCGAGCGACGGCGCCGACGGACACGGTCGCGGCGCGCAGGTCGCGCGCCGCCTGAGCGGCCTGCGCGCGCTCGGCGGACGTGACTCCCGGTCGCGCTGCGAGCGTCAGGAGCGAGCGATTGACGCTGCGCAGCGCCGGAGCCAGGTCGGACATCGCCCGGCCGAGCCGCTTGTCGAAGGCCGCCGCCTGCTCCAGCGGATCGTTGCTCTTGGACGTCGCGTGCTGGCTCTTGTCGAGCGGGACGTTCGCGACCTCCAGGATGCGGTCGTTCTGCCAGTAGCAGAAGCTGAACAGCACCACGAGGACGCCGACCGACACGATGATGCGCGTGCGCAGCTCATCGAGGTGATCGACGATGGACAGGCGCTGCTCGTGGCCGATCGGCCGGACGACGGGCATCGGCCCCGATCAGCCGTCGCTGGGCGCGGGATCCTCGGCGCGGGGAACGTCCGCGGTGGCGGCCGGGGCCACGGGCTCCGGAGCCGGCGGAGCGGCGGGCGGCACCGGAGCGGCCGCGATGGCGGCGGGCTCCTCCGCCTCCTCGTCGTCGTTCTTGCCCGATCCGGTGATCCCGTCCTTGAACTCGCGCATGCCCGTTCCGAGCTGCTTGCCGAGCCCCGGCAGGCGCTTGGGACCGAAGATGAGCAGCGCGATGAGCAGGACGATTCCGAGCTCGAGCGGGCCTGGGGTCATGCCGCCAGGGTACCGCCAGGGACGGCGCAGATGGACGGGACGACGCGGAACGGATCGGGCTGCGCACCTTTTTCGTCCAGGTCGTGTTCAAGCAGGTGCGCTGGGAGGCCGATGCTGGCCAAGGATCGCGAACCATGACTCACGAGAACGACTTCCACCAGGACCCGCACGTCGCGGACCTCAGCGCCGGCATGCCGCCCGGACGGGCGCAGGCCGCGCGTGACGCGGCGCTGGCCGAGGCCGCGCGCGACCTGACCCAGTGCGGCGCCTGCGGGTGCGGCCTGGTCCAGCCGCTGGACTGGGAGGATGCCGGTCGCCACCATTGGCGCCTGGTCCTGCGCTGTCCCAACTGCGAGGCGACCGGAACGGTCGTCGTCGAGGAGGAGCTCGTCGACTTCTACGACATCGAGCTCGAGCGCGGGGCGGCGCGCGTCGCACGCGCGCTGTCGGACATGGTGCACGAGCGGATCGCCCGCGAGGTGGCCGTGTTCGCCGACGCGCTGCGCGACGGCGTCATCCTGCCCGAGGACTTCTAGGACCTCAGCTGTAGCGCTTGACGACGCCGTCGGCGACGAGTTCGAGCGCCGCCCGGCGGCCCGCCTCGAGATCGTCCGGCAGCTCGCGCTTTGCCTCGGCGACGAGCTGGAGCGCGATCGCCCGCGCGTCATCGAGCGCCCCGGTCGCGGCGATCATGTCGCACACGCGCTCGGCGTCCTCGGGCGTCGTCACCGCACGCGGGTCGAGCGCGGCGAGTTCGGTGCTGCTCCGTCGCGCGACGATGAACGGCAGCGTGACCGTGCCGTCCAGCAGGTCCGTGCCGCGGTGCTTGCCCGTGCGCTCGGCCGGGCCTGCGACATCGAGCACGTCGTCGAGCAGCTGGAAGGCCAGACCGATCCCGCGGCCGAAGCGTCCCAGGCCGCCGGGCTGCTCGCCGACCGCGAGCGCCCCGAGCAGGCAGGCCGCCTCGAACAGGCGTGCGGTCTTCAGCTCGCAGCGGTGCAGATACCGCTCGACGGTCACGCCGGCGTCCCACGCGTCGGCCCGCTGAGCGAGCTCGCCGCGAGCCAGCGCCGAGCACGCGTCGCTCAGGGTGCGGACGGCGACGGGATCGGCCCTCGCGGCCGCGCCGGGCTCCGTCATGCCCGCGAACGCCTGCGCGAACAGCAGGTCGCCGGTCGCGATCGCCATGGCCGGGCCCGCGGTGGCGACGACGGTCGGCCGCCCGCGTCGCAGGCTGGCGGCGTCGAGGACGTCGTCGTGCACGAGTGTCGCGCTGTGGACCAGCTCGACGGCGGCGCCCGCGCGGACCAGCGCGTCGGCCTGCACCTCCCCCGCCGGCGGCCCGGCGGCGAGCAGCACGAGCAGCGGGCGCAGGCGCTTGCCCCCGGCGGCGATCGTCGCGCCGCCGTGCTCGGCGAGGACGGGCCCGTTCGCGGCGGCGGCGTCACGCAGGCGCGCCTCGATCCGGGCCATCAGCAGCGGCACGTGCGGACCGCCGGCGCGCATCAGCTCGGAGGTCTCCGCCCCGGCCGTCATGGCCTGGCCGCTCACGCCGGCTTGTGGCCGACGTGGATCGCGATGATCCCGCCGGCCGTCAGGATGTAGCGGATGTCCTGGAGCCCCGCTGCGGCGAGCCGCTGCGCGAGCTCGTGCGGCCCGGGGAACCGCTTGACGGAATTCGGGAGGTACGAGTAGGCGTCGGCGTCGCCGGCGACGCGGCCGATCAGCGGCACGACCCGGTCGAACCACGCCGAGTAGAAGCTCGACAGCGGCGCGCGCGTCGGCGTCGTGATCTCCAGGACGACGACCCGGCCGCCCGGCCTGGCGACGCGGGCCATCTCGCGCAGGCCCTGATCGAGATCGGAGAAGTTGCGCGCGCCGAACCCGACCGTCACCGCGTCGAACCGGTCGCTGTCGTACCCCAGCTCGAGCGCGTTGCCGAGATCCCACGTGAGCTCCGGAGCCTTGACGCGGGCGAGCGCGAGCATCTGCTCGGAGAAGTCCGAGCCGATCACGACGCCCGTCGGGCCGACGCGCCGCGCCAGCTCGAGTGCCAGGTCGCCCGTTCCGGTGGCGACGTCGAGCACCGCGTCCCCGGCTTCGACTGCGGCCAGATCGGCCGCTCGAGCGCGCCAGTGATGGTGCATCCCCGCCGTCATGACCGAGTTCATGCGGTCGTAGACGCCCGCGATGCGGTCGAACATCGCGCGGACCTGCGGCTCCTCAAGCGTGCCGGTGGCCGGCCCCGTCGTCATGTCCTTCAGGGTAGAGCCCCGCCTGAACGCGCCGGCGTCAGCGCAGGCTCGAGAGGAACGCGACCATCTGGTCGAACTGCGGCGGCGAGCTCGCCTGCAGGCCGCGGAACGACGGCATCGGCGCTGTCGGGTTGACCAGCGTGCGCTCGATCGCCTGCCGTGGCAGGCGGGCGCCGATCTTCGTCAGGTCCGGCCCGGGTCCGGCGTTGCCGTTCTCCCCGAACTTGTGGCACGCGCCGCAGCCGGACTGCGCCACGACCTGCTGGCCCTTGAGGAAGGTGGTCACGGCGGCCGGGCCCTGCGCGACGACGTTCCGGGGCGGCTTGATGTCGAGCTCCTGCGGCGGTCCCGCGGACGCGCCGAGGAACGTGAGGTAGCCCATCGCGACGATCGTGAAGATGCCGGCCGTGGTCGCGATCGGGCGGCGCTCCGGGCGGCGCTCCGGGCTGCGGTCGTAGAACGGGAGCAGGAACAGCAGGATCATGCAGATCGTCGGCACGCCGATCGTCGCGAGCGGCACGAGTGCCGGCGGCTTGATCACGCGCAGCAGCTCGAAGAGGAAGAAGAAGTACCACTCCGGCCGCGGGGTGTAGGTCGTCGTCGTCGGGTCGGCCTTGGGGCCGAGTTCCGCGCCGAGGACCAGCGACATCGTGATGATGATCGCCATCACGACGATCGCCATGATGCCGTCCTTCGCGACGGCGTAGGGGAAGAACGGCTTGCCCTGGGACTTCAGGATCCCGTACTCGCGGAGGTACTGCTCCTTCTGCTGCTTGTTCATGCGCCGACCTGCTCTTCGCGCAGCTCGTCGGACAGCTTGGCGTCGACCCACGGCGGGGCCGTCGTTCCGAGCTTGGCGACGAGGTACAGGTGGAACCCGATCAGCCCGGCGATGAGGCCCGGGAGGAGCAGCATGTGGATCGCGTAGAAGCGCGACAGGGTCGTGGCGCCGAAGTACGGCCCGGCGCGCAGGAACTCCGACAGGTACGGCCCGACGACCGGGCCCGTGCCGTTGATGTTCACGCCGACGATCGACGCCCAGTAGGACCGCTGGTCGAACGGCAGCAGGTAGCCGGTGAACGACATCGCCATCGTCAGGATCAGCAGCGCGACGCCGATGATCCAGTTGAGCTCACGCGGGTACTTGTACGCGCCGAAGAAGAAGGTCCGCGCCATGTGCATGAAGATGAAGATCACCATCACCGACGAGCCCCACTTGTGCATCCCGTGCACGAACTCGCCGAGAAAGACCTCGTTGTTGATGGTCCGGATCGACTCGTACGCCCGTGTCGCGGAGGGGTCGTAGTACATCGCCAGGAAGACGCCGGTCACCGCCTGCGAGAGGAAGGCGAACATCGTCGCCGACCCCAGCGTGTAGAACCAGTTGGTGCCCTTGGGCACCTTGCGGAACATCCCCCACCGAGCCGCGCCGGAGAGCGACGTGCGCTCGTCCACCCAGCCGACGAGCGCCGAGGCGGCCTCCTGGCCGTGCTCGACCGGGCCCTGCGGCGTGTACTTCTTCCCCGGGCGCTTGGGCTGTGGGATGGCCTTCGGCGGCAGGGGCGGGATCGGGAGCTTGAGCTTCGGCATGTCTTGGGTTACGTCCCCGGGAGCTTGCGCAAGGACGGCCGCGACGGGTACAGGAACTGCCCGACGCCGTCGAGCGGCTCACCCGGATCGCGCGGGGAGAAGCGCTCGAGTTCGCTGTTGACCGAGAAGCGGCGGCCGACCAGGACCGTGCCGTCGTCCTCGACCCGCGTGTAGAAGCGGTCCAGCGGACGGACCGGCGGGCCGCCGGCGACCTTCCCGACGAAGTCGTAGACGCCGCCGTGGCACGGGCAGATGAAGCGCTGCGCCGCGGTCACGTAGTGCACCGGGCAGCCGAGGTGCATGCACGCCGTGGAGATGGCGATGATCTGGTTGTACTGATCGGCCGGCTCGGCGTCGACGCGCGGATTGCGCTTGCGCAGGTACGCCAGCGACTTGCCCGCATCGCCGACCTCGGGGTCGAGGGTGATCGTGCGCGGGAGGTAGTTGTTCTCGGTGAAGTCGTCGACCGAGCCCACGACCTGCCACGGCTGGTCGTACGACTCGAAGACCGGGCCCAGGGCGAAGCCCAGCGCGGGCAGCGCGAAGGCCGCGGCGGCGACGGCGCCGGCCGTGTGCGCCGTACCGGTCATGAACCGGCGGCGGGTGACGGTCTCGCCCTCGAACGCACCGGGGATCTGGCGGTCGGCGGTGTATTTGGACTTTGGGGGCTTGCGCTCGGGCACGAACACTCCAGCTGGATACGGTCGATTTACGACCCTACGGCGAGCGGAACCTTATCGCCCGCCCGGGCTGCGGTGACGGCTGGCCGACGCCGCACGGCCCTCATGCGGCCGTCGCGGCACCGTCGCGGGCGTGCGCGGCGGCGGCGCGCAGACCGTCTGCGGCGCCGGAAATCCCTGCACGCGCTGCGTTCTTGGCGCGCTGAAGCTCGTCCGACGAGCCCCAGCCGATCGCGGCTGCGCCCGCCGCCCAGGCAGCGGCGGCCAGGTCGGCGTCGTCGTGGGCGCGGGCCTGCGCGCAGAGGGCGATCACGTCGGCGAGTTCGCGCACGGCGTCGGTCGCCCCGATCGCGGCCAGCTCGGCCAGGCCCAGCGCATACAGCCGGTCACCGGCGAGGATCGCGAGATCGCGGTCGGACGCGTCGAGCAGCCGGGACGTCCCGCCGTGCAGGAGATGCGCCTCGTGCACGGCCTCGACGACCAGCGCGAACGTCGCGGGATCCGCGGCGGCCACCGGGCCCGCAGCGGCGGCGGCGCCCAGGCCCGGGTCACCGGCCGGAACTCGCGGGCCGTCCGGGAGCAGCGCCTGCTCCAGCAGGCCGCCCTCCGCGGCGATGCGCGCCGCGAGCCGCTCCAGGGTCGCCGGCGTGGCGGGGCTCACGCGACCTCCGCGAAGGCCATCGCCGCGGCCTCGATCGTGCGCTCGAGCTGCTCCTGCGTGTGGGCCAGCGACGGGAACCACGCCTCGAACTGCGACGGCGGGGGATACACGCCGCGCGCCAGCAGCGAGCGGCACCAGCTCGCGTGGCGGTCCAGGTCGCAGGCGAGAGCCTGCTCGTAGGTGGTCACCGGCTCCTCCGAGAAGAACACCGTCAGCAGGCCGGTCGTCATCGACACCTGGACCGGGAGCGACCCGGCCGCCTCGCGCAGGCCGTCCGCGAGGGCGGCGGTCGTGCCGTGCAGCCGCAGGTATGCCTGCTCGTCGAGCTGCGCGAGGGTCGCGAGCCCGGCGGCGACCGCGAGCGGGTTCCCGCTGAGCGTCCCGGCCTGGTAGACGTCGCCGGCCGGCGCGATCAGCTCGAGCAGCTCCCGCGAGCCGCCGAACGCCGCGGCCGGGAGGCCGCCGCCGATGATCTTCCCCAGGACCGTCAGGTCCGGCGTCACCCCCGTGAGCTCCTGTGCGCCGCCCGGAGCGACGCGGAAGCCGCTGATCACCTCGTCGAAGACGAGCAGCGCGCCGCTGCGCGTCGCGCGGTCGCGGAGCAGGTCGAGGAACCCCTCGGCCGGGGGGACGAGGCCCATGTTCCCCGGGTACGGCTCGGCGATGATCGCCGCGAACTCGTTCTCGGCGGTGGCGGCGATGACCGCGTCCGCGTCGTTCCACGGGACGACGACCGTGTTCGCCGTCGCGTCCGCCGGGACGCCCGGGCTGGACGGGATGCCCTGGGTCGCAAGACCGCTGCCGGCCTGGGCCAGCATGCCGTCCATGTGGCCGTGGTAGGCGCCCGCGAACTTCAGCAGCTTGTCGCGGCCGGTCGCGGCACGGGCGAGCCGGATGGCGCTCATCGCCGCCTCGGTGCCGGACGAGGTCATGCGGACCATCTCGATGCCGGGGACGCGGCGCGTGATCTCCTCGGCCAGCGTCACCTCGGCGGCCGTCGGCGCGCCGAACGTCGTCCCCAGCTCCGCCGCCGCGGAGATGGCGGCGAGCACGTCCGGCTGCGCGTGCCCGAGGATCAGCGGACCCCACGAGCAGACGTAGTCGATGAACGTGTTGCCGTCGACGTCGGTGATCTCGGCGCCGGCGCCCCGCTCGATGAAGATCGGGTCGCGGCCGATCGCGTGCATGGCGCGGACCGGCGAGTTCACCCCTCCCGGCAGGTACTGCAGGGCCCGGGCGTACAGCTCGGCCGAGCGCGTGTCGCGCAGCGAGATCGTCATGCTCGGCGGCGAGGCGGGCTAGACGCCGGCGTGCGCGCGCTCCCAGTCGCGGAAGGCATCCGTGAAGTACATGAGGCGGATCTTCTTGAACTCGGTGCTGGAGTAGAGCGTCGCGCGATCGACGATCGGGAACTCGTCGGCGATCGTGTCGAGGATCGCGTCGCACTCCTCCTTGGAGCGCCCGTGGGCCATCGTGAAGATCTGGAACGGCCAGTCCTCGTAGGTCGGGCGCTGGTAGCAGTGCGAGATGCCGCGGTAGGAGGCCATCTTCGGGCCGATCGCCTCGATCTGATCGTCGGGAACCTGCCAGACGCCCATCCCGTTGGCCGAGAAGCCCGCGCGGCGGTGGAAGAGGATCGCCGCGACGCGGCGCAGCAGCCCGCGATCGGCCATGCCCTGCAGATGGGCGAGCAGCTCGTCGACGCCGATGCCGAGCTCCTGCGCTGCATCGGCCCATGGCTCGGGGACGACGGGCAGGTCGCCCTGCGTCGCGCGGATGACGGCCTTGTCGAACTCGTCGTAGTCCTGGCGATCGAGCTCGATCGGGGCCTGCACCTCGCCCTGGGTGGAGAGCGCCTTGGTGTCGCCCGCCATCTCCAGGTCCATGCGGATCTTGAACAGCTTCAGCGTCGGGAGCTGGCGGATCGAGTCGGCTCCGGTCAGCTCCTGCAGCACGTCGAGCGTGCCCTGGAGCCCCAGCCGCGAGTCCTCCTCGACGGCGAGCGTGAACCACATGTTGAAGTCGTGGTTGCGCAGGTAGTTGTGGGAGACGCCGGGATGCTCGTTGATGATCTTCGCCGCGCGCCAGGGGTGCTCGGGATCGACCCGTGCCGCGACGAGCATCGAGCCGTAGCCGAGCGCCCGCGTGTCGAAGATCGGCGTGACCTGGCGGATGATGCGGTCGTCGAGCAGCCGGCGGACGTCCGCGAGCACCGACTCCTCGGTCGTCCCCGCGGCCTCGGCGACCCGCAGGTACGGGCGCTCGTCGAGCGGGAACGAGCCCTGCATGAGGTTCAGCAGCTGCCGGTCGGCGTCGCTGAGCGGCACGGCGGCGCCGTCCTTGCGGCTGCGGACCTTGGGGGGCGCGGTCATGTCTTCTGCAGCCATCGGGCGGCGTCCTTCGCGTGGTAGCTGATGACGATGTCGGCGCCGGCGCGCCGGATGGAGGTCAGCGTCTCGAGCACGGCGGCGCGCTCGTCGAGCCAGCCGGCGGCGGCGGCGGCCTTCACCATCGCATACTCGCCGCTGACGTTGTACGCGGCCACCGGCAGGCCCGTCGCGTCGGCGATGCGCCGGATCACGTCGAGATACGGGAGCGCCGGCTTGACCATGATCACGTCGGCGCCCTCCTCGACGTCGAGCTGGGCCTCGCGCAGCGCCTCGCGGGCGTTGGCCGGATCCATCTGGTACCCACGGCGGTCGCCGTGGCTCGGCGCCGAGCCCGCGGCCTCGCGGAACGGGCCGTAGAAGGCGGAGGCGAACTTCGCGCTGTAGGCGAGGATCGGCACGTCCGTGAAGCCGTCGGCGTCCAGCGCTGCGCGGATCGCGCCGACGCGGCCGTCCATCATGTCGCTCGGGGCGATGACGTCGGCGCCGGCGCGCGCCTGGCTGACGGCGGCGCGTGCGAGCAGGTCCAGCGTGGCGTCGTTGTCGACGTCGCCGCTCGCGTCGAGCAGGCCGCAATGCCCGTGGCTCGTGTACTCGCAGAGGCACAGGTCGGCGATGACGATGAGGTCCGGGTGCGCCGCCTTGATGGCCCGCGTCGCCTGCTGGACGATGCCGTCGTCGGCCCAGGCGCCCGACCCCTCCTCGTCCTTCTCGGCCGGGACGCCGAACAGCAGGATCGCCGGGATGCCCAGAGCGGCGACCTCGCCGGCCTCGGCAACTGCGCCGGCCACCGGCAGGCGCGACACGCCGGGCATCGCCTCGATCGCGACCGCGGCGTCGAGGTCCTCCTCGACGAACAGCGGCATCACGAGGTCGGCCGCGGACAGCCGCGTCTCGCGTACGAGATCGCGCAGGACCGGCGTCTGGCGCAGGCGCCGCATGCGGGTGGCGGGAAAGGCCATGCCCGCAAGATGGTAGGTCACGCGGCGCGGCGGACCGCAAGGCGCGCGGCAGCGCCGTACACGACCGCCAGCAGCGCGAGGTGGGCGATCGGGGCGCCCAGCGACCCGCCGGATCCGAGTGCGGCGTCGAGCGCCCGCAGCGCCGGCTTGAACGGGAACAGCGCGGACAGCGCGGACATGACGTCGAACAGCGCCGCCGAGACGGCGTTCTCGGGGACGACCGCGAGGAACGCCAGCGGGAGCGCCAGCGCGAACGCGAGCAGCGATGCCGCCTGCACGTCCCGCACGACGGATCCCAGCGCGACGCCGAGCGCCCCGAAGGCCACGCCGGCGGCCGTGAGCGCCGCGAGCCAGAGCGGGCTGCGGCCCCACTGCAGGGGCACGACGATCCCGACGAGCGCCAGCAGCAGCGCCGCGACGATGACGCCGCAGGCGCCCGCCAGCAGGGCCTTCTCGCCGAGCAGCGCGACCGGCCGCACGAGGCCGCGGAGCAGCCTGCGGAACGTGTGGTCCTGCCGCTCGAGCGCGAGCAGGCCCGCGGCCAGGAGCAGGGTCACGAGCATCAGCGAGACGATCGCCGCGACCGCGACCGCGAACGTCTCCAGCGGCGTGTGGCGGCCCTGGACGACGTCGCGCCTGACGCGCAACGGCTCCGAGACGCTGCTGAGCAGCTGCCCGGACAGGTCGAGGTTGTCGATCGCGAGCTGCGCGAACCGCGCCACGTCCTGGAGCCGCCGGCGCACGGGCGAGGACGGCGGCAGCTCCTTCAGCGACGTGTCCACGATGTCGCGCGAGCGCTCCAGGCCCAGGACCCGGTACTTCTGGCCGAGGATCCCGAAGTCGCCGCCGTGGAGCAGGATGTCCAGGTAGCCGCCGGCGACCGCGGTCAGCCGCCGCGACAGCGCCCGGTTCGCGGCCGCGACGCGGCTCGTGATCAGCGACTCGACGTAGCGCGACTTCAGCGGGTCGCGGCCGTTGTAGATGACCTCGATCTGCGGCGGTGTCCCGCCGCCGAGGTTGACCGCCGATTCGAGCTGCCGCGTCACGTCGGGCGGGATCACGATCGCGGCGACGACCTTGCCCTGACGCACCAGACGACGGGCCTCGGCGCGCGAGCTGACCGTCACCGGGTCGATCGCCGAGAACAGCTCCTGCGCGTAGCGCTGGGCGTCGATCGACTCCGCGCCGACCTGGACGGTGCGTTCGCCCGGCGGGACCTGGTTGAACACGGCGACCCGCGGCGTCTGTGGCCCGCGCGAGAGCGACAGGCCGATCAGCAGCGCGACGATCGCCGGGTAGACGACGAGGACGGCCACCAGCGCCGGCGAGCGCCGCAGGATCCGCAGGTCCTTGCCCAGCAGCCAGCGCATCAGTGCCCGTGCTCCTCGAGGAAGGCGAGCAGCGCGAGCTCGTAGTCGCGGTCCGCGCGCTCGTCGCCCGCGATCTGCGCGGGCGGGCCGGTGAACAGCTCCTCGCCGTCGGCGAGGACGAGCACGCGCCCGGCGTGGCGGCGCGCCTCGGCGACGTCGTGCGTCGTGACGACGATCGCCGTGCCGGCGGCGGCGCGCCCGGACAGAAAGGCCCACAGCCGCTCGCGTTGGCGCGGGTCGAGCGCGGCCGACGGCTCGTCCAGCAGGACGACAGGAGGATCGCCGAGCAGGCCGACGGCCACGTTGACGCGCTGGCGGTTGCCGCCCGACAGCGTCTGGACCAGATCGCCGGCGCGGTCGGCCAGCCCCGTCTCGGCGAGCATCGCCGAGACGCGCTCCTCGGCGTCGCCGGCGTCCTCCAGCCGCGCGAACAGCCGCAGGTTCTCCGCCACCGTCAGCCGGCCGTAGACCGCGAGCTGCTGCGGGACCCAGCCGACGGGCGCCGTGGCGGTGACCGTCCCGGCGTCGGCGCGCTGGACGCCCGCGAGAATCTCGAGCAGCGTCGTCTTCCCGGCGCCGTTCGGGCCGATCACCGCGAGGACCTCGCCGGGCACGACCTCGACGTCCACGCCGCGCAGCGCCTCCCGGCGGCCGAAGCGCTTGGCGATGCCGGTCGCGCACAACGGCGACGCGGCGGCGGGCGGTTGCGGGTCGCCGGACACGGGCGGCAGGCTACTTGCGAGACTGCCCCACATGTCCCGGAAGGCTGACGCGACCATCCTCTTCGTCGGCGATCTCGTCGGGAGCCCCGGGCGCCGCACGCTGCTCGGCCTGCTGCCCGTCCTGCGCGAGCGCTTCGCGCCGACGTTTGTCGTCGTCAACGGCGAGAACGTGGCCGGCGGGCTCGGCATCACCGCGAAGATCGCCGATGAGCTGCTGGCCGCGGGCGTCGACGCGATCACCCTGGGCAACCACAGCTACCACCACCGCGAGGTGTACCCGTACCTGGACCGCGAGCCGCGGATCGTTCGGCCCGCCAACTACCTCGCCTCGCAGCCGGGCCACGGCACCTGCATCGTCGAGCGCGACGGTCTGCGGCTCGGCGTCCTCAACCTGTCGGGCAACGTCTTCCTGCGCGCGGCGCGCCCGGCGTTCCAGGAGGCGGACGCCGCGGTGGAAGCCCTGACCCGCGAGGGCTGCGACCACATCCTCGTCGACATCCACGCCGAGGCGACGAGCGAGAAGGTCGCGCTCGGCTGGCACCTGGACGGGCGCGTCAGCGCCGTCGTCGGGACCCACACGCACGTCCCGACCGCCGACGGCCGCGTCCTGCCGGGCGGGACGGCCTACATCTCGGACGTCGGCATGACCGGCTCGCGCGCGGGCGTGATCGGCGTCAAGAAGGAGCAGGCGATCGAGTCGCTGATCACGCAGATGCGCGTGCGCTTCGACACCGCCGAGGAGGACCCGTGGCTGATGGGCGTCGTCATCCGCTGCTCGGCACCGCTGCGGGCGGATTCGATCGAGCAGCTGCTGGAGCCCGCGCCGGCGTGACGCTCGCCGCCGGCAGCCCCGCGCAGCCGAGGACGGCGATGAGGATCGCCGGCAGCGCCCAGAGGACGTAGAAGTAGAACCAGTACTCGGTCGTCAGCTGCCAGGCGATCAGCACGGCGCCGCAGAGCGCCGCGAGGCCCGCGAGGTCGTCGCGGCGGCGCGCGAACGGCAGCCCGGCGGCCAGCCCGACGGCGAGGACCTGCATGACGCTGCGGGCCGCCTCCCAGCCGCCGCCATAGAGGCCCCAGACCGAGAACGGCGCCGAGCGCCCCGCCTGGTATCCGATCGTCCGGTCCCAGACGACCCCGAGGCCGGTGTGCGGCAGCACGATCAGCGCCGCGAGCGCGCCGGCCAGGGCGGCGCCGGCGACGAAGCGGAGCAGGCGCCCGGCGCGCTCGCCCGTCGCACCGAGGCCATGCGCCGCGAGCAGCGGCAGCACCGCGAGCGAGCCGAACTTCGCGAGGCCCGCCGCGGCGCCGAGCGCCCCGCGCGCCAGCGGCCGGGCATGCACCGCGAACGCCGCCAGGAGCAGCGCCGCGGGCAGCGCGTCGTTCGTCCCGGCGTTCGTCGCGAGCATCGTGAACGGATATGCGAGCCAGGCATAGGCGAGAACGACGCCCAGGCGCATGCCACCCATGCCGCGGCCGACGAGGAACGCCAGCCCGGCACACACAAGGTCGAAGACCGCGGCCGCGACGTGGGCGGCCGGGAGGTCGTCCCAGTGACCGTGCCAGGGCCAGATCGCCTCGAACGGCGCGTAGGCGAGGTAGGTCAGCGGCCCATACGTGTCGCCGCGGCTGACGTCGGACGGGAACGCGCCGTAGATCGCGCGCCCGTGCTCCAGGCGGTCGGCGCCGACGACGCTCGCGTAGCCGACATCGATGACGTTGCCGTCGAGCGCGTTGAGGCCCACCCGCAGCCCGACGAGGAACAGCGCCCCGGCGCCGAGCCACTGCCACGGCACCAGGAGCCGCAGCGGAGGCGGCTGGGCCCGGCCGAGCCCGATCGCCAGCAGCCGGACGAGCAGGTAGGCGAGCAGGCCGTCGGCCACGGGAACCGAGAGGTCGAGGTTCGCGTCGTTGAACCACGCGTACGACGCTCCGAGCCCGGCGAGCGCCAGCAGGTCGGCGTGCAGCCACTGCAGCGGGCGGCGGGGATCGACGAACGGCAGCACGAACAGGACCATCAGGGCGATGAAGATCCAGGGGCTGTTGACCGAGCGGCCGAACGCTCCCGGGTATCCGCGCGCCATCGTCCAGGCGACCTGCGGCCCGGTCCACGCCTCCAGGACGCGGTGGGTGCGGCGGTCCACGTAGACCTGTGCGAGCTGCCGCGACGGGTGGCCCGGTCGCGCACGCGACCACAGACCGACCTCCCAGCGGGCGGCGTCCTTGGACCGCGTGTCGGTGGAGGACCCCGGGTTCGAGCGGCGCTCGGCGGCGATCTTCGGGACGGCCAGCGCGATGCGCTCGGCCTGAGCGCTCGTCGTGCCCTCCAGCGCCGCCGCGGCTGCGGGCTGGCTCAGGATCGCGAGCAGACTCAGGGCGGCGAGCAGCGCCGCCCGCCTCACCGCCGGAAGCTCCAGAGCTTGTTCGCGAGGAAGCTGATCGGCGTGACGGCGACGATCGCCAGCGCCTGCGCCGGGAGCTCGGCCACGCCCGCGAGCTCGACGAGCGCGGTCAGGAGCGCGAGCCCGACGAGGAAGGCCCCGACGCTGACGACGAGGAAGCGCGCGGCCTGATGATGCGCGCGGTCGGCGCTCCCGGTCTCCGCGCGGAACGTCCAGCGGCGGTTCCAGAGGAAGTTGTTCGACACCGCGACCCCGAAGGCCGCGACGGCGGCGACGCGGTAGTCGGCCCCGGCGCCGTGCAGGGTCAGCGCGAACACGGCCAGGTTGACGACGTAGCCGCCGGCGCCGACGACGGCGAAGCGCAGCAGCTGCAGCCATGCCGCCGGGTCGCGCGCGGCGACGCGCACGCGTGCCGACAGCGGCAGCGCGACGGCGGGGGTCAGGGCGACGGCCTCGTCGGACATGCGGGAATGAGGCTACCGCGACCCCGGCGGAACCGGACCCGCTCGCGCGGCGTCAGCGCAGGATCCGCAGGCCGGCGTACTTCTCGCCGGCGCGTCGCCGTGCCCCGCGGATCAGCCAGATCGCCGCGCCCAGCGCACCCAGCGACACGGGCGGCACGAGGATCGCCAGCACCGCGAGCAGCAGCGCGATGCCCTCGGCGTAGAGCGGGAGCTGCGCGCGCGCAGACTCGTCCAGGCGCGTGGCGGCCCCCGAGAAGACGCCGCGCGCGGCGGCGGCCGTGATCGCCGTGCAGAGGATCCCGGCGGGAATGCCGGGCCACCACACGTACCCGTCGCTCGCCAGGAAGCCGGCGAACAGCACGCCGCCGATGCCCAGCGCGATGCCCTGGAGCGCCGCCGCCGGAGCCGGCCGCTCGAGCTCGCCGCGCAGCAGCACCGCGGCGACCATCAGCACCGCCATCGCGGCGAGCCACCAGTTGTGCTCGAGGAACGCGAAGTCGGTGCCGTCGAAGTCGACCAGCAGATCCGCGCGACCGGCGGCGCCCGTGACGAACGCGGGCAGGAACGGGCGGACGCCGGCCGCGGCGGCCACGCCCATGCCCTGCAGGATGTCGATCAGGAGCTTCATCCGCGTCCGATACCGTCTCGCGGGCCATGATTCCAGAGGACGGCGGTCGCGGGCCTCGCGGCACGGAAGGGGACGGTCCGCCGCGCGGCGTCGGGCGGCGCGCGGCGTCGGCGTCGCGCGACCTGGAGCGCTACGCCGGGCTGTTCGCGGCACGAACGCGCGTGATGACGTCGTCGGCCATGCGCGACCTGATGGCGATCACCGAGCGGCCGGAGGTCATCTCCCTGGCCGGCGGCCTCCCGGACACGGCGAGCTTCCCGCCGGAGATGCTGGCGGCGGTGATGGCACGCGTCGCCGCCGAGTCATCGGCGCGGGCGCTCC
>JBKJRO010000085.1:0-48402 GCA_046594555.1 Solirubrobacteraceae bacterium
CAGCGCCACGTCGCCACGCGCGCGGGGTTCGAGCTGGTCGGCGTGATGGACCCGATGCAGGCCGCGCTCGACGCGTCCGTGGGCGAGGGTCACATCGATGCCGACCGCTGCTTCACCGACCTCGGGCAGATGCTCGGCAGCACGGCGCCTGACGCGCTGATCGCCTGTCCGATCATCGCCGCGCACGGCGAGGCGGTCCGCGCGGGACTGCAGGCGGGCTGTCACGTCCTGGTCGAGAAGCCGTTCGTCACCGACCTGGACGAGGCGCGCGAGCTGACGGCGCTGGCCGACGCTCGCGGGCTGCGCCTGGGCGTGGTGCAGAACTGGCGCACCAAGAGCGCCGGAGCCGAGCTCCACGCGGCGCTGCACGACGGCGTCATCGGCGAGGTCTCGCACATCGTCTTCCGCTACCTGCGCGACCGCGAGAAGCCGCACCTGCCGGACTACCTGTTCGACGAGCCCGACCCGATCCTCTGGGCGATGGCGATCCACCACTTCGACCTGTTCCGCTACGTGCTCGGGCAGGAGATCGTGAAGGTCGAGGGCCACGCCGGCCGGCCCAGCTGGAGCCGCTACCGCGTGCCGTCGATCAACGACCTGTGGATGGAGACGGACGGCGGCGTCGCCATCTCGTACGTCGCGTCGTTCTCCTCGCGCAACGCCCACATCGCCCAGGAGTCGCTGCAGGTGGAGGGCGAGCTGGGGACGATCTACAACGACAGCCAGTACTTCGAGCCGCCGCTGTGGCTGTCGCTGCGCGACGGCTCGGTGCCGATCGACCTGACCGCTCACGTGACCATGCGCGACGAGCAGGGCCAGTACGAGATCGCCGACGCCGCGATCCTGGATAACTTCCGCGCCGCCGTGCTCGATGGCGAGCAGCTCATCGCGCCGGCGCACGACAACCTCGGAACGCTCGCCGCGATCGACGCGGCGCGCACCGCGATCTCAGGAGAACCCCGTGGCTGACTGGTCACCCACCGCCCCCGTCGCCGACGTCCCCTGCCCCTTCGGGCACGGCGGCGAGCGCCGTCGCGTGGTCGACACCATCTGGCAGGCCGAGGGCGCCGCCGAGTACCAGTGCAGCGAGTGCGGGATCGTCTTCCTGTACCCGATCATGACCTTGGACGAGGAGCGCGACTTCTACGAGGGGCAGTTCGCGGAGTACATGGCGAAGCGGGGCCAGGCGGGCGGAGCCGACCCGGCCGACTCGTTCGAGAAGTGGAAGCCTGAGGGCGCCCGGCGGCTGGAGCTGCTGAAGCCCTGGCTGCGCGAGGACATGCGCGTGCTGGAGATCGGCTCCGCGACGGGCTTCCTGCTCGACGCGATCCGCCCGTACGTCGGCGAGGTCGTCGGCATCGAGCCCGGTGACGACTTCCGCGAATTCTCCAAGTCGCGCCTCGGCATCGAGGCGCACGCCTCACGCGATGCGGTCGCCGGCCGCGAGTTCGACCTGGTGCTGAGCTACTACGTCGTCGAGCACCTGCGAGATCCGGTCGGCGAGCTGGGCTCGTGGCTGGAGCACCTGGCGCCCGGCGGCCACTGCGCGATCGAGGTGCCGAACGTGGACGACGCGCTGGTCAAGTACTGGCAGGTGGAGGCCTTCGACCGCTTCTACTGGCAGAAGGCGCACTACTTCAACTACTCGCACGAGACGCTGGCGATGGTGCTGAAGCTGGCCGGCTTCGCCGACGTCGAGACGGTCCCGGTGCAGCGCTACGACCTGTCCAACCACGTGCACTGGTTGTGGAAGGGCGAGCCGGGCGGGGCGCACAAGTACGCCGATCTGCTGGACGACGGCGTCAACGCCGAGTACGCCCGCGCCCTGCGCGAGCGCTGGCTGTGCGACACCGTGATGGCTGTCGCGACGAAGTCCGGCGCGTAGACCCGACGTGCACGTCGCCCTCGACCTCCTGTCCCTGACCCCCGGCGAGTCCGGCGGCATCGAGACCTACGCGCGGGAGCTGGTGGCGCGGCTCGCCGCGCATGACGCGGTGCACGTGACGTGCCTGGTCAACGCGGCGACCGCGGCCGCCGCCGAGGGTCCGTGGGGCGACGTGGCGCCGATGGAGGTCGTCCCCGGCGGTCGCGGCGAGCGTCGCAGCGTGGTGCAGGTCGCCGAGCGGCTGGGCGCCGACCTGGTGCACAGCCTCGCCGTCGCGGCGCCCGCGCGCGGTGACGTCGCGCGGGTGACGACGGTGCACGACCTGCAGGAGGCGCCGTCGCGGCGCCTGCTTCGCTCGGCGGTGCGCCGCTCGCACCTGGTGATCACGGACGCCGACTCCACCAAGCGCGAGCTGGTGGACCAGCTGGGGACCAAGCCGAGCAAGATCGAGGTCGTCCCGCTGGCGGCCAACGCGGCCCGCAGGCCCCTGCCGACGCCCGCATCCGAGCTGCGCGCGACCCTCGGCGTGGGCGATCGCCAGGTGGTGCTGTGCATGGGTGCCAAGCGGCCGCACAAGAACCTCGCTCGCGTCCTGGAGGCGGTCGCCGAGCTCCCGCAGGAGGCGCGGCCGATGACGATCCTGCCCGGATTCGCCACGCCGCACGAGGATGCGCTGCGCCAGCTGGCGACCACGCTCGGGATCGTCGACGACGTGGTGTTCCTCGGCTGGGTCAGCAGCGCCGACCTGGAGGGCCTCTACGGCCTGGCGACACTCGTCGCCTTCCCCTCGCTGCATGAGGGCTTCGGGCTGCCGGTCCTGGAGGGGATGTCTCGCGGGGTCCCCGTCCTCACGTCCAACCGCTCGTCGATGCCGGAGGTCGCCGGGGGCGCGGCGCTGCTCGTGAACCCCGAGAGCACGGAGGCGATCTCGCACGCGATCGGGCGGCTCCTGGTGGACGGCGACCTGCGCGCCGAGCTGTCCGAGAAGGGCCTGGAGCGCGCCAAGCGGTTCACGTGGGAACGGACGGCCGAGATGACCGTCTACTGCTACAAGCGCGCCATCGGGATCAAACAGCTCGGGTTGGACTGACCTACCCGCGGTGCGCGGCGAGTGCGTGAAAGGCGGGCAGTCACGCGCGTCTTCTGGCACGCACGAGCGGTAGAACCGCCTCGGCATGGCGGCGTAGCCTGCTCCCAGCGTGTCTGAGCTGCTGTCCCAGAAGTCCGCCGACTATGGCCTTGGGCTCACGGGCGCGATACTCAAGCAGGCTGGCATCGGCCGGGAGGAGCTATGAGCACCGTCGGCTACATCGTCCGCGTGAACCAGGAGGAGGACGGCTCACTGTGGGCCGAGGTTCTCGAACTGCCCGGGTGCTTCGCGTCGGGCGACACGCTGGACGCGCTGCGCGACGCGCTCGAGGAAGCGATCTCCCTCTACGTCACTGACGATCCCGGTGGTGGGACGCTCGGAGCGATGAAGCAGGTGGCGGATTCGGGCCGGCCGGTCAAGCCGATGAGCATCGGCGAGTTGCGCGTTCGCGTACCCGCGTGACCTACCGGCGGTAGCTCGCGGCGACCGATCCCAGCGAGCCCGCGACCGAGAGCCGTTCGGCGTTCGCGACGAACCAGCCGGCTGCGCGCTCGCGCAACTCCGGCCCCGCCCGCTGCACGGCCTCGATCGCGTCGGCCAGGTCAGTAGCGCTCGCGGATGGCGCGACAAAGCCGTTGACGCCCGGCTCGACCAGCTCGACGGCCGCGTTGTCGGGGCCGTCGACGACGACGACGGGCGCGCCGTGGGCTGCGGCCTCGACGACGACCAGGCCGTAGCCCTCGCGCTCGGACGGCTGCGCCAGGCAGAGCGCCCGCGCCATCGCGTCGTCGACCTGCTCGCGTGCGACGAAGCCGGGGGCGCTGACGACGCCCGTCAGCCCGTGCTCGGCGATCGCCGCCAGGACAGCGGGGCGCTCGGGGCCGTCGCCGAGGATCAGGCCGCCGACATCGTGCCCGCGGCGGCGCAGCTCGGCGATCGCGGCGACGACGGCCGGGACCCGCTTCTCCGCGATGTGGCGCCCGGCGTAGACGACCAGCGGTTCGGCCGCGCGCGGGTGCTCGGTCGCGCTGACCTCAGGCGCGAGCAGGCCGGCGAGGACCGTCACCTCGCCGTCGAAGCCCTCGGCCACCAGCCGGTCGCGGTGCAGCCGCGAGAAGCAGAACGCGCGGTGCTGCACACGGACGCAGCGCCGCTGGATCGCGTAGCCGACGCGCCCGCCGACGGCGCCCAGGTACCGCAGCCAGTAGTCGCGCGTCCACAGCTCGAACCAGTCGATGACCAGCCGGTAGCGGCCGTGGCGCCGGGCCGCAGCCGCGGCGAGGACGGAGAAGTACGGAAACGAGCACAGGTGCACCACGTCGTAGTCGCGCCCGTGCCGCCACAGGTGCCGCAGTACGCCGGCGCCGAACCGCAGCGGCGGCCCGGTGCGGCGGTTGCCGCCTGAGCCGTACAGCTCGTCGGCTCGGGAGACCACGACGACGCGCACGCCCGGGATGTCCGGCGGCTCGCTCGCGTCCCACTGCAGGCGCGTCAGGTAGGTCACCTCGTGCCCGTCGGCCGCGAGCCGCTCGGCGAGGTTGCGGTACCACAACTCGGCGCCGCCGACGGTCCACGGGTACAGGCAGTCGTAGGCCAAGCAGCACCGCATTGCCCCGCAGTCTGCTACAACGCCTCCTCGCGGCGCACGACGCGCCCGCACACCCTGAGGAAGTCCCGGAGGTCCACGTGTCCCGCATCAAGTCCATCGCCGTGCCCATCGCCATGCTGCTCGCGACCGCCGCGGTCGCCGGATGCGGCGGCAGCGCGAGCGATTCGACGACCACCGCCGCCTCGTCCACGCCGACGAGCCCGACGACGCCGACCACACCGGGGAGCACGACGACCAACGGCACGACGTCCACGACGACGCCGACGGACAACCCGACCAAGTCGGCCGACATCTCGGACTCGCTGACGAACAAGGGCGGCACCAAGCTGGGCAAGGCCGTCAAGCTGACCGCGGCCAACGGCGGCGTGCTGACGGTCACCTTCACGAAGCTCTACGACCCGGTCAAGTCGGCCTCGGACTTCGACCCGGCACCGCCCGGCTTCCGCTACATCGGGGTCACGCTGACGGCCGACTACAAGGGCAACTCGGACGGCGTCGTCTCCACCACGTCGTACATCTCCGACGGCACCGGCGAGATCCCCAACTCGCTGCTGGCCGATCCCGACTGCGGGCGCAACATCGTCAACGTCGCGGTCCTCGGCAAGGGGTCGGGCGCGCGCGGCTGCGTCGTCGGGCTGGCGCCGAAGGACACCAAGCCGAAGTCGATCGTCGTGATCCTGCGCAGCGGCAAGGACCGCTCGGAGTCCTCGAGGGTGACCGTCCCGCTGAAGTAGCCATCGCCGCCGCGGGGTAGCATCGGGGGACCGCCTCGTGCCCCGCGTGGCCGCGAGGCGGCGCGAGCTGACATGAGCACGATCGAGCAGACGACCGACGACGCGCCCGCGGCCGACCAGGCCGGCGAGCTGCTCGTCAGCGTCGTCATCCCCTGCCTCAACGAGGAGGAGAACATCGAGGCGTGCGTGCGCACCGCCCTCGAGGTGCTTCAGCGCCACGGCATCCCGGGCGAGGTCGTCGTCGCCGACAACGCCTCCGAGGATCGCAGCGCCGAGCTGGCGACCGCCGCCGGCGCGCGCGTCGTGCGCGAGCCGCGCCGCGGGTACGGCAGCGCCTACCTGGCCGGTTTCGCCGCGGCCCGCGGCAAGTACATCGTCATGGGCGACGCCGACCTGACGTACGACTTCAACGAGATCCCCAAGTTCGTCGAGCACCTCGACGACGGCGCCGACCTCGTCATGGGCGACCGGATGGACAACATCCAGCCGGGCGCGATGCCGTGGCTGCACCGCTACGTCGGCAACCCGATCCTGTCCGGCTTCCTCAACGTCCTCTACCGGACCGGCGTGCGCGACGCCCATTGCGGGATGCGGGCGATCCGCCGCTCGTCGCTGCCGCTGCTCGACCTGCAGACGCCGGGGATGGAGTTCGCCAGCGAGATGGTCATCCGCGCCGCCAAGCGCGGGCTGGACATCCGCCAGTTCCCGATCGAGTACCACCCGCGCGGCGGCGAGTCGAAGCTGTCCACGTGGAGCGACGGCTGGCGCCACCTGCGCTTCCTGCTGGTCCACAGCCCGACCCACCTGTTCCTGATCCCCGGCCTGGCGATGCTCGTCCTGGGCGGGCTCGCGCTGCTGACCTCGCTGGCCCAGGTCAACATCTTCGGCCGCGACTGGGGCATCCACGCGATGATCGCGGGCTCGCTGTTCGTGATCATCGGAACGCAGGTCGTCGCCCTCGGCCTCTGCGCGCACGCCTACGGCCTGTACTTCATGGGCGAGCGCGATGCCTGGTTTGAGCGCATGCGTGAGCGCTTCAGCCTGGAGCACGGGCTGATGCTTGGGGGCACCGCCGCGGCGCTGGGCCTGGTCATCGCGCTGGTGATCGTCATCCAGTGGATCGGCCGCGGGTTCGGCGCGCTGTCCGAGGAGCGGCTGGCGATCTTTGCCGCGACGCTGCTCATCTGCGGCCTGCAGGTCGTCTTCTCCTCGTTCCTGCTGAGCATCCTCGGGCTGCGCCGCGGGCGGTAGCTGGTCGTGGACGAAGCGCCCGCGGACGAGCTGCGCGCCGCGCTCGCCGGGCGTGAGCGCCAGGTGGCGGTGCTGCGCGCCGAGCTTGCCGGCGAGGCAGCGCGGGCCGAGCAGGCCGAGGCGCTGCTGGCGCACTACCGGGAGACCGCGGAGGAGTCGGCGGCCGAGGTCGATGCCCAGCGCGAGCGGGCGCAGGCGCGCGAGGCCGAGCTGGTCGCCGCGCACGAGGAGCTTGCCAGCGTGCACGCGGCGCTCGCGGCCGAGCACCGCCGCGCCGACGAGCTGGAGCAGTCGCGCAGCGTCCGCCTGGCCCGCGCGCTGGGGCGCCTGCGAAGGCCGCGCGGGTGAGCGGCCGGGCGCCCGCAGCCTCCGTCCTGCTCGTCGCCCACGGCGCGTGGGACTGGACGGCGCAGGCGCTCGCGGCGCTCGCCGAGCACACCCCGCAGCCGCATGAGGTGATCCTCGTGGACAACGGGTCGGCCGATGACACGGCGGCGAGCGTCCGCGCTCGCCACCCGGACGTCGTGCTGCTGGAGAACCCGGAGAACACCGGGTTCGGCCCCGGCAACAACCAGGCGGCGGCCGTCGCCCGCGCGCCGGTGCTGGTGCTGCTGAACACCGACGCGATCGTCGGGCCGGGCTGGCTGGCGCCGCTGCTGGCGGCGCTGCAGCGCCCGGGCGTCGGCGCCGTGGTGCCGCAGCTGCTCAACCTCGACGGCAGCCTGCAGGAGGCCGGCGCGCTCCTGGCCGCCGACGGGACGGTCGCCAGCCACGGTGCCGGCGCGGACGCGGACGACCCCGCGTTCTGCTTCCCGCGCGTGGTCGACTACGGCGCCGGCGCCTGCATGGCGGTGCGGGCCGAGCTGTTCGCCCAGGTCCGCGGCTTCGACGACCGCTACGCCCCGGCGTACTACGAGGACGCGGACCTGTGCCTGCAGCTCGCCGCGGCGGGCTGGGCGACGGTCTACGAGCCCGGGTCACGCGTCGTGCATGCGCGGCACGGATCGTCCAGCGGCGAGCGCGCGCGCGAGCTGTCGGATCGCAACCGGGCGCGGTTCGTGGAGCGCTGGGGCGCGACGCTCGCCACGCGGCCGCCGACGCTGGCCGATCCACGGCCGCCGGCCGTCCTGGCGGCGCGCGACGCGGTCGCCGATGGGCGCGTGCTGGTGATCGAGCACGGCGAGGCCGAGCCCGCCGAGCTGCTGGACGCGCTGCTCGAGCTGCGCCCGGGCGCGCGCGTGACGCTGCTGACGGCCGGGCCCGCCGCGGCGCGGGCGGCCTGGACGGCGCGCGGTGTGGAGGTCGCCGCGCCCGCCGACGCCGCCGCGTGGCTGGCCGATCGCCGCTGGCACGCCGACCTCGTGATCGGCGCCGACGGCGTGGCGGCCGACGCGCTGGAGGCCACGCAGCCGCAGGCGCTGATCGTCGGCGAGCAGCCGGCGCCCGGCGAGCTGCGCGGCGTGTTGGCGCGCGCCGGGCTGCGCTAGCGCGACAGGCGCAGCGGTGCCGCCTGCGGGCGGCCCGCGGCTGGGCGGGACGTGCGGGCACCGGACGCGCGGGATGATCGGTGCCGGAGGTCGGCCTGGGCGCTTCGTGCATGCATGTCATGCAGCGAACGCCCAGGGCGCGAGACACCGTTTGGCCTGGGCGCTTTGTGCATGCATGTCATGCAGCGAACGCCCAGGGCGGCCGCGCGGCTTTCCCGGATGCTCGTGCGCGATCGACTGGTCGACGGCGGCCCAGCCGCGGAACGATTCTGCGCTAGCGCGACAGGCGCAGGCCGCGCTGCATCGACGTGCGCTGCAGCCACGCCTCGACGCTGTAGGGCACGACCTTGCGCGATCCGAACAGCACCGGGTACAGCGCCCGCTTCCACAGTGCCGGGCGCTCGCGGCGGGCCAGCTCGGCGCGCGAGGCGAACGCGTCGGCGTAGCGCTCGCGCAGCGCGCCGTACAGCTCGTCGTGGCGCCGGCGGTACTCGCGCCCGGCGCGCTGGCTGCCGTGCAGCCGGCGGTGATAGACCAGGCGCTCGCCGCTGACGCCGTCGATGCCCAGCTCGACGAACCGCAGCCACAGGCCCCAGTCCTCGTAGCCGCCGTCGGTCCAGCCACCTGCGCGCTCCAGCGACGAGCGCCGCACCAGCGCGGTGATGGGGTAGATGTTGACCCACGTCAGCGACCACGGGAGGAAGTCGCTCGGCGCGCGGTAGCGGCCCTCGTACTCGCCGAACAGCGTGTAGTCGCCCCAGGCGAAGCCGGCATCCGGGTTGGCGTCCAGCGTGTCAGCCAGCGCCGTCGCGGCACCGGGCTCCAGGTGGTCGTCGGAGTCCAGCGGCAGCACGTACGGGGCGCTGGTCGCGCGCACGCCGGCCATCCGCGCGGCGCCCGGCCCGGCGTTGGCCTGGCGGACGACCGTGACGCCCTCGCGCTCCAGCGCGGCGAGCGCGTCGGCGGTCCTCGCGCTCCAGCGCGGCGAGCGCGTCGGCGGTCCCCGGGTCGGTCGACCCGTCATCGACGACGACGATCTCGACGGGCTCGGGCTCCTGGACCGACGCCACCGCCTCCCGCGCGAGGTGCCCGTCGTTGTGGACGGGGATGACGATCGCGACGCGGATCACGCGGTGGGCACGGCCGGCTCAGGCACCGGCTCGTCCTCGGTCTGCTCGGCCGGATCCGCCGGCGTCACGTTGAGCAGGCCGACCTCCTGCGCCAGCGCCATCACGCGGCGCTCCAGCAGGCTCACCCGCACCGAGAAGTGCAGCAGCATGAGCATGACGAACGTCAGGCCGAAGAAGAACAGCGTCGAGCTGGGCAGCACGGCGCCGATCAGCGAGGTGATCTTCAGCAGCAGCTCGTACCAGAGGGACAGCACGAGCAGGACGAGGCCCGTGATGATCCAGAGGACCGAGTACTCCTCCTTCAGCCGCCGCCGCCGGACCAGCTCGACGATGACGAGCAGGATCGACAGGCTGCCGGCGATCGCCAGGATGCGGGTCGCGGTCGGCATCAGCTGCGGCTCGCTCGCGGCCGGAGCACGGTGACGAAGATCGACAGGAACATCTTGTACGCGTAGTAGAGGCTCTTGTGCCCGCCGTGCATCGACACGCCGGGCGAGGGACGCATCTGGACGGGCACCTCGCGGACGCTGAATCCAGAGCGGTTGAGCAGGATCAGGATATCCGCGTCCGGGTAGTCCGACGGGTAGACGTTGGTGCAGAAGAAGCGCGCCACGGGCAGCTTCATGACCTGGAATCCGGACGTCGGATCGGAGATGTGCTGGCGGGTCAGCGCCGTCGCGATGCGCGAGAACAGCGCGATGCCGAGCTTGCGCGCCATCGGCGCGGTGTAGTGCCCGTCGCCGTCCAGGAAGCGCGATCCGATGACGACGTCGACGTCGTCGCGCTCGAGCGCGGCGAACATCTCGACGAGGTGCTCGGCGCGATGCTGGCCGTCGGCGTCGATCTGCCCGAGTCGCTCGTACCCGCCGCGCACGGCGAACTTGTAGCCCGTCTGCAGCGCCGCGCCGTAGCCGAGGTTGACCGGCAGCGTCGCGACGAGCGCCCCGGCCCGGCGCGCCTCGCCGCTGGTCGCGTCGGCGGAGCCGTCGTCGATGACGAGCACGTCGGCGCCGGGCACGTGATGGTGCACGTCGGCGATCACGCCGGCCACGTGCTCGGCTTCGTTGAAGGCGGGGATGATGATCAGACGGCGCATATGTTGTCCTGCTAACGCCCCGGGGCGCACAATGTTTCGAGCAGCGCAGCCGTGCGGTCCGCGATCGCCGACCGCGACCACGGCGCCAGGAGCGCCGGGGCGACGGGTGCAGGAGGATCGTCGAGCAGTCGCCGGACGGCCTGCGCGACGGCCGCCTCGTCATCCTCGGGAACGCAACCGGCGCCCGCGCCGAGATCCGAGAGTACCCGTTCGGTGTCGCTCCCCGGGGGCGTGAGCGCCAGGACCGGGCGCCCGATCGCCAGGGCCTCGAAGAGCTTGCCCGGAAGCGCCATCATGCCGCCCGTGCCGCGGCTGTTGATCGCGACGCAGACGTGTGCGGCCGCCGTGCGGTCGATCGCCTCCTCCCAGGTGACGGGCGGGAGCGCCTCCACCCGGAGTCCGGGCGGGGCGGCGGCGATCGCGGCGCGCGTGCGCTCGTCGATCGGCCCGAGCAGGACGAGCCGCACGCGGTCGCGTAGATCGGGCTGGGCGAGCGCGGCGAGCAGCACGACCGCGGTGCGGTCGGCGTACAGCGTCCCGGCGTGCAGCAGCGTGAAGCGCCCGTCGGGATCCGGCGCCGGGGTAGGTGAGCGGCGCTCGAGCAGCACCGGGTCGAAGCCGTTGGGCAGCAGGTGCAGGCGGCCCGTCAGCTCCGGGTGCAGCCCGGCCAGCGCGTCCACGCATCCGGGGGTGACGGTCACCACCACGTCCGCAGCGCGGAGCGTCGGCGCCTCGACGCGGGTCAGCAGCGTGCCGCCGGCGTCGAAGTACGGGTTCCCGGCCCACAGGTCGCGGAACTCGGCCACCGCCGGGAGCCCGGCCCGCCGTGCCTCCGGGACGGCGGCGAACATCGCGGCCGGGGGTGGGCCCGTCGCCCAGACGACGTCCGGGCGGTGGCGCTCGATCGCGCGGCGGATCGGGAGGCGGCCGGTGAGCGACCACGCGACGTTCGGCGGGAACGCCTCGGGCTGGATGCCGGCGCGGTGGTACAGCGGTCGGATGCGGTCGCCGATGCCGTTCATCGCGCGGGCGCGCCGCTGCGCCAGGCGGGCCCGGCGCGGGTCGGGCGAAGCCTCGTTGGCCGTCAGGTTCTCGCGCGCCGTCACCACCTCGACGGTCCAGCCGCGCTCGGGCAGCGCGGCGCGCAGGTAGCGCCAGCGCGCGCTGCCGCCACCGCCATAGTCGAGCGGCCGGTGGCTGACGAGCAGGAGCCGCCGGCTGCCTTGGATCTGCGGGGAGGTCACGGGATCGCCGGGGCCGGCCGCACGGGGCCGGCGGAGCCGCGGCAACGGTACAGCGATCGCCCCGCGTCGGTCACGCCGCCGGCCCGAGCGCCTCGACGAGGTCCAGGTAGCGCGCGCCCTCGACCTCCCACGTGTACCGCCCGCTCGCGGCCAGCGCGCGTTCGCGCAGCGCGGCGTGCCGCGCCGGGTCGTCGACGACCGCGTGGATCGCGGCCGCGATCGCCGCGGGGTCGCGCGGGTCGCAGGTGACGCCGGCACCGGCGTCGCGCACCACTGTGCCCATCGTCGGGAAGTCGCTGGTGATGACGGGCACCCCGGCGCCGAAGTACTCGAACAGCTTGTTCGGCAGCGAGTGGAAGTAGCTCAGGCCGATGTTCTCGATCAGGCACACGCCAACATCGGCTCCGGCGGCCCAGGCGACGACCTCGTCGGAGGGGACGGGTGGCAGGACGTGCACGCGCCGCCCGACCCCCGCCTCCCGGGCGACCTCGCGCAGCAGGTCCACCTCGCCGGGAGCGGCAGGGCCGAGCAGCACCAGCTCGTCGCCGGGACGCAGCGCCAGGCTGCGGACGGTCGCGTCCACGCCGCGGTGCGGCAGGATCCCGCCGAGGTAGAGCACGAGCGTAGAGTCGGCCGCGAGGCCCAGGTGCCCACGCAGGTCCCGCGGCTCCTCGGGAGCGCGGCGGCGGTCGGGGACGTTCATGATCACGTCGGGCTCCGGGATGCCATAGCGCGAGGCGAGCTCGGCGGCGATCGCCGGGCTGACCGTGATCACCCGGTCTGCGCGGCGGATGAGCCGCCGCTCGATCGCGCGCCACCCGGGCCGCCAGATGCGGGTCTGCGGCGGCGTCGTGAACTGCCGTTCGATGAACAGCTCGTGCGAGTCGTAAAGGACGCGGCCGCCGATGCGCCGCTTGGCGTGGATCGCCGCCGGGAGCGTGTCGAGGTCGTGCGCGACGATCACGTCGGCGGGCTCGCGGCGCAGGTCCCGGTAGGCCAGGCGCAGGAACTTCGCGTGGTCCCAGGCGATGTGCGTGCGGCGCACCAGCCGCAGCAGCGCGCCGTGGCGGTCGGGCGCGACGAGCGGCGGGGGCGCCTCGCCGGGTGTGGCGCGGCCGGCGGTGCTCGACCGCCCGCGCGCCGCGTGGCGCGCCAGCTTCGTCGGCAGCGGGTCGCGATCGACGCGCACGACCCGGAAGCCGTCGCGCTCCTCGCGCGCGGGCATCGCCGCGTCGAGCGCGGCGATGACGCGGACGTCGTGCCCGGCGTCGGCCAGCGTCCGCGCCTCCTTCAGCACCCGCGCGTCGTTGCGGAACGGGTTGTAGACGACCATCGCGACCTTCACGCGGACGCCACCTGCCGGTACAGGTCGGCCAGGCGCCGCATGTGGACGCGGCTGTCCTCGCGCGCCTCGACGAAGGCCCGCCCGCGGGCGCTGAGCCCGGCGGCGAGCTCGGGCTCGAGCAAGACGCGGGATACCGCGCTCGCGACCGCGTCGGCGTCGATCGCGCTGACGAGTGCCTCGGATCCCGGCGTGAGCATCGAGTGGACCCACGGCAGGTCGGACAGCACGCACGGCGCGCCGGCGGCCATCGCCTCCCAGACCGACCGCGGCGCGCTGTCGGAGGAGGGGATCGACACGCACACGTCCGCAGCCCGGTAGTAGTCGGCCATCTGCTCGTACGGCACGTGACCCACGATCGTCACGCCCTCGCGCTGCAGCCCGGGCGGCGGCGGGCCGGCATCGAGGTGCTTGAGCAGCAGTTGGGCCTGCGGCACCTCGCGGCGCACGCGCTCGAACGCCCCGACGAGCACCTCGGGGTTGTAGATCGGCTTGAGCGACCGCGGTCCGAGGATCAGCGGGCCGGCCCCGAGGCCCAGGTGCTCGCGCAGCGCGGTGCGGTCCGCGGCGGGGGTGAACGCGGCGAGGTCCACGCCCCAGCCGATGACCGAGGTGCGCTCGGGCGGCGCGCCCAGGCGGTGCAGGCGCTCCAGCAGCTCGGGCGAGTCGGCGGTCGCCCAGACGGACCGGGCGAGCGCGAACCGGATCTCCGCACGGCCCAGGCGCCCGGCGAGATAGACGTCCGAGCCCCACGCGGTGGAGATCAGCGGCGAGGCGCCCGCGAGCGCCGCCGACCAGCAGAAGTACGACACCGAGTGCGCGTGCACGACGTCCGGCTGCACCTCGCGCAGCACGCGCCGCACGCCGCGCACGTGCACCGGGAGGCCCCCGCTGCGCAGCGCGCGCGTGGGGATCACGTGCAGCGGGATCCCCAGCGCGGCGAAGTCCACCGCTGGGACCGAGGGCGAGACGTACCCGGCCACGTGCACCTCGAAGCCGTGGCCGCGCATCTCGGTCGCCAGCTGCACCAGGTGCGGGGAGTTGACCGCGCCGAGCATCAGCACCCGCAGCGACGTCCCGGTCATGCGCCCGCAGGCTTTCGCGCCAGGCCGACCAGATGGCTGCGCAGCGGCGGGACGCTCGCCAGCAGCGTCGCGGCCGACCGCGAGCGCCGGGCGACGCCGCCGAGCGCGACGTTCAGGATCGCCGTGCGGTGCAGCAGCGTCTCCGCATGCGGGAACAGCGCGCGCAGCTCACCTGGGCCGATCGGCCGGATCGGCGTCTGCGGGGCGGCCGGGACGCCGCGCCGCTCCTGCAGGCGCCGCACGGCGGCGCCTGCAGCGCGCACCGGGGTGGGCGCGGGACGCAGGTCGTAGGACAGGATCGCCCCACCGGCGCGGGTGACGCGCCACATCTCCGCCGCGATCGCGCGGCGGACCTCGTCGTCGAGGACCGAACTCAGGCACGCGAAGTGCGTGACCAGGTCGAACGAGCCGTCCGCGAACGGCAACTGCGCAGCGTTGGCCTCGCGGACGTCCAGCGCCGGGTACGACGCCCGCGCAGCCGCGACGCGCGCGGGCATCAGGTCCACGCCGCTCACCGACCGCGCACCGAGTTCGGCCAGCCGGTTGGTCAGCCGCCCGGCACCACAGCCCACGTCGAGCACGTCGCTCGCCGTCAGGTCGGTCCCGCCGTCGCGCAGGATCCGCACGACCTCCCACTCAAGCGAGTGGAGGTAGAACAGTGCAGCGTGGTCGGGTCCCGACCGGGCGCTCGCTGCGGCCGCCGCGTCACGACGCCGGTACTCGCGGCTGATCCGCTCGATCTCGGTCTCTTGCTGGTCTTTCACGATGGTGGCCGCGCGGCGACGCGGCGACGCGGCCGCGGCGGCGAGCCTACCGCGCGCTCCCGCCGCCGCCCGCCGCCAGGCGCTCCAGCAGCGCCACCATCTGCCCCATCGCCCGGTCGGTGCGGAAGTCAGCGGCAAACGCCCGCGCCGCCGCGCCCATCGCGGCGCGTGCCGGCTCGTCGGCGAGCAGCGACACGATCGCGGCGGCGGTGGCCGACGGCGCGGCGTCCGCGATCACGCCGGCGCGCCCGTCGATCTCCGGCAGGTGGCATCCGGGGGACAGGACGGCCGGCGTTCCGGCGGCCAGCGCCTCCAGCGCCGCGATCGGCAGGCCCTCCGAGCGCGACAGCAGGCAGAACGCGTGTGCGGACTCCAGCAGGCGCTGCTTCTCCTGCGTGCTGACGAACCCGTGAAAGGTCACGGCAGCGGTGATCCCCAGCCGCGCCGCCTGCTCGCGCAGCGCGCCGTCCTCGCCCGGCCCGGCGAGCTCCAGGCGCAGGTCGGGGACCGATCGACGCGCGATCGCGAACGCCTCCAGCAGGACGTCGAGGTTCTTGATCGGGTCCAGCCGGCCGATCGACACGAGGGTCGGGACGGGTGCGAGCGGCGTGTCACCCGGTACCGGGATGTCGAGCGGCAGCGGCAGCCGCTCAAGCGTCGCCTGCGGCGCGCCGGCGGCCAGGAAGTCGGCCCGCTCGTCGTCGGTCGAGTGGATCAGCGCCGCCGCGTCGCGCAGGGTCCGCCGGCCCCACAGCCGCAGGAAGATGCGCTTGAGCAGCGGGCGCCCGCGCTCGGGCGACGGCGCGACGCTGCCGAGCGGCTGCAGCGCGAACGGCACACCCGCCCGGGTCGCCGCGCGGGCGGCCGCGACGCTGAGCACCGAGTACACGTCGTGCAGCAGGATCACGTCGAACTCGCCGGCGTGGGCGGCGATCCAGCGCCGCCAGCCGCGCGGCGTCCAGCCCATCCGCGCGGCGAGCGCGTTGCTGACGTTGGGGAAGCGGACGACCTGCGCCCCGGGCGGCTGCGCCGGCGTCCCAGCGGCGACGCGGGCCTGCGCGTCGAGCACGTCGGTCGTCGCGACCGTGACCGCGTGGCCGCGGGCGACGAGGTCGGTGACGATCGTCTCGCCGACGACGACCGCCCCGCCGAAGTGGTAGGCCGGGGCGTAGTACGGCGTGACCAGCAGGATGCGCACGGGCGGGGAGGTTGTCAGGCGCGGACGGCGAGCGTCGGGTCAGTCCGGGCGCCGCGGATCAGGGCCGGCGGCGCTCCAGGGCCTTGGCGGCGCGGCGCAGCATGCTCGCGGGCGGGCCGGGCGCGTCGGCCGCACGCGCCGCGTGGGCGCTGACGGCCAGCGCCTGCTCCAGCTCGCGATCCTTGCGCGCGATCGCCTCCTCGAGGCTCGCGATGTAGCGCCGCGCGCCGGCCAGTTCGTCGTCGGCGGCCCGCTGGCTGTAGCGCGCCGATGCCAGCTCGGTCTCCAGCCGGGCGGTGGCGTCGGCGCCGGGGTCGGCCTCGCCGGGGACGGGCGCGGGTGGCGGTGCGCGGGGCGGCGCGACCTCGCGCAGGATCCCCTTCTCCAGCCGCCGGTGGAACATCGCGGTGGCGTCCTCGACGCGCCGCCCGCTGAAGATCCCGCGCGCCCCGTCCACCGCCGTGCCGGTGACCTCGAAGCCGGCGGCCTCCATCAGCCCGCGCATGCACGGCGCGTTCGGCGCCCAGTAGTTGGTGTGGTCGCCGCGCAGCGCGTCGCCGGGATAGAACTGCGCCAGCGCGACCTCGTCCAGCCGCGGATCGAGCTCGGCGAGCGAGCGGAAGCTGCCATCGCCCAGCAGCAGCGCGTGCTCCAGGACCTGCGTCTCGACGCGCAGCTGCGCGTCCGGCCGGCAGACGTCCCAGATGCGGTCCAGCGCCAGCAGCGGGTCGCGCAGGTGGTAGAGCACCCCCAGGAACAGCACGATGTCGAACGTGCCGTGCCGCTCGGGATGCAGGTCGTACAGGTTCTCGACGACGAACTCGACGCGGGATCCGAGCAGCTCGCGCGCGAGGGGGAAGCCGGTCTCGCCGGGCTCCATGTAGTCGATCGCCACGACCTCGGCGCCGCGCCGTTCCAGCTCGAACGAGAAGAACCCGTCACGGGCGCCGATGTCCAGCGCGCGCATCCCGCTGCAGTCGGCGGGCAGGTCGAGCTGGGCGAGCGTGCCCTGGGTGTCGTTGATGCCCGGGGTGACGATCCCGGGACGGATCTCGATCTGGTGGTACCAGTGCGGGACCGCGGCGATGCGCTCGCGGATCTCCGCGTCGCTCGGCGAGGCGGTGGACATCAGGCCCTTCCTGTCGGCGCGCCGGTCGGGGTCGGCGCGGTCGGCGGCACGATACCGGCGATCACGCGGTCCGGTACCAGTCGACATACCGCCCGCACGCGCGTGCCAGAGGGACGGTGACCGCCCGCGCTCCGGCGGGCGTGGCGAGGATGTTGCCGGCGTAGGCGACGTGCATCGGCGAGCGCAGCCCGGGCGGCGCCGGGTCGTCGATGCGGAGCGTCGCCGTCGGCGTGGGGCCGCCTTGCGGGACGGTGATCGTGCCCAGCTGGAACACGGGCCCCGGCCGGTCCAGGTAGGCGGGGAGCCGCGCGCGCAGGCCGCTGGTGGCGACGGTCACCGGCTGCGGTCCGAGGTAGGGCATCGACAGGTCCCAGCGACCGGGCGGCAGATCCAGCGGCAGCGTGAACGACCCGCCCGCGGGCAGCGCACCAGGCGGGCCGGAGATGCTGATCGGCGCCGGTCGCACGCGCGCGATGCCGGGCGTGCGTGCCAGCGCGCGGCCGGCCGCGGTGCGGCAGTCGAGGATCGCGCCCGGCCCGCCCGGCTCGCCCGGCAGCGTGCTGCGCTCCTGCGTCGGTCCCGTGCGGCGCCAGAGCGTGAACAACCGCGTGTCGCGGACGCGCCGGAAGTTGTCCGGCGGCTCGCTGACGACCGGCGAGCGCGGCGTGATGACGTAGTCGACGCGGTCCAGCGTGGCCGCCGTGACGCTGTCGAAGTCGAACGGCTGCGGGTACGTCCAGGGCTTCTCGGGCCGCAGGTCGACCTGGATCGGGCTCGCGTAGGACGGCTGGCCGGCCGGAACGCCGCGGAGCTTCCACGCGTAGTAGTCGTCGTCGCCCAGGAACAGCGTGGGGCGGCCGTGGAGCAGCGGCCGCAGCGCCGCCAGCTCGTCCTGCGTCGCCCGCGGCGCCACCTGCGCGCCGCGCAGCACGGTGAAGCTCGACCACGCCGCCGTGACCGTGAAGGCGGTCAGCAGCAGCGCGCGGGCGAGCCGCACCCCGCCCAGGCCGGGCCGCGCCTCGATCGGGTGCCAGAGGCCCGCTCCGGCGGTGGCCATCGCGATCGGCGCCGCGATCGCGAGTGCCTTGGCGGTCACGTAGGGCGAGTCGGCCGAGGTGTGCGAGCGCCAGTAGATGAGCGTGCACGCCGCCAGCGCCGCCGGCAGCGCGAATCGTCGCCGCGCGAGCAGGCCGCAGGCGCCGAAGACCGTCGCGGCGGTCGCGATCGCCGACCAGAAGCCGGTGTTCAGCGGGCCGCGCGGCGGCATCACGCGGAAGTCGGGGCCGAGCCAGACACCCAGCGCCTCCCAGATCGGCAGCGGGCCGACGAGGTTGCCCAGGTCGGTCGTCGGGATGCCGCCGGCGCCCGTCCCGCCGCCGCCTCCGCCAGTGCCGGCGCTCGTCGAGCTGCGCAGGAACGCCAGCAGGTGCTGCAGCTCGGGCAGGATCAGCACCGCGGCGACGGCGCCGCCCAGCCCGATCGGCACGGCCAGCGTCCGCACGCGCGCCCACACGGCGCGCCGCCCGTCGCCCAGGCGCGAGCCCAGCTCCAGGACGAGCCAGATGCCCAGCGTGCCGGCAGGCCAGGCGATGCCCGCGTAGCTGAACGCGTAGAGCGTGCCCGCGATGGGGACGGCCAGCAGTGCCGCCTCGCGGGCCCGCGCGCCGGGGCGGCCGACATCGTCCAGGGCGACGGCGAAGGCGAGGACGAAGCATCCGACGATCGTCTCCTTGAACGCCCCCTCGCCCAGATAGGCGGCCGCCAGGTAGGCCAGGCCGGCGAGCGGGGCGCCGATCAGGCGCCCCGCGACCGGCGCCGAGCGCAGCGCGGACAGCGCCGCCAGCGCGGTCAGGACGGGGATCAGCACGAGCAGCGCGCTGAACACGAGGTCCAGGTCGGTCCCGGTCGCCTGCGAGACGGTCGCGACGAGCGAATGCGGGCCGAGCGGGTAGCTGTCGGGTGCGGGCGCCAGGTGGCGGACGGCGGCGTCCCGCAGGCCCTCGGCCCAGCGCAGGTGCACCGAGGTGTCGTTGTTGAACGACACGCCGAGCAGGCCGACGCGCCCATTCGCCAGGAACGGCAGCGAGCTGCCTGCCAGCGTCACGGCGCCGACGGCGACGCTGATCCCGGACGGGCGCCACGCGTTCGCGCGGACCAGGACGACCGCGCTCACGGCGCACAGCAGGCCGCAGATCACCGCGGAGGTCGTCGCGTCGCCCGGCAGGCGGATCGCGGCGCCGGCCACGACCACGAGCGCCGCCAGGCCGATCGCACCGCCGTACGGCGCGGGGCGTCCGCGGAGCAGGACGCAGAGCGCCTGCCCGACGAGCAGCGAGCCGGCACCGAGCAGCGCCACGGCGGCGTAGGTCCCGATCACCGGGGCAGCATAGGAGAAGCACCCGACCACGTACGCCACCGGTCGCCACCCCAACGGCTACCGTTCTGCGCCGTGCCGGGCACGCCGCAAGCGGACGCAGCGATCGTGGTCGAGGGCGTCTCGAAGACCTTCCGGATCCCGCGCGAGCCCGTCTTCACGATCAAGGAGCGCGTGCTCCACCCGCTCCGTCAGCGCGACCATGAGCTGCTGCACGCGTTGCAGGACGTGTCGCTCGAGATCCAGCAGGGCGAGTTCTTCGGCATCGCGGGCCGCAACGGCAGCGGCAAGAGCACCCTGATGAAGTGCATGGCCGGCATCTACCGCGTGGACACGGGCGCGATCGGCGTCCGCGGGCGGATGGCGTCGTTCATCGAGCTCGGCGTCGGGTTCAACCCGGATCTCACCGCCCGCGAGAACGTCGTCATCAACGCCGTGATGCTGGGCCTGGACCCGGCGTCCGCGCGCAAGCGGTTCGACGCCGCGATCGAGTTCGCCGAGCTGGAGGACTTCGTCGACCTGCGGCTGAAGAACTACTCCTCGGGTATGCAGGTGCGGCTGGCGTTCGCCGTGCTGGTGCAGCTCCAGGCCGACATCCTGCTGATCGACGAGGTGCTCGCGGTCGGCGACGCGGCCTTCCAGCAGAAGTGCATCGACACGCTCAACCGGATGCGCGACGAGGGCCGCACGATCGTCCTCGTGACGCACGACATGGCCGCGATCGAGCGCTTCTGCGACCGCGCCGCGCTGTTCGAGAGCGGCCGGCTGGTCGAGCTGGGCTCGCCCGAGCGCGTCTCGCGCCGCTACACCGACCTCAACTTCGACAAGGCACGGGCGCTCGAGTCGCTCGAGGAGCCGCGCTACGGGAACGGCGACGTCCAGGTGCAGGACGCCTGGTTCGAGGACGCCGACGGGAACCGCGCCGAGACGCTCGAGCAGGGCCGCCCGGCGGCCTTTCGCGCGCGCATGCGCGTCGAGCGCGACGTGCCGGCGGCCAGCTTCGGCCTGACGATCAGCGACGCCCAGCACCGCAACGTCTTCACCACGTCGACGACGTTCATGGCCCAGCGCAGCGGCCCGCTGTCGGCCGGCGAGGAGCTGGAGCTGGTCGTGCGCTTCAAGAACGTGCTCGGGCCCGAGCGCTACTTCGGCACGCCGATCGTCGCCAGCGAGTCCGACGCGCAGCTGTACGACCTGCGCGAGAACTTCGCCACGGTGCTCGTCACCGGGACGCGCCGCAGCGGCGGCGTCGTCGACCTTCCGCACGAGATCGGCTGCGAGCGTGTCTGACACCCCGCCGGTCGTCGTCGAGCCGCTGCGCACCGTCACGCCGTCGGCGCTCGACGGCGACTGGCGGCGCATGATCCACCTGGCGACGACGCTCGCCGCGACCGAGCTGCGCGTGCGGTTCTTCAACTCGGCGCTGGGCTACCTGTGGTCGCTGATGCGGCCGCTGCTCTTCTTCGGCGTGCTCTACGTCGTCTTCAGCCAGATCGTGCGCGCCGGGGCGGGCATCGACTACTACCCGGCGGTGCTGCTCTCGGGGATCGTGCTCTACACCTTTCTCGGCGAGGCGACCGGGGACGGCGTCGAGTCGCTCGTGCGCAACGAGAGCATGCTGCGCCGGGTCTCGTTCCCGCGCCTGGTGATCCCGCTGTCGGTGTCGCTGACCGCGGGGTTCAACCTCGCGATGAACCTCGTCGCCGTGATGTTCTTCATGGCGCTGGCGGGCGTCTCGCCACACTGGTCCTGGCTGGAGGCGCCGTTCATCCTCGCCGTGCTGTTCGTGCTCGTCCAGGGCCTCGTGATGCTGCTCTCGGTCCAGTACGTGCGCTACCGGGACGTCCAGCCGATCTGGGGCGTCGTCGTCCAGGCGCTGTTCTACCTGACGCCGATCCTGTACCCGATCGAGGCGATCCAGCAGCGCAGTCCCGGGCTCTCGAAGCTCGCGATGTGCAATCCGCTCGCGGCGATCAACCAGCAGTTCCGCCACGCGGTGATCGACCCGACGGCGCCGAGTGCGGCACAGGCGATCGGCGGCGCGCCGATGCTGCTGATCCCGCTCGGGGTCGTCGCCGGCGTCTTCGCCGTCGGGCTGTGGGTGTTCAGCCGCCGCGCCCCCGGCATCGCCGAGGAGCTGTAGACCACTCCGCCCCGTACGCTCCCGCCCGGACCCGCCCATGGACATCTGCACGATCATCGCCTCCAACTACGCCCCCTTCGCGCGGGTGCTGGGGGAGTCGTTCCGCGAGCACCATCCCGAGGCGCGCTGCTTCGTCCTGGTGATCGACGACCACGAGGGTCGCCTGGACCCGGCGAGCGAGCCGTTCGAGATCATCACGCCCGCCGAGCTCGGCATCGCCCAGTTCGACCGGATGGCGACGATCTACGACGTGCTCGAGCTGAGCACCGCCGTCAAGCCGTGGCTGCTCAAGCACCTGCTCAACGAGCGCGGCTGCGACACGCTCGCCTACCTGGACCCGGACATCCAGGTGATCGACCGCCTCGACGAGATCGAGGCCCTGCTGCACGAGCACCGCCTCGTCGTCACGCCGCACCTGACCGAGCCGATGCCGCGCGACGGGCGCAAGCCGAGCGAGACGGACATCCTCATCGCCGGCTCGTTCAACCTGGGGTTCGTCGGCATGGCGCGCGGCGAGGACATCGACGCGCTGCTCGACTGGTGGAGCGAGCGCCTGGAGACCGACTGCATCGTCGCCCCCGAGCGCGGGTTCTTCGTCGACCAGCGCTGGATGGACTTCGCTCCCGGACTGGTCCCGAGCTTCCACGTGCTGCGCGACCCGGGCTACAACGTCGCCTACTGGAACCTCAGCTCGCGCCGCGTCGAGCGCACGGGCGACCGCTGGACGGTCAACGGCCGGCCGCTGCGCTTCTTTCACTTCAGCGGGTTCGATCCCGAGCAGCCGGGCCTGCTGAGCAAGCATCAGAACCGCATCCGGCTGGAGGACGAACCCGGCGTGCGCGAGCTGTGCGCCGCCTACGCCGAGCGCCTGCTCGGCCACGGCTTCCGTGATGCGCGCGGCTGGACGTACACGTACAACCACCTGGCGGACGGCACGCCGATCGACCAGGCCGTGCGGCTCGGGTACCGCCGCGCGGTCGAGGACGGCGAGCTGCCGCGATCGCCGCTGACCGATCGCGGCGCGCGCGAGCTGGTCCGCTGGCTGGCGCACGACGGCGGCGCCGGCACGCCGAATCGCTACCTGCTTGCGCTGCACGAGGCCCGAGCGGACCTGCAGCAGGCGTTCCCGGAGGTCCCCGGCGCCGACGGCGCGCGGTTCACCGTGTGGGCGCAGGCGTTCGGCGTCACCGAGGTCCCGATCCCCGCCGCACTCGTCCCCGGAGCCGCGGTCGGCGCCGCCGCGGCGGCGGCTCCGGCGCACGTCCCCGGGGTCAACGTCGCCGGGTACTTCCAGTCGGTCCTGGGCGTCGGCGAGGCCGCGCGGCAGGTCGTCGGCGCGCTCGAGGCCGGCGGCGTCGCGGTCACGCAGGTGGGCCTGGTCGCGTCGCGCAGCCGCCAGGAGGCCGACCTCGGTCCGGGCGCGGCCGCCGCACGCGGCGCCAACCATCCGGTGAACCTCATCTGCGTCAACGCGGACGTGCTCACGGCCTTCGCCGACGACGCCGGGCCCGACTTCTTCGCGGGGCGCTACTCGATCGGCCTGTGGTGGTGGGAGGTGTCGAGCTTCCCCGAGCGCTGGCTGAGCGCGTTCCGTCACGTCGACGAGGTCTGGGTCGGCTCGCGCCACGTCGCCGACGCGCTCGCGCCGGTCTCGCCCGTTCCGGTCGTGCACATCGTGCAGCCCGTGACCGTCGCTGACGCGGCGCCGCTGGACCGCGCCGCGCTCGGGATCCCCAACGGGTTCCTGTTCCTCTTCTCGTTCGACTACAACAGCGTCTTCCCGCGCAAGAATCCGCTGGCCGTCATCGAGGCGTTCACCCGCGCGTTCGAGCCCGGGTCGGGTCCCGTGCTGGTGATCAAGTCGATCAACGACGAGCACGACCAGGCCGCGCACGAGCGCCTGCGCGCCGCGGCGGCCGCGCACCCCGACGTCCACCTCGTCGACCGCTACCTCAGCGGCGCCGAGCGCGACGCGCTGACCGCCGGGTGCGACTGCTACGTCTCGCTGCACCGCTCGGAGGGCTTCGGCTACACGGTCGCCGAGGCGATGGCCTACGGGCGGCCGGTCATCACGACGGCCTACGGCGGCACGATGGACTTCACGACGCCGGGCAACGCCTACCTCGTCGACTACGAGCTCGTCGCGATCGGGCCGAACGCCGACCCGTATCCCGAGGACGGCGTCTGGGCCGACCCGGACGTCGCGCAGACCGCGGCGTTCATGCGCGAGGTCGTCGAGCACCCCGACGAGGCGCGCCGCCGCGGCGAGCGCGCTCGCGCCGACATGCGCGAGCGTCACGCGCCGGCGGTCGCCGGCAAGGTCATGGCCGACCGGCTGGCCCGCGTGACCGCCGGGTTCGGCGCGAGCCTTTCGGCGCCGGGTCGCGACCTGGGCGCGTTCGATCCACGACCGATCCACGAGCGCATCGCGCGCGGGCCGCAGACGCCGGACCGCTACCGCTTCGGCGCGCCGCAGCGGGCCGCGCGCAAGGCGCTGCTGCGCGGCCTGAAGCCGCTGTCGGTGCACGAGAAGTCCATCGACAACGACCTGCTGCGCAGCCTCGAGGCGGTCGACCGCGCGGTGCAGACGCTGGCCCAGAGCCACGGGCTCGCGCTGGGCCGCCTGGCGGACGATCCGGCGCGGATCGACGACCTCGCCGGGCAGGTCGACCGGCTGCGCGCCGACCTCGACGCCGCGCTGCGCTTCCTGGCGTCGTTCGGCCTGGGCACACCGGCGCAGATCGCGCAGACCACGGCCCTGGGGCTGGGCGACTGGCCGGTCGCGCCCGAGCAGCCATGGTCCCCGGAGTACGTCGAGCGCCACCGCGAGTTCGTCACGCGGGCGCTGGGCGACCCCTCGCTGCTCGTCGCGCTGCGCGCCGGGCGGCCGCTGCCGGCGGGCTACGGCGTCGGCTTCGACGAGCGCGTCGTGGAGTTCCCGTGGACGGTGACGCGCGACCTGCGCGGCCGCGTCCTGGACGCCGGCTCGACGCTGAACCATCCGCACGTCCTGATCCGCGTGCGCCCGCACGTCGACGAGCTGCACGTCGTGACGCTCGCGCCCGAGGAGGAGGCCTACCCGTTCCTGGACGTGTCCTACCTGTACGCCGACCTGCGCGAGCTGCCGATGCAGGACGCCACGTACGACACGGCGGTCTCGATCTCGACGTTGGAGCACGTCGGGATGGACAACACGCAGTACGGCGACAGCAGCCCGCGGCAGGGTGACTCGGCGGCCGGCCGCGCCGCCGCGATGGCTGAGCTGCACCGCGTCCTGAAGCCCGGCGGGTCGCTGTTCGTGACCGTGCCCTACGGGCGCCCGGACGACCTGGGCTGGCAGCAGATCTTCGACGCGGCTGGGCTGCAGCGCCTCGTGGACGGGTTCGGCGGCACGGAGCTCGAGCGCGAATTCTTCCGCTATGACGCCGCAGGCTGGCGCCGCGCGAGCCAGTCCGAGGCCGACGGCGCCGTCTATCGCGACCACTTCGCGGACCCCGCGCCGGCCTCCGACGGCGCCCCCGCGGCCCGCGCGATCGCCTGCCTGCGCCTGCGCAAGGACGGCTGAGGGGTGGAGCAGGTCCCGACGCGGCTCGCCGGGCCGATCCTGATCCAGCCGGCCGTCCACGGCGACGAGCGCGGCTTCTTCACCGAGACCTACCGCGCCAACGTGCTCGCCGACAGCTTCGGCATCGGCGAGGAGTTCGTGCAGGACAACCATTCGCGGTCGGCACGCGGCGTCGTGCGCGGCATGCACTTCCAGGTCGGGGCCGGCGCGTCGAAGCTGATCCGCTGCGGCCGCGGCGCGATCGTCGACGTCGTGGTGGACCTGCGGCGCGGATCACCGACGTTCGGCGAGTGGGAGGCGTTCGGCCTCGACGACGAGCGTCAGCGCCTGCTCTACGTGCCGGTCGGCTTCGGCCACGGCTTCTGCGTCGTCAGCGACCTCGCCGACGTGTTCTACAAGCAGTCGAACTACTACTCGGGCGACGTCGAGCGCGGCATCGCCTACGACGATCCCGACGTCGGGATCGACTGGCCGCTGCCGGAGCACGAGCTGCTCCCGTCCGAGCGCGATCGCACCGCGCCGCGGCTGCGCGACGTCAGCGGCGACCTGCCGTTCGAGTTCGCCGGCTGACGCCCAGGGCGACGACCGTCGCCGAGCTCGGCTGAGCCGGCGACGCGGACCTCGCGCACAGCATCAACCTGGTCGCCGCCGCGCCGCTGCCGCGCGACCGGCGACGCGGTCGTCGAACGCGACGCGCTCGCCGGCGGCGTCGAGCGCGACCGTGCGGGCGCCGCGGCCCAGGATCATCACGATGTCTCCCGCTGCCGCCACCGCCACCGCGGCGGTGATCGCGGCACCGCGGTCGGCCTCGCTCACCACGCCGGGAGCGGCGCCGCGGGCGAATGCCGGCGGCGGCTGCAGCGGGTCGCTGGAGCGCCAGCGGTCGGTCGTCACCCACACCGCATCAGCCCCCACACGAGCGGCGCGGCCCATGTCCTCCAGCGCGGCGGCGTCGTAGGTCCACGGGGCGCTGCACACCGCGAGAACGCGCCCTGCAGGTGCCAGCTGCCGCGCCGTCGCGAGCGCCGCGGCGATCCCGTCGGCGTTGTGGGCGAAGTCGACGACGACCACGACCGGGCCGCCGCCGTCCACGCGCTCGAACCGGCCCGGCACCGGCGCCGTGCGGGCCAGCGCGGGGACCGAGATGGCGCGGGCGATCCCCAGCAGATCTGCCAGGGCCAGCGCCGCGAGCGCGTTGCGGGCCATGTGCGCGCCGTGCGACGTGATCGTCAGTTCGATGGGCCCCAGCGGCGTCGTGGCCGTCACGCGGGTGCCGTCCCAGGACGGATCGGCACGATCGACCACGTAGTCACCGCCGGCGCCGACGCGCGCCACCCGCGCACCGCGGGCAGCCGCGTCCCGGGCCAGCTGTGCACCGAACGGCTGATCGACGCCGATGACGGCGAGCGGGACCACCGCGTCGTCGCGCAGAATGAGCCGGCGCTTGGCATCGGCATACCGCTCCAGCGTCCCGTGGTGCCACAGGTGCTCAGGGGTGAGGTTGGTCACGAGCGCCGCGTCGGGCAGGAACGCGGTCGTCCCCTCCAGCTGGAAGCTCGAGGTCTCGCAGACCACGACATCCGCGGCAGCCGGCTCCAGGGCACTGAGCGGCACGCCGGTCAGCGTGTTGCCGGCGATCGCGGGACGCTGCCCGGCGGCGGCCAGGATTGCGCGGACGAGCTCGGCGACCGTGGACTTGCCGTTGGTACCGGTGATGCCGATCGTCGGGCGGTCGTCCAGGCGCCAGGCGATCTCCAGCTCGTCGAGGACCGGGAGCCCCCGCGCCCGCGCTGCTGCAAGGAGCGGGACGTCCATCGGGATCCCCGGGCTCTTGACGACGCACGCCGGCGTTGGACGGGCGTCGAGCAGCGCGAGCCCGTCACCACCGACCGTCACCGCGACGCCCAGCGCCTCGAGGTCGTCCGCGGCGGCGCGGGTCGTGGCGTCGTCCGCCACGTCCCACGCGCTGACGCAGGCGCCGCCGGCAACGCCGGCGAGCGCCCGCGCCGCCGCGAGGCCGGCCCGCCGCAGGCCCGCGACGAGATAGGGCCCTGGCGGCGGGGCGGGACGCGGTGCGGGCGTCAGCTGAGCGGTACGAGATCGCTGCCGCGGGCGCTTGGGGAGCAGCTGCGCGCAGCCGGAGCCATGACGCTGTTCCGCGCGGCCGGCACATTCGGGTTGCACTGGCGGGCAGCCGGGGCTGCAAACACACTCTGGCGCGCGACCGGGGCGGTCACGACACACTGGCGCGCGACCGGGGCGCCGGGAATGCTCTGGCGCGCGACCGGGGCGGTCGCGCCGTCGTCGCCGGCGAAGGTCTCGGACTGATCGGCGATGGTGATGGTGAAGCGCGACACGGACTCTCCTGTCAGTCGATTGTCGCGACAACGCTACCGGCCCGTCGGGACGCCGCCCTTGAAGGCCCGGCCGATCCCGGCTCAGGCGAACGGGTGCGGCGCGATCGGCGCTCGGTGCTCCAGATCGAGCTCGCGCCCCAGCACGCGTCCGTTGCCGAGCGTGACGGGGCCGGCCAGGCGCGGCATGCCGAGCGGCTCCCGATCCCAGCCGAAGCTGAGCGGGACGAGCCCCGGGACGAGCGCGCGGACGACGTCGAACGGGCGGGTCGCGGGCGACGTCAGCAGGACGGTCAGCGGCTCGCCCGCGACGCGGACGGCCTCGAGCGCCGGCCCCGGGACGCAGACCACCTCGCGTACGTCGATCACATCGCTGCCGCCGGTCAGGAATCCCGCGTCGGCGATCGCGCGCGGGTCGCGATGGCGGTTCAGGTGGTCGTCGGGCGTGCACACGTCCATGTCGTCGATCGCCACCGGCGGGGCATCCGGCAGGCTCGCCGCAAGCATCGCCGCCTCCCCCAGCGCCCGGGCCGCGGCGCGCGCGGCGTCCGGGTGCGAGGCCGCGGTCGCCGTCAGGCCGCGGTCGTCCTGGGCGACGACGAGCACCACTGGGCACGTGTCGAGCGTCAGATTCACGAGGTCCACGCGACGACCGGAGCGCGTCAGCGCCGCGTGCAGGGCCGCAGTCGCGGACGGCAGCGACGCGGCGTCGATGCGCTCACGCGAGACGCGCTGCACCCAGGTCCAGACGAAGGCGTCGCGCTCGATCAGCTCGAGCACCGCGTGCTCGGCCGCGGCGCCGGCGCCGGTGTGCGCCGCGACCCCGGAGCTCGTCTGCTCGAGGCCGCGGGGGGCGTAGGGATCATCGAACGGCAGGAGCACCGCCTCCGCGGGTACCCAGCGCACCCGGCCCTCCGGCGTACGAGCCGGGGCCCAGAGCCGTTCGTCACCGTCGGCGTCGCCGCGGCGGTCGGCATGGTCGGCGAGTTGCCGCGCGCTCCAGCGGTGCAGCATCCCGGGCAGGACGTGATCACCGAGGTCGCCGGGGCGCCCGCGCTCCAGGCGCACAGCCGTCGGGTCGCCCATCGCGAACCGCTCCGCGGCCTCGGCACGCGCGAGCAGCGCCGCGGTGCGGGCGTCTTCGCCGCTGCCGTGGGCCCAGCGGTCGCGCTCGGGTCGCGGGTGCCGCAGACTCGCCGGGACGTGAATCGCGCCGGCCGTCGCGCGCCCGTCCGCGGCGGGGGCCGTCGGCCGGAGGGCGACGAGCGGGCCGAGCCGATGCGGCGCGTCGAATCCCAGAACGTCGAGCGCGTCCGGCGTGACGCTCACCACCGGTCCGCCGACGAGCGGGACGACGTGGATCGCGGCGGGGTCGAGCGCCGCGACGACATCCAGCGCACGAGCGGACGCCACGCCGTCCGGGATGTCGCCGGCGACGGCGCCGCCGCCGGCCGCAAGCTCGGCATACGCGGCGAGGCGCGCTCCGGGGCGCAGGCCGCTGACGAAGGCTCGCACGGCGCGCCGGGCAGTCTCGGCGCTGATCCCGGAAGGCAGCGCCAGCAGCTCGTCGGCCGTCCAGGCGCGCTCGACCGGGTCGCCGGCGAGCGTCGAGCGGATCGCCGCGGCCAGCGATGCCTCGTGCTCGGCCGCCGCCGGCCCGCCGCAGACCAGTGCCCCCGACGCGATCAGCCGGTCGAGCAGCTCCTGGGACTCGCCGGCAGTCGTGTCGGCGAGGCGTGCCACGCCGGCCGCGTCGCACCCGCTCGCGAGCGCGGCGACCAGGCGGCGGGCGATCGCCTCGGGCGCGGCGAACCCGACGTCGACCTCGCGCGTCCCGCGAACGCAGACGATCCCGCCGGGAACCGCGCCGGCGAGCCAGCCGGGGGCCAGGACGACCCGCGTCATGATCCCAGGAGGACCGTCAGCAGCGGTTGCGCACCCGCCAGGTCCAGCAGCCCCGACGTTCGCGCCTCGTCGAAGCCGCCGATCACCCGCAGGGGGACGCCGAGCTCCGTCGCCGCGAGCGTCGCGTTCTGCAGCGCGGCGCCGGCCTCGAGCAGCGCATACCGGTGGGCGCGATTGCCGTACTTGCCGCTCCCGCGGGCGATGTCGGCGGACAGCACGAGCACCGGCTGCTCGCGCGCTAGCAGCGCGTCGCTGAGCTCGTGTGCCAGAAGCAGCGTGCTGACCGGCGGGGGCTCGTCGCTCACGCAGCGCAGCGTCGCCGCGTCGCGATCGAACCACCAGATGCCCGCCGTGAGCGGGCCGACGTCGCGGCGCAGGAGGACGTGCAGCACCAGCGGATAGAGGGCGCCGGCGGAGGCGACCGGAGCGCGGTCCGGTCCGGCGGGGGCGGCGTACGCGGCGGTCAGCAGCGCCGACAACTCGGGGTAGGTGACCTCGTGCGGCGGCCCACCGGCCTCGGTGGACGCCCGCCGCGCACCGAGCGCGGCGACGCTCGTCGGCGCCGGATCCAGCGCGTGCGCCCGCCCCGGCTGCGGCGGCGCCCAGCGCGTCGCGGTCAGCTCCGCGAGCGCGTCCTCGCCGGGTGCCGGGAAGAACGGCGACCCCACGGAGGTCTGTTCCTCGAGCACCCGCCACGCCTGCGTGCAGTCGACGAGCACGCCGTGAGCAGCGAGTGTCCCGAGCAGCTCGCGGACGCCGCCACGGTCTGGGGCCGCGCACGCCGCGGCGATCGCGTCGGCCGTGTGCCGCCCGTCGCAGCGCGAGAGGACCTGCTCGGCGAGGTCCGGATCGCCGGCGACGCGGACCTCGCGCGTCGCGCTGACGACGACCGTGTCCGCCCCATCGCGGCGGTGAACGCCGGTCAGCAGCGGCCGCCAGGCAGCGCCGGCGCTCATCGCGACCACCGTCCCCGGCCGCGCAGGCGGTCCAGCGGGCGCAGCAGCGTGTCGGCGACGCGGTAGCGGCGGGGGAGGCCGGCCGGGGTCGCGGCCGTGGTCGTCGCGTGGCACGCGTCGAGGGCGCGGTGGGCGGTGCCGAGGTCGGCCCGCAACTTGGCGACCTCGTCCTGCAGGCCGTCGTTCCAGCGCCGCAGCTCCTCGATCTGCGCGTGCTGCCCGCGTGCGTCGTGCAGTCCTTCGCGCTCGCGCTGCCACTGCACGCGCACCAGCCGTGCGAGCTCCATCGCCGCGTCCGGACCGGGTCGGCGCGGTGCCAGGCGTGCGAGCAGCTCCGCCACGGCGTTGGCGTGATGGAACGGGCTGTGATGACGGGAGACGAGCTCGCGGGCGGCGACGCCCATCGCCGGCGTGTATGCCTCCAGGTCGGCGGCGACGCGCTCCGGATCGGCGACCGTGCTGGTGGCCAGGCCCGCGAACCCGTCCGCCTCCAGCGCGTCGTAGCTCGCCGCCGTCACCCACCCGTCGAGCGCGAGGTCGAAGACGTAGGCCGCACATCCGCACGACATCCCCTCCAGCACGGCGCGTCCGTACCCGACGACGATGTCCGCGTCCGCGAGCGCGCGCTCGGGCTCGAAGGTCAGGTTGTCCGCGGACGCACCCAGCTGGGACCACGCGATGCCGGCGGCGTCGAGCGCCGCGGTGATCAGGTCGCGCCGTGGCCCGCCGAGCGCGTTGCCGAGCAGCAGCGCGGTGCGCGGGCGCTCGCGCGCGTGGCGCCGCGCGCGGAACCGCATCGGGTCGATCGGCTGACGCAGCCGGACGATCTCGACGTCGAGCGCCATGGCCCGCGCGCGCTCGGCGACGCGCTCGTTCAACACGATGACGGCGCCGGTCACGCCGGCGACCTGCGGCGGCAGCTCGACGTCGAACTCGGCGCTGTGCATCACGAAGGCCTGCGGCACCTCGGGGTAGCGCTCGGCGAGCTCGTAGGCACACACGGCGTCCTGCGCGACGATCGCATCACAGCTGGCGGGGAGTCCGTCTCGACCGACGACGCGGAGGCCCTGGTCGCGCATGTGGCCGGCGAATGCGCCGTCCTCGAGCGTGAAGATCGTCAGGCCGTGACCCAGCCGCTGGAGGTGCACGGCGAGCGTCAGGGCGTAGGTCTGGGCGCCACCCGGGGCGGACAGCGCGTACTCCGCCAGGACGATCTCCACGACGGCGAGCGTACCGGGATGTCCGTCCGGTCCGGTCGCCGGAACGCGCCCTCAGCAGGCGCGCAGGCGGACGCGGCCGGAGCGGTCGATCCGGACCGCGGTCGATCCGCGGCCCGCGGTCGCCGGCTCGTCGACGGGGGCGGAGAACGCGAGCGCCGACCGCACGCCGTGGGCGACGGCCAGCGCGGCGTAGCGGTAGACCCCCGGCGGCCGGCTGCCCGCATCGCGGCGGCCCGGCCGCGGACCGGGCGCGCCGGAGGTCTTGGCGCGGCAGACCGGTCGTCCCTCACGCGCGGTGAAGCGGCCGGCCCCCGGATGGCGCAGGACGACGACGCGCCGCACCCGCGGGTCGCGGCCGAGCGCGACGCTGATCACCAGGTCACCGCCGTGCCGGGCGGCGGCGACCGAGCGCGGCGCGGCCGGGCGCTGCAGGTCGTCGAGCGCGTTGCGCATGAACGCCCCCAGGCGCGCGTCGTCCCCCGGGCTCGCCGTCAGGAAGTTCGACAACCCGGCCGCGAACCCGAGCGATCCGCCGCTGAACACGCGCGCGCCCGACGGCGCTGTGTAGCGCACGGCGTCGGCGCTCGCCGGAGCGCCTGCGGAGTGGAACAGGACCGTCGCTCCCGGCAGGCACGCCGGGTCGTAGGTGTCCCACTCGTACCAGACGGTGTTCTTCACCAGGTCGCCCGGCTGGAACCCGGTGCCCGCGAACCACGGGTCGTCGTCGGCCGCGCCGGTGGCGGCGTAGTCGCGTGGCGGCAGGCTCTCGGAGGTGCTGTGCTCGGGCCAGCTGGACGAATACTGCGTGCCGACCAGCCGGCATTCCGGCTGCGGCGGCGTGAGGTCGCGGAAGCGGGTGGTCCGCAGCGCCGGGTCGGCGATCGGGTCCGGCTGCTGCTTGAAGCTGATCATCGACCGGCGGTCCGGGGTGTACCGGGCCTGCCAGTACCCGTCGTTGGCGCCGGCGAACAGCAGGTTGGTCCCCCGGTCGCGCGCGGCCTGGAGGGCATCGCGCATCGTGGCGGTCCAGTACTCGCTGTGGCCCGGGACGATGACGAGCCGGTGGCGCAGCAGCTCGCGCGGCGCGGCGTCGACGTCCAGGTCGGTGGTGTAGCTGAGGTCGTACCCCTGCTTCTCGAGAAACCGCACGAGCGGGTACTCGAACGAGAACGGCCCGAGGAACCCGCGCGTCCCGTTGTGGACGGGGTCGAGCGGGCGGTCGAACGACACGCGGGTCGCGGCGGCGAGCGGTCCAGCGGCCCAGGCATACAGGCTTGTCCCGCCCCATTCGTTGTAGGCCTGCCAGGTGTTGACCGGCGCCTGGACGATGATCGGCGCACGGCGCGTGTCCGGCGCGCGGACGACGAACGGCACGTACGCGGCGCGACCGGCCTGGTCCCCGTCAGTGAGGGTGAGCCGGGCGGTGTAGTAGCCGCTGAGCCAGTCGTCCGGGACCGTGAGCGAGTCGGTGGCGGGCCAGGCGGCATCGACCTGGCCGGTCAGTGGGTCGGGGAGCGGGACCGGGAGCGGTGCGCCGGTCGCGGCGCCGTCGCAGGTCGGCAGGCACGCGACGCGTCGCGCACCGTCACCGCCGTAGTAGCCGAGGCGGTAGATCTCGACGCGGTAGCCGGCCGCCGGCCGGGTGCTGATGTGGAACGCGAGCGTCTCGCCCGGGCGCAGGCTCGGGCTGGCGGTGTAGCCCTCGATCCGATCGGCCGGCTGGGGCTCGGTGGTGAGCCATCCAGGGTCCCCGGCGCGGGCGTTCTCGACGGCGACGGGCGAGGCCGCGAGCGGCGGGTGCGGGCCTTCGCCGCGCCGCGCCGGTACCGCCGGTGCCGCACCGAGCAGCAGCACCACGGATGCCGCGACGGCGAGGGCAACCCGCCGCGTGCGTTCCCGTCCCTGGGCTGTGGCGATGGGCCTCGTCACCGTGCCCAGGCTGACACGTCCGGGTCGGTGCCGTGTGAACCGCTCGCGCGGCAGGCCCCGGCGAGCCACGCCGGTTCCTGGTGGATCATGGTCCCGTGACGCCCCGCGCCCGGTCGCTGACCCTCCTCGCGACGATCCTCGGCTCGGCGATCGTGTTCATCGACTCGACCGTCGTCAACGTCGCGCTTCCGGCGCTGGCGAGGGACCTGGACGCGTCGCTCGCCCAGCAGCAGTGGGCGGTCGAGAGCTACCTGCTGATGCTCGGCTCGCTCGTGCTGGTGGGGGGCTCGCTCGGCGACCTGCTCGGGCGCCGGCTGATCTTCACGATCGGCGTCGCCGGCTTCGGCGTCACCTCGCTGCTGTGCGCGATCGCGCCGTCGGCCGACATGCTGATCGGCGCGCGGACGCTGCAGGGAGTCGCCGGCGCGCTGCTCGTGCCGTCGTCGCTGGCGATCGTCACGGCGGTCTTCGAGGGCCCCGAGCGCGCCCGGGCGATCGGGACCTGGACCGCCGGGACGAGCGCGGCGATCGCCGTCGGCCCGCCGATCGGCGGGCTGCTCGTGGACCAGGCCAGCTGGCGCTGGGTCTTCGCGCTGAACATCCCGTTCGTCCTCGCGGCACTGGCGATCACCGCGCGCGCGATGCCCCCGCTCGGCGGCGACCGCACGCGGCGCGTCGACGTCGCCGGCGGCGCGCTGTGCGCGCTCGGGCTGGCCGGTCCGGTCTGGGCGCTGATCGAGCAGCCGCGGCACGGGTGGTCCGACCCGGTCGTCTGGGCGCCGCTCGTCGGTGGGATCCTCGTCCTGGCCCTGTTCGTGCGTCACGAGCGACGCACCGCGGACCCGATGGTGCCGGGCCGCCTGTTCGCCTCGCGCGCGTTCACGGTGACCAACATCGTCACCGTCGCGGTCTACGCAGGGCTGGGGTCGGCGACGTTCTTCGTCGCGCTGTTCCTGCAGCAGGTCGGCGGCTACAGCGCGCTGGAGGGCGGGCTGTCGCTGATGCCGATCACGTTCTTCCTGCTGTTCCTCTCCGGCCGCTGGGGTGCGCTCGCCGGGCGGATCGGCTCGCGGCCGCTGATGACCGCGGGGCCGCTCGTCGCCGCGCTCGGGCTGCTGCTGTTCCTGCGGGTCGACGCGACGGCCTCCTACGCCGGGCAGGTCCTGCCGGCGGCCGCGGTGTTCGGGCTGGGGCTGTCGATGACGGTGGCGCCGCTGACGGCGACCGCGCTGGCGGCCGCCCCGGGCGAGCTCGGCGGCACGGCGAGCGGCTTCAACAACGCCGTCGCGCGCGTCGCGAGCCTGCTGGCGATCGCCGTCGTCGGCGCGGTCGTGGCCTCCACGTTCGCGTCCGGGCTGGACCGCCGCCTGGCCGGGATCACGCTCGACCCGCCCGCGCGCCGGGCGATCGCGGAGGCCCGCCGGCGGCCGCTGGCGCCCGCGCGGGTCGACCGCACCAGCCCAGTCGCCGCGCCCGTCGAGGCCGCCCAGGTGTCCGCGAACGTCGCCGCGTTCCACCGCGGCATGCTGCTCAGCGCGATCCTCGTCGCCGCCGGCGGGCTGCTCGCGCTGGCGCTGCTCCCCGCCGGCGTCGTCGCTGCGCCGGACCCCGGCGGCGGCCGGAAGGCCTGATCCGGCATCCTTTCCCCAGATGCTCGACCGACTTCCGACGCTGACCCCCGAGCGCTACCACCGGATCGCGACCGCCGCGTTCGTGCTGCTCACCGTCATCGTGTTCACGGGCGCGGCGGTCCGCCTGACCGGGTCGGGCCTCGGCTGCCCGGACTGGCCGCGCTGCACGCCGGCGGACTCGCCGATCGACGCGCTCGACACGCACAAGCTCATCGAGTACGGCAACCGCCTGTTCACCGGCGTCGTCGCGATCGCCGTCATCGCCGCGTCCCTGCTCGCCTTCCGCCGCCGCCCGTTCCGCCGCGACCTGATGCTGCTCGGCCTCGCGCTCCCGCTCGGCGTCGTGGCGCAGGCCGTGCTCGGCGGCCTGACCGTGCTCTACGACCTGCGGCCCGGGTTCGTCATGGGGCACTTCGGCCTGTCGATGATCATCGAGATCGCTGCCTGGGCGCTGTTCTGGCGCTCACGCCCGGCGTTCGAGGCCGAGCAGGCCGCGACGCCCGACCGCGGCGTCCTGTGGGCCTCGCGCGTGCTCGCGCCGGTCGGCGCCGTCGTCGTGTTCGCCGGCACCGCGGCGACCGCGGCGGGTCCACACGCCGGCGGCTCCGGCACCGGCGACGTCGTCAAGCGGCTCTACCTCAAGGGCAGCGGCACGCTCGACTGGGCGATCCGCAACCACGCGATCATCGCCGCGATCCTCGGCATGGGCGTCATCGGCGCGCTCGCCTACTCGTGGTGGAAGGGCGCAGGGGCGCCGCTGCTGAAGGCGCTGGGCACCGTGGTGGCGCTGCTCGTCCTGCAGGGCGTGATCGGGGCCGTGCAGTACGCGCTCGAACTGCCCGCCGAGCTGGTGTGGGTGCACGTGTGCATCGCCACCGGGACGTGGGTCTCGCTGTTGTGGGTCTGGTCGGTGGCCGGCTCGCCGGCGGGTGAGGTCTCCGAGCAGTCGCCTGCGGTTCGGGCGCGGGGCGCGTCCGGCGCTGCGGCGTAGGGCTCCGGCGCCGCGCCGCGCCGCGCCGCGCCGCGCCGCCCGCGGCAAACGGCGGCACCAATGGCGGCCCGGAACCGGGGGGTGGGCTGGATAGAGGCCCTATATGGCCCCCAATCCAGCCCACCCCCCTGTTCGGCACTAGCGCCTGCCCGGCTCCCGGGTCGGCAGCGTGGCCTTGGCGGTCAGGATCCGGAGGCTGAAGGAGCCGTTGGACCGGCGGAACGTCGGCGGGTCGCCGGCGGTCAGCTCGACGCGGATGCGGTGACCCTTGGCGAACCTCCAGCCGTTGCCGTTCAGGCGCAGCGTCTCCCGGGTGGCGTTCGCGGCGGGGCGCGTGACCGAGCGGTCGACCAGGCGCATCGTGTTCGTTCTCGGATCGACGTCCCAGATGCGGGCGACGATCTGCGACGTGCCGCTCGCCTTCGGGTGCGTGATCGCGACCTTCGTCGATCCGAGCAGGGTGATGCCCGGAGAGGGCGCGTTCAGCACGACGATCCCCGCGGCGGTGTCCTTCGCTGCGGGCAGCGACACGCACGGGTCGACGATCAGGCCGTTGACCTTGGCGTCGAGCGTCGTGTCGATGCCCTTCGTCGTGATCGCCTTCCGCGGGGTCGCGTTGATCGTCAGCGTGCCGCGCGCGAGGCCGGCGACGGTGCTCGCGGACCAGGGGCCGATGCCGTTCCTGGCCGCGCGCGGGCAGGACTGGCCATAGGCGGTGACGCTCCGACCGCGGTAGGTGTCGCCGCCGCCACGCAGGAAGTGATCGAAGAGGTCGAGCCCGGCGTTGCTGAACCTTGTGTTGTCGCCGGGGTGGTTGGCGCCGCGCGAGTGCCCGAGGTCGCCGAGCTGGAGGCTGACGACGGCGTCCGGGAATGCCGTGCGCACCTGGTGGTACGCCCGCGCGCCCTGCCAGGCCGGGAACAGGTCGTCGGTCCAGCCGTTCTGGATCACGAGCGGCGCCGGTGCGCTGGTCAGCGTGATGCCGCCCGCGCCGTGGTGGTCGTGCAGCTCCTTCAGGTACGCCCTGGCCTTCGCGTCGTACGGCTCGCCCCGGTCGATGCGGGCCTTCCACGTCTGCAGGTCCGACCCGGCGTCGAGGCCCTTCGGCGCCAGGAAGTTGGCGACGCCGAGTGCGTACAGGCCGTCCTGGTAGCTCATCAGGTCGACGCCCACCGGGCTGCCGTACTGGTACAGGTTCGCCCCGGTCAGCCACGACCGGCCGTTGGGCGCCAGTGCGTCGGCCAGGTCGGACCACGGCCAGCGCGGCCACGCGGCGGCGAGGCGGAGGGTCGTCCCCTTGGCCGTCGTCCACGGGTCGTACGTGCCGTTGGGGTTCTCGATGCGGTCCTTCAGATAGGCCATCTGCAGGCTCGTGCCGCCCCCGTACGAGATGCCGGTCGCGCCGAGCGCGCTCGCGTTCGCGACGCCCTGATCGACTAGCTCGGCGAGCAGGGTCTGCTGGTCGCGGACCTCGTACCGGGCGTCGGCCAGGTGGATCCAGCCCTTGTCGCAGCCCGGGCTCGTGCGCGAGCTGAGCGCGCCGCAGGAGCGGCCGAAGCCGCGCGCCGTGCTGAGGACGACCGCATAGCCCTTGCGCGCGTAGTACTGCGCGCTGTAGCCGTCAGCGTTGTTCTGGAAGTTCGTCTTGTCGCCACCCCAGCCGTGGATCATCGAGATCGTGGGGAACGGGCCGTCGCCGGTGGCGGGCAGCCAGACGTCCACGTCGAGCGGCACGCCGTCGAAGCTCGGGACGCGCTGGGCGTCGGTCGTGGCGGGGCAGAACAGCGCTCCGTCCTTGGCCTCGCAGGCGTGACCGAACGGGAGTGGCGCGGCGGCCACGGCGCCGGCCGGGGCCAGCGCGAGGCCGGTCGCGGCCGCCGCGAGGGCCGGAAGCAGATGACGGAATCTCATGCCCGCACGGTACAGGCGTACCAGGACCGCCGACGCCGGTCGGGGCGCTCGGCGCACGCATCGGACGCCACTCGTGGCCGCGGCGGGCGCTACAGCAGGCGCTCGAGCACGGTGATGCCGAACGCGCCCGCGGAGAGGCACATCGCGAGGACCGCCAGGCCCGGGGCGGCGGCCCCGCCGCGCCGGCGGACGCGACGCCAGCGGGCTTCGCGGCGGGAGAGGCTGCTGGCGTAGATGACGGACCGGTACATCGAGATCCTCCGCGATCGAAACGCACCATCGGCGCGCACGCAACCGGACGGGCACGACTATCGCGCTCCTTGCGGACGGAATCGTGCGGCATCGCACACACGCGGGTACGATTTCGTGCGTGCTCAGCCGCTTGCGACAGATCAGCCCCGCGACCGTCATCGCACTGCTCGCGTTGTTCGTGTCGCTCACCGGCACCGCCACGGCGATCACGCTGATCACGGGCCGCAACGTCAAGGACGGCTCGCTCACCGGGAAGGACGTCCGCGACGGCTCGCTGAAGAAGGCCGATCTGGAGCGCGGCGCCACGTCGGGACCCCGCGGCCCGGCAGGTCCCGCGGGCCCCGCGGGCGAGCCGGGCGAGCCCGGGCTGCGCGGCGCGAAGGGCGAGGAGGGCGTCGCGGGAACCGACCCGTGGGACACGATCCCGCCGGGGCAGCTGCTGACAGGGTCGGCCGACTACCGGCTCGACACGCGCTTGGCCGGCGACGAGCTTGCGATCACGGTGCAGCTCCCCGCACGGGTGCCGGTCGCCCTGACCACGGGGACGGTCAACTTCTCGAACCTGGATCTGACCGCGGGTTCCACGGACCGTGATCTGAACTGCGCCGGGACCGAGACCGCGCCCACGGCACCTGCGGGCAAGGTCTGTCTCTACATCAGCTCGTCCCCGCCGCCGTTCAACGTGCAGACGGGAAGCGCCAACGGCGACATGTCGCCCGACGGCCGGACCGGCTTCACCGTCCACTGGGCGGCGCAGGCGGCGGGCGTCACCGAACTCGCCTTCACCTGGGCCTACCTCGCGCCGTAGCGCGTCGCCCGGGATGGGCCGCGGCCGGCCGGGGTGGCCGCGCGGCGCCTGGCGTCGTCCTGGCTTGGGTGCTCGGCGACGCCTGGTCGCGTCGTGCATCGCATGCATGCACGGTGCGACCAGGACGAACAACGTCTCTGACGAACTCGCGCTAGGCCTTCGCCTTCGTCTTCGCCTTGCGCGTCGCCACCGGCTCGAGCGCGAGGTCGAGGACCTCGTCGATCGTCATCACCGGGTGGAACGCCATCGCCTCGCGCACGTCGTCGGGCACGTCGTCGAGGTCGCCGCGGTTGCGCTCCGGCAGCACCACGTCGGTCAGCCCGGCGGCATGCGCCGCGAGCACCTTCTGCTTGAGCCCGCCGATCGGCAGGACGCGGCCCTGCAGCGTCACCTCGCCGGTCATGCCGACGGTGTGCCGCACCGGCCGCCCGCTGAGCAGCGACGCCAGCGCCGTCGTCATCGTCACGCCGGCGCTGGGGCCGTCCTTCGGGATCGCGCCCGCGGGAACGTGCACGTGGAACTCGCGGTTCTCGAACGCCTCGGGCGCGATGCCGAGCTCGTCCGCGTGGGCCCGCACGTAGGTCAGCGCGATCCGCGCCGACTCCTTCATGACGTCGCCGAGCTGGCCGGTGAGCGTCAGCGCGCCGGTCGTCCCGGGCATCGCGTTGGCCTCGACGAACAGCACGTCGCCGCCGACGCCGGTCACGGCCAGGCCGGTCGCGACCCCGGGGACGGCGGTGCGCGCCGCGGCCTCCTGGAACACCTTCTGGCGGCCGAGCGCGTCGCGGATCAGGTCCAGGTCGATGGTGATGGTTGACGGATTGGGTGTTTCGTCGTCCGATGACGGCAAGCCGTCACCTCCCGACGACGCTACACGGGTGGCCGTCTTCCGCAGCAGCGTCCCCAGCACGCGCTCGAGCTGCCGCACGCCGGCCTCGTGGGTGTACTCGCGAACGACCGTCTCCAGCAGCTCGTCGCTGATCGCGACCTCGTCCTCGTGCAGGCCGTTGGACCGCAGCTGACGCGGGAACAGGTAGTCGCGGCCGATGGCGGTCTTCTCGGCGACGGTGTACCCGTCGAAGGCGATGACCTCCATGCGGTCCAGCAGCGGGCCCGGGATCGTCTCGGTCTGGTTGGCCGTCGCGATGAAGATGACGTCCGACAGGTCGATCTCCAGGTCCAGGTAGTGGTCGCGGAACGTCGAGTTCTGCGCGGGGTCGAGGACCTCGAGCAGCGCGGCGCTCGGGTCGCCGCGGTAGTCCGCTCCGACCTTGTCGACCTCGTCGAGCAGGATCACCGGGTTCATCGTCCCGGCGTCGCGCAGCGCGCGGATCAGGCGGCCCGGGAGCGCGCCGATGTAGGTGCGGCGGTGGCCGCGGATCTCGGCCTCGTCGCGCACGCCGCCCAGCGACATGCGGACGAACTCGCGCCCCATCGACCGCGCGATCGACTCGCCGATCGAGGTCTTGCCGGTGCCGGGAGGACCGATCAGGGTGAGGATCGCGCCTGCGCGGGTCACGTCGCGCGGACGCGGCGGCTTGCCGCCGCGGGAGCGCGAAACATCCTCATCCTCGTCCACCGCCGCGCCCGACGTCACACCGTCGAGCCCCCGCTCCCGGCGCAGCTTGCGCACGGCGACGTACTCGACGATGCGGTCCTTCACGTCGTCCAGCCCGTAGTGGTCGGCGTCCAGCACCTCGCGCGTGGCGACGGGGTCCAGGCGATCCTCGGAGCGCTCGCCCCACGGCACCGCGACGATCCACTCCAGGTACGTGCGGATCATCTGCGACTCCGCGTTCTGGTCGCCCATGCGCTCCAGCCGGCTGAGCTCGCGCTCGGCCTGCTCGAGCACGTGCTCGGGCATGTCGGCCTCGTCGATCTTCGTGCGCAGCTCGTCGGCGATCGTCGCGTCGTCGTCGCCGAGCTCGCGGCGGATCGACTCCATCTGCTTGCGCAGGACGTACTCGCGCTGCTGCTTGGCGGCGCCCTCCTCGACGTCGTCGCGGATGCGGCGGCGCACCTGCAGCTCCGCCAGGCGCTCGCGCTGGTACTCCAGCGCCAGCTCCAGGCGGGCGGTCACGTCGGTCAGCTCCAGCAGGCGGACCTTCTGGGCGAAGCTCAGGTCCGGGGCGTAGCCGGAGGTGTCGGCGAGCGCACCCGGCTCGACGATCGCGCGGACCCACGAGGCGATGCGCCCGTCGTCGCCGCGCAGCTCGAGGATCTCCTCGACGGTCGCGCGGTACTCGCGGACGAGGTCGCGGGTGCGGCCGTCGACGGGCGAGTCGTCGACCGACTCGCTGACCTCGACGCGCAGGCGGCCGGCGGCGTCGGCGTGCGCCGCGCCCGCGACGCCGCGGGCGACGCCGGACAGCACGGCGCCGCGGGCGCCGCCGGGCAGCCGGATGCTATCGGCGACGGTGGCGATGGTCCCCACGCTCGCGTACTCGCCGTCGTGGCGGGGGACGAGCAGCACGCGCTCCTCGTCACCGACGTCGACCGGGAGCGTGACGTCCATCGTCGGGAACACGACGGTGTCGTCCAGCGGGATGAGGAGCAGGCTCTGGCTCTGGGTGGAAGGCACGATGATCCTTTGCGGCGGGCGGACAGTGGTTGCGTGCGCAACGATAGCAGAGATCTCAGCGATGCGGACTGAGATCTTCTGAGGGTAGCCCGTCGGCCCGGATCGCGCCCCTACCAGCCCCGCCAGTCGATCCCCAGGTCGACCGGCAGCTCGTCGGTGTCGAGCGGCAGCCGGTACTTGTCCGGGCTCGCGTGGTCGTACGGGATCGTCGGGAAGTTCACGAAGACGACGTCGGTGTCGCCGAGGTTGCGCTCGGCGTGCCAGACCCCGGAGGGGATGGTCAGCAGGCGGCGGTGGTGGTCGCTCAGCACGATCCGGGCCTCCAGGCCGCGGGTGCCGGAGTCCTCGCGCTCGTCGTACAGCACGATCTCCAGCGCCCCGCTGAGGAACGCGTAGCGGTCGTCGTGGCGCCGGTGGATGCCCCAGCCCTTGGCCTGGCCCGGCCGGATCGTGCACGTGTAGGCGAACACCATCGGGTCCGGATGGACGCCCCAGCGCGGGTCGTACAGCTCGCACACGGTGCCGCGCTCGTCGACGTGCGTGACGAGGTCGCGCACCACGGTGCCCTCGGGCAGCGCCGCGACCGGCGTGCCGTCCGCGTTCACGGTCTGGACGTCCTGTCTGATCGCCATGGCGGGAGGCTACCGTCCACCCGTGGCCACGACGTTCACGATCGCGATCCCCACGCACGACCGCCGCGAGACCGTCCTGCTCGCCGCCCGGTCGGCGCTGGGGCAGACCCGGCCGCCGGTCGAGGTCATCGTGCTCTGCGACGGGTGCGGCGATGGGACCGCCGAGGCGGTCCGCGCGATCGGCGACCCGCGCCTGCAGGCCGTCGAGCTCCCCAAGCTGCCGGGGTACGCCTACGAGCACCGCAACCGCGCGCTCGAGCGCGCCACTGGCACGGCGATCCTGTGGCTGGGAGACGACGACCTGCTGCTCCCCGACCATCTGGAGCGGATCGGCGCCGCCTGGGACGAGGGCGGCGCCGAGATCGTGCTGGCGCCGGCCGCCGAGGTCCGCGAGGACGACGCGCTCCTGCTGCGCGGCTATGACTGGAGCGTGCCCTGGATCGCCGAGCTGGAACTGCGGCAGAACACCGCGGTCATGGCGTCGGTGAGCATCTGCGTCGAGCTCGCCCGCCGCGCCGGCGGCTGGGACGGGGGCTGCCCGCGGATGGGCGACTGGGACCTGTGGAAGCGCGCGCTCGCCGCCGGCGGCCGCGCGCGGGCGACCGACGAGCCGACGGTGCTGCACTTCCGCGCGACCGGGCGCGACCAGGCCTGGCCGGATCGCGTGCGCCAGAACCGCGCCTGGGCGGCGCGCATCGCCGACGAGCATGAGCTCGCCGAGCTGCGCCCGCGGCTGCGGCGGCTGCGGAGCGTCCGCGAGGGGCTCCTGATGGCCGAGTCGGCCGAGCGCGATGCCTACGCGCTGTCGCTCGCGGCACAGCTGGCGCTGCGCGAGGACCAGCTCGCCGAGCACGCCGCGCGGATCGCCGGGCTCGAGGCGGCGGTCCACGAGCGGGACGCCGAGTACGCCGCCGTGCGCGCCGAGCTCGACCGCCTGCGGTCGCTGCGGCCGGGCCGCTGAGCCCCGCCACGCCACGGCCCTCCTCAGCGTCCGTGCAGCACGTGGTCCGGCACGTCCGCCAGGACGTCGATCGCGCGCGGGGGCGCGCCGGGCTCGACGAGCACCGCGCCGCCCGGGCGGTAGGGGCGATCGCCGCGCGCCTCGTCGGCGCCCATGAGCAGCGCGTCGTAGACCCACGAGCCCGCGTTCGCCAGCCCGGTCCCGGTCGGTCCGAGGGGATGCCAGAGCGCCCCGCGATCGCCGGGGAGCGGCCCGCGGCGGTGGATGTGGCCGAAGATCGTCCAGCGCGCCGGGACGTGCAGTCGCCTGACGACCGCGGCCATCGCGGGCAGCGCCGCGCGCCGGTGCAGCCCGTGGTCGAGCAGGATCGGCGCCGCGACCGACAGCCGGCGCAGGCCCGGGGCGATGCCGGGGAGGCTCGCCGCCAGCGGTGCGCCGGCGGCGAGCAGCGCGCGCGAGGCGGCGATCACGCCGTCGGTCAGCAGCGCGAGCGGCTCGGGCAGCGAGCCCTCGGCCGCATCGCTGATGAACGTGGCGTCGAGCCCCCGTGCGCGCTCGTAGTCGTCGGCGGTGCGCCGCTCGCCCACCGACGGGTCGCGCCCGGCGAGCGCGTCGAGCAGGTGGCGGTCCAGGTAGTGGCCGTGGGTCGCCCAGACGCCGTCGTCCAGCCACACGCCCGGGTAGCGGACCTCGACGCGCGCGGGCGCCAGCCATCCGCACAGCTCATCCAGTTCGGGCGTCGCCGTGCGTGGCAGCCGGGTCGCCGGGCGCAGCGGCGTCCCGGCCGCGCGCATCGCCCGGACCCGATCGCGGACGAGCACGCCGTCGTGGTTGCCCGCGACGACGATGATCTCGCCGCCGCGGCCGAGCGCGCCCGCCAGCCGGGTCAGCACGGGCCGCGCCGCCGTCGCGACCGCGCGCGGGCGGCCCTCGAACAGCTCGAGCGTGTCGCCGAGCAGCACGAGGCGGCCGATCCCGTCGAGCCGCGCGCAGAGCGCGTCGAGCGCGACGGGACGGCGCAGGACGTCGCGCCCGAGCAGCGAGCCGAGGTGCAGATCGGAGATGACGAGTGTCGACACGGTCGTCCGTCAGAATGACACCGTGGACTCGCTGCGCGGCAAGCTCCTCGTCGCCTCACCGGCGATCACCGACCCGAACTTCCGCCGGGTGGTCGTCCTGATCGCCGAGCACGGTGCGGACGGCGCCATGGGCGTCGTGCTCGACCGCGTCAGCGAGGCGACCGTCGGCGAGGTCGTCGGCGGCCTGTCGTGGCTCGCCGGCGACGACGCCGAGGTCTACGTCGGCGGCCCGGTCGCGACGACGTCGGTCACCGTCCTCGCCGAATTCCGCGACCCCGGCCGCGCGGCGCTGCTGATCGAGGACGACCTGGGCTTCATCCCCGCCGAGACCGAGGACGAGGCCGGGCTGGCGGCGGCCGTCGCGCGCGTGCGCGTGTTCGCCGGGCACGCCGGCTGGGGGCCTGGGCAGCTCGAGGAGGAACTCGGCGACGACGGCTGGATCGTCGCCGAGGCGCTGCGCGAGGACTGCTTCACCGACGACCCCGGGGGTCTGTGGGAGGCCGTGCTGCGCCGTCAGGGCGGCTCGTTCTCGCTGATCGCCACGATGCCGTTCGACCCGTCGCTGAATTAGCCGCCATCATTCAGGACCGGCCCATGCACGACCTGATCCTTCCCGCGATCCCGTTCTTCGCCCTGTTCCTCGTCCTCGAGTGGATGACGTTCCGCCACGCCGGCGAGCGCGACGCGGACCTCGTCGGCTACGACCCGCAGGACACGCGCACCAGCCTGGAGCTGGGGCTCGGCAGCGTCGTGATCGGGTTCTTCTGGGGCTTCATCGTCCTGGCGATCTACGCCGGGCTGTACGAGCTGACGCCGCTGCGCGTGCCGAAGGACCAGTGGTGGGCGTACGTCGCGCTGTTCCTCGCCGACGACCTGGCCTTCTACTGGTACCACCGCATCAGCCACGAGGTGCGCGTCTTCTGGGCCAGCCACGTCGCGCACCACTCCTCGACGCACTTCAACCTCTCGACCGCGCTGCGCCAGCCGTGGGTGCCGCTGACGACGCTGCCGTTCTGGGCGTCGCTGGCCCTGCTCGGCTTCCCCCCGTGGATGATCTTCGGCATGCAGTCGGTCAGCCTGATCTACCAGTTCGGCTTGCACACCGAGCGGATCGGCCGGCTCCCCGCGCCGATCGAGTCGGTCTTCAACACGCCATCGCATCACCGCGTCCACCACGGCTCCCAGGAGCGCTACCTGGACAAGAACTACGGCGGCGTCCTGATCATCTGGGACCGCCTGTTCGGGACGTTCGCGGGCGAGCGCGAGCGCGTCGTCTACGGCCTGACGACGAACATCGACAGCTACAACCCGCTGGTCGTCGCGTTCGGCGAGTACGTCCAGATCTGGCGCGACGTGACGGCGACGCGCAACTGGCGCGAACGACTGGGGTACGTGTTCGGCGGTCCCGGCTGGACGCCGGCGCGTCACGGCCGCGGGCTCGCGCACGATGTCGCGCACGAGCTTGCCGCCGAAGGCGAGCCGGCCCGGCCCTGACACCCTGTCGGGCCGAATTGGCCTAGGGTCAGAACCATGGGGTTCGAGGCGGTGAACGTCGAGTACGAGTTCCGGGTTCCGGTGGAGCGCGTCTTCAGCCACCTCAGCGAGCACGAGAACCTCGCCCGTGTGTTCGGCGTGCGCGTCGAGCGCCTGCAGGACGGCTCGCCGCAGCGCAACGGCGTCGGCTCCGTCCGCCGTCTGAGCCTCAACGGCATCGCGCCGTTCGAGGAGACGGTCACCGCCTACCGCGAGCACCAGCTGATCGAGTACCAGGTCACCAAGGGGACGCCGCTCAACGAGCATCACGGCGCGATGCGGTTCAGCCGCCGTGAGAGCGGCCACTCCAGCCACCTGGAGTACGTCATCCATCTGGGCTCCGACGTCCCGGGCGTCGCGAAGGTCGTCGCGCGGGTGCTGCGCAAGCGCATCGCACGCGGGCTGGCGCGGCTCGACGACGAGCTGGTCGCCCGCAACGGCAATGGCGGCGACGACGCGGATCAGACCGTCGCGACGACGAGCGGCACACGGCTGGGGCTCGTCGAGCCGCCGGCCGGCTCGGACGTCACCAGCACCTGATCGACCCGGTCGATGTCGCCGGGCACCGCGGCCTCGCCCGCGCCGGTGTGATCGACGGAGAACAGCGCCGCCGTCGGGCGCGGGCTTCCCCCGCCGGTGCGCAGCCAGACCTCGTACACGCGCCCGCGGCCCGGGTCGGGCAGGCCGCTGACCATCAGCCGTGCGCGGCCGCCCTCGACGACGAGCGTCGCGCTGCCTCGCGGCGCCTGCGCGGTATCGACCTGCGCGTGGACCGTGCGTGACGACGGTCCGTCGTCCTGGCCGGCCAGTTGTGCGATGCCGGCGATCAGCGCGACGAGCATCGCGGCGGCGACCGCGAGCACCCCCAGCGGGCGTCGCAGCCAGCCAAAGCGGCTGGGCGCCGGGGCGGCCGCGCGGCGCGGGGCGGCGGCGCCGAACAGCTCGGCATCGGCGCGGACGCGGTCCATCACCTGCGTCTTCAGCGCGGCCGACGGCTCGCGCGCGGGAACCTCGGTCAGCAGCGCGTCGCGTGCGACCGACAGCCCCAGCATCGTGCCGCGACAGGCGGCGCACGACTCCAGGTGCGCGCGGACGCGCTCGGCCTCGTCCTCCGGGCAGGCGCCGAGCGTGAGCGGGGCGAGGAGTTCTTCGATCTGCGGATCGTGACAGGGGTTCATGCGGGCGCCTCTTGCAGGTGGTCGCGGAGCTTCTCCAGGCCCCGGCGCATGCGGGTCTTGACGGTACCGAGCGGCAGCTCCAGGAGCTCCGCTATCTCGCTGTGCGAGTAGCCGGAAAAGAACGACAGCTCGACGACCCGGCGTTGCTCGTCCGGCAGGCGCTCGAGCAGCCCTTCAGCCTCGGCGCTCGCCTGGCTGGCGATCGCGCTGGCCTCGGTGTCGTCCGGCGCGGCGACGCGTTCGGCCGCGGTGTCATCGCTGACGGTGCGGTCGCGCACGCGCGTCACCCGGCGCAGCTGGTCAATCGCACGGTTGTGGACGATCGTGAGCAGCCAGCTGCGCACGCTGCCGACCCGCGGGTCGAACCGGCCCGCCGATCGCCAGGCGGCGAGGAACGCCTCCTGGCAGACGTCGTCTGCCGCCGGCCGGCTGCCGCAGATGCGGAAGGCCAGCGCGAACGCGGGACCGGAGTGGCGGTCGTAGACCACCTCGAACGCGTCGGCGTCCAGGGCGGCGACGAGGGCCATGAGCTCCTCATCGGCAAGGCGGACGAGTGTGTCGGGGCGCTGGCTCATGGTCAACTGACGGTGACGGTGCCCTTCATCCCTGCGTGGAACGTACACAGGAACGGGTAACTCCCGGGCTTGGCGAAGCGGTGGCTGTAGGTCGCGCCCGGGTCGAGGGTCTTGGAGGCGAACCCGTCAGCGGTGACGTTGTGACTGATCGTGCTCGTGTTCTTCCACGTGACGGTGCCGCCCGCGTTGACGCTGACGCTGTCGGGCGTGAACGACACGCCCTCCATGCCGACGCTCGCGGTCGCGGCACCCGCCGCGGGGGCGCTCGCGGCAGGTGCCGTCGAGGCGCCGGCCGCGGGGCGGGCGTCAGTGCCCGCCCCGCAGCCGGTCATCCCGACTGCCCCGAGAAGGACGCCCCCGATGCACCATGCGGTGAATCGATGTCTAGGCATCACGATCCGCATGGTCGCCCTCATCGAGCTTGGTGGCCGTTGCGCCGCTCGCGGCCGCCACGACCGGGACCTCGTCGCGGCCGGACAGGGAGTCCTTGAACCCGCGCATGCCGGCGCCGAGCGAGCGGCCCGCGTCGGGCAGCTTCTTGGGGCCCAGAACGACGAGGGCGATGATCAGGACGACGATGAGTTCCATGGGGCCGATGCCGGGCATGGGTCAGTTCTCCGTTCGGGGTGGTTGGGGGTTAGGCGGCGATCAGCGGCTTGACGGCCGCCAGGACCTGCTTGGTGTTCAGCGACGCGTCGAAGGCGTCGGGCGCGGGGACGTTCCCGCGCAGCAGCCGGATGACCGCAGCGTGGCGCGCCTCGATCTGGACGATCGAACCCG